>JBDNGT010000267.1:0-18329 GCA_041689145.1 Geopsychrobacter sp. | reverse complement strand
TTTTAATGCTCTGTCGGGTCGCTTAGTATATCCGGGTAATTGAGCATTTCTCCAGAAACCGTCCTGATCAGCGTTTTTTCTTCGTGGCGAAAAACCACCTCTGGTAACAATGGGACCTTCCCTTTGCCGCCGGGAAGATCGACCACATAATGTGGGGAAGCCAGGCCCGACACCGGCCCACGCAGACTGGCCATAATTTCGAGCCCGCGGGCGAGCGGGGTACGGAAATGCTCACAGCCGCGCACCAGATCCATCTGGTGCAGGTAGTAAGGCCGCACCCGCATCTTCAACAACTTGAAAAACAACTCCTGTATCACAGCCGGGTCATCGTTGACTCCTTTGAGCAGTACGGTCTGATTCCCGAGCACGATCCCGTGATCGGCAAGCAGGTTGCAGGCAGAGATCGCCTCGGCCGTCAGTTCACGCGGGTGATTAAAGTGGGTATTCAGATACAGGGGCGCGAAACGTTTGAATAATTGACAGAGCTGCAGCGTAATCCGCTGGGGAAGCACAAATGGAGTACGACTGCCGATACGGATGATCTCGACATGTGGAATCTGGTGAATCCGATCAAGCAGGTCACCTAAGACTGCGTCTGGCAGGAGCAGCGGATCACCGCCGGAGAAGAGGACATCTCTGATTTGCGGGGTCGCGGCGATATAGGCGATCCCTTCGCGCAACTCGCGAAAGCTGGGGGAGCTGCCCACGCAGCTGACGCGCCGTTTGCGGGTACAGAAACGGCAATAACTGGCGCAACTTCCCGAAACCAGAAAAAGGGCCCGTTCGGAATAACGGTGCACCACCGCAGGGACCGGCGAAAGATTCTCTTCGCCGAGCGGATCAATCAGACCAGTCTCTTCGAGTTCACGCGGATCAGGAATAAACTGCCGCCAGATTGGGTCGCCGGGGGCTTCAAGCAGACCCAGAACAACCGGACTTAAGCGCAAAGGATAGCGTTCGACAACCGGTTTCAGCGGCTCAATATCCACATTGAAGCGATGTGCGAGCCAATCAAGATCGACCAGACTCTCTCTAAGTTGTTGCTGCCAGGGTTCAATCATCTAATAATTCATCAGCTGCTGGTTGATGCAGGATCCATGCACACACAATCGCCAGCATCAGCCCGGCATCACGCAGAAGCGCCATCTGCGGGCTGGTGCCGGTCCCCTCTTCGCCGGCCGGGTGAAAACATCCACAATCAACATCCAGCCCCCGCAGCAACAAGCTGACAAGCGCCAACATGAAAACGCTATTCAAACCGAACAGGACTAGTAACGCTGGCCGAACCCGCCGGTTCAACAGCAGCAGCGTTCCGCCAAGCAGTTCAACAAAAGGGAGTGTCGCCGCCACCAAATAGTTGAAGGCATAGGGCAGAATCTGATAGGACGCGATCGACCCGGCGAAGGCAACCGGATCGCGCCCCTTAAGAAAACCGGCGTAGAGAAAAACTCCGGCGAGCAACAGACGGCAGAGATGATAGAGCACTTGCTTCATGGCGCCCCCGACTCAAGCAGGCGTCCCCGATCGCGCCATTCGGGAAAGCCCCCTTCATAGACCCTGACATGCCGATAGCTTTCGGCAATCAGGCGCACCCCCAGATCAAAAGAATCAGGGCAGCCGAAGCCATTGCAATAAATAATTAGTGGGGTCTCTTTCGAAATACGGGTAGAAAAAGCATCTAACCGAAGGTCAACCTCGCCGAGCGGCAAAGAGATCGCCCCTGGCAGATGGGCATCGGCATAGAGGTGAGGGTCACGCGCATCGACCAGCAACTGCCCTGCGGCCAGCAGTTCCTCAAGCTCTTCATAATCGACCGGCAGCGGAAATTGCTGCTCAGCACCCGGATCCGTGGCTTGCGGCGCGAGAACGATATTACGGCCCGAGAAGGCGTTCATTACCATTGCATAGTTCAGACTCAGGCCGGCGGCTGCGGCAACCAACATCAGCACCAGCGCTTCCAGCAGCACGCGGCGCGAGGGGCGCAGCAGACTATTCATCAGGAGATTCCGGCAGCTCGGGGGCCAGGGAGCGCATCATCTCTCTCAGGCTGCGATTCTCGCGTCCCAGCCGCTGAATCTGCAGATTGCAGTCGATCACAACCTGATTCAATTCCTCGATCAACTCCTCCTGGAAGGTTGAACGAATCTCTAGATCAGTCAGTCGTTGTTTAAGCTCTTCCATCACCTGTTCCTTCTGTTAACGTTAAAATTCATCTTAATGCGCGCCCGGAACTGTTGCCAAGTTAATTTCGTGTTATTATTTAGCCTTCCTCATGTTGTCGGCGAGGTCTTGCAGTTCTTTACCAAAAGAGTAAACGGCTCTGTCCGTCCCTATTCCCTATTTTTAGGAGTAATCCTGTTGCCTTATAGCTACCTCCTGTTATTTCTTGTCTGCCTGCTCCTCCCTGTACCAGGCGTGCCGGCTCACACCGACATGCCGATGGCCAAAGATCATCAGATAGTGGAACCACCCCCGAACTGGCTGGATGAACGTCTGGGCCAAGATATCCCGCTCAGCACCAGCTTCACCGACTCAACCGGCCGTCAGCTCCTTTTGTCCGAGCTGATCGATCGTCCGACCCTGGTCATCCCGGTCTACTATCGCTGCCGTAACGTCTGCAACCTGCTGCTCGGGGGGCTGGCCGAAGCCCTGCCAGATATCAAACTCAAAGCGGGCGAAGACTATCGTGTCGTCACATTCAGTATCGATGCCACCGAAACCACTGAGATTGCTGCGCACAGCAAAAAAACCTTTATGACCGCGATGAACAACAACTTCCCTTCAGAAGCCTGGACCTTTCTAACCGGGGACGACAAAAATATCCACTTGGTGACCGACGCGGCGGGCTACCGCTTTCAGAAAAAAGGGGAGGATTTTCTTCATCCGGTTGCAGCCTTCGTGGTCAGCGACAAGGGTAAGATCGTGCGCTATCTCAACGGTTACCGCTTTTCACCGCTTGATCTGACCATGGCGTTGATTGAAGCCTCAGAAGGCCGAGTCGGCAACCCGATTCACAAAGCAATTTCATTTTGTTTCAGCTACGACCCAGCCGGTCGTAAGTACACCTTTAATCTCCTGAGGGTCAGCGGCACTGTGATACTGCTGACCCTCAGCACATTCCTGCTTTATCTTATTTTCGGCGGTAGAAAGAAGAAATCATGAGTGAATCAACCTCTCGTTTAGGCGGCTTCTTCACAGAAAGCCCGCGCTCCGGCATTCTGGGTTGGGTCACATCGACCGACCACAAGCGGATCGGTCTCCTCTATCTGGGCTGCATTGTCACCATGTTCATCGTCGGTGCCTGCCTGGGGCTGACGTTGCGCCTGCAGTTGTTCCAACCAGGCCACAGCATCATGAGTGCCCAGACGTACAACGCCACCTTCACGGTTCATGGCGTGATCATGATTTTTCTGTTTATTATCCCAAGCATACCGGCGGCCTTCGGCAATCTCGTGTTACCGATCATGCTCGGCGCACGTGATGTCAGTTTTCCCAAAGTCAACCTGCTCTCCTGGTATTGCTATGTCTTTGGGGCTATCTTGGCGGTCATCGCCATTTTCAGTGGCGGTGGCCCCCCAGACACAGGCTGGACCTTCTACGTGCCGTTCAGCACCCAGACCACGACCAACGTCAATCTGGCCGTAACGGCTGCGTTCTTTCTCGGCTTTTCATCAATTTTAACCGGCATCAACTTCGTGACCACCATCCACCGCCTACGTTGCAAGGGGATGGGTTGGGGAAAACTGCCGATGTTTGCCTGGACACTTTATGCCACCGCCTGGGTGCAGGTGCTGGCAACCCCGATGCTGGGGATCACCCTGGTGTTGATTTTCATGGAACGGACTTTCGGTGCCGGGCTATTTGATGTCGCCAAGGGGGGCGATCCGATTCTCTACCAGCACATGTTCTGGATCTATAGCCACCCGGCAGTCTACATCATGATCCTGCCCGCAATGGGGGTTGTGTCAGAGATTATTCCGGTCTTCTCACGCAAGCCGTTGTTCGGCTACTGGGCGATGGCCTTTTCCAGTCTGGCGATCGCCTTTGCCGGCTCACTGGTTTGGGCCCATCATATGTACACCAGCGGCATGAGCGATATGGCGATCATGATCTTCTCGTTTTTGACCTTTATCGTCGCTATTCCCAGTGCAATCAAGATTTTCAACTGGGTCTCGACCCTGCACAAAGGCTCGATTCAACTCGCGCCACCGATGCTTTACGCTCTCTCATTCATCTTCCTCTTCGCGATCGGTGGCTTAGGTGGTCTCGCGCTGGGAGCGGCGGCAGCAGACATCCATCTGCATGACACGGCCTTCGTCGTCGGCCACTTTCATTACGTCATGTTCGGTGGAACCGGCTTCGCTTTTTTTGGCGCCTTGCACTACTGGCTGCCAAAGTTCTTCGCCCGCATGTACAACCACAAGATCGCAACCATTGCCTGGGCGCTGATCTTTGTCGGCTTCAACATCACCTACATGGCGATGCAAGCGGTCGGCATCCAGGGGATGCCAAGGCGCTATTATGATTATCTTCCCGAGTTTGGCCCGCTCAATATGGTGTCAACCATCGGTTCCTGGATCTTGGCGCTCGGCCTGATCATCATGTTTGTCAACCTATGGCGCGGTATCCGTAACGGCACCCCGGTCGGAAAAAACCCCTGGGCCGCTGCAACCCTGGAATGGACCGTCGACACGCCGCCACCCATGGAAAACTTTGGCGAAGAAGATCCGGTTGTCACCCGCGGGCCCTATGATTTCAAAGGAGTGGTTGCCGATGAGCCATGAACATCGAGATGACACCGGCGCACGCTTCGGCATGTGGGTTTTTCTCTATACCGAGATCATCCTTTTCAGCGGACTCTTCCTACTCTATTCCGTTGCACTGTCGAAGTTTCCACATGAGTTCGGCGTCGCCAGTCATAAACTGAATATCTACTTCGGCGCCATCAACACCCTGGTCCTGTTGGCCAGTTCGCTTACCATGGCGATGGCGATTACGGCGATTCAGCGCGGCAAGATAAAACAGACCATTGTGCTGACAAGCTCAACCATCGGTCTGGCGATCGTCTTTCTGATCAATAAATTTTTTGAATGGTCGGCAGAAATTGGCCACGGCATCTATCCCGGTTCAGAACATCTGGCCGAACTGGGACCTGGAGTCACCCAATTCTTCAACCTTTACTACTTTACGGCGGGTCTCCACGGTTTTCATGTCATTATCGGTGCGACCCTGATCGGCGTCGTCACGGTGTTGGTCAAAAAGGGGAAGATCACCCCCGAACGCTACGTACTTCTCGAAAACAGTGCCCTCTACTGGCACCTGGTTGATCTGGTCTGGATTTTCGTTTTTCCGCTTTACTACCTGATTCTGTAGAGGTGAGACGTTATGCACGAAACTGAACATCAACATCCTCCGGTTCGCTATCGCACTCTGGTTTTCACCTGGGTGGCACTCGGCATTCTGACAGGTCTCACGATTGCCGCATCACGGATCAACATGGGCGCTGCCAATGTTTGGGTGGCTCTCGGTATTGCCGCAACCAAATCCTGTCTGGTGATCGGTATCTTCATGAATCTGCGCCGGGAATCACGCCTGTTTAAATTCGGATTGATGGCGGCGTTGGTCGTTTTAGCAATTTTTATCGGCATGACCTTTATCGACGTCCTTTACCGTTAGGAGCACTGCGTGAACCCGCTGATTAATCCAACCGCCCTCGGGGTCGACAAAGTTTTGATCTATATTTTCGGGTCATCGCTGCTACTGTTGGCCGGAATTACTACCGTCATGATCTGGTTCGTCATCCGCTACAGACGTTCCAAAAATCCAGAACCGACCTCCGATTCTCACGGCAATCTGGGACTTGAAATCATATGGACTGTTTTGCCGACCTTGATTGTTCTCAGCATGTTCTGGTACGGCTGGGTCAACTACAAAGGCTTGCGCGCTGTTCCACAAGGTGCCTACGAGATCAAAGCAACCGGCCGGATGTGGTCATGGCAGTTTGAATATGGAAATGGCCGCACCACCGACAAACTTTACGTGCCGGTGGGCAAGCCGATCAAAGTGCTGCTCACCTCGAAAGATGTGCTGCACAGCTTCTTCATGCCCGCCTTTCGGATCAAGCGTGACACCGTCCCCGGCGTGGATACCTATGTGTGGTTTCAGGCCCCGGAGACCGGTAGCTACGATATTTTCTGCGCTGAATACTGTGGCACCGGCCACGCTGACATGATCACCACCGTCGAGGTCCTTAGTCCTGAGGATTTTGAGCGCTGGTATAATGAAAACGCGGCAACAGCCACAGTTGCGCGCGGCCGACAGCTGCTGAAAGAACAGGGTTGCCTCGGTTGTCACAGCTTTGACGGTAGCAGCAGTATCGCGCCGACCTTCGGCAAGCTGAAGGGGCTCAAACGCGAAATCACCAGCGAGGGACAGGAGCATGAGATCCAGATCGACGCTGATTACCTGCGCCGCTCAATCCGCGCGCCAGGGGCCGATCTGGTCGAAGGATTTTCGCCGATCATGCCCGCCTTCGGCGACGAAATCAGTGAACAGAACCTGGACGAGATCATCAACTACCTGCTCGAAGGTGAAGCCAAACCGGCTCTCGACGGCAACAAGCTGATCGAGGAGAACGGCTGCCTCGGCTGCCATTCGACCGACGGCAGCCAGAAGGTCGGGCCGAGCTTCAAAGGGCTCAGCGAGCGGACCAGCGAGGTCAAACACGACGGCCAGGAATTAAAAGTGAGGGTTGACGCCGATTACCTGCGCCGCTCAATTCGTCAGCCAAAGGCTGACGTTGTCGACGACTATCCGGCGATCATGCCGTCCAACGACCAGCTCAGCGATGCAGAGGTCGACGCCATCGTCAAAGAGTTGTTAAAGAAATAATCGAAAAGAGGTCATTTGAAACAGATAATTGCCCTGCTGCATGAATTTGAAACCACCTGGCCACATGGCCGCCACGGGATCCTGGGACGACTGTTTCGGGTGCGGCTGGCCAGTCTGGTGGCTCTCTCTGCACTGAGTGGATTCCTCTTCGCTGCGCATAATTTTTCTGGGTTGGCAGTGCAGGTTTCTCTTGCCATCTGGCTGTTAGCCGCCGGCTGTTCGGCTCTGAACCAACTGCAGGAGGTCGAGAGTGACAGCCGGATGCAGCGCACCCGCAGCAGACCGCTACCAGCCGGGGATCTTTCCTCAAATCAGGCTCTGCTGATTACGATCATAACGATCGGCAGCGGATTAATCCTGTTACTCCTCTGCGGCAGGACACCGCTGCTGCTCGGCCTGTTCGCCATCCTCTGGTACAACGGCGTCTATACTCCCTTAAAAAAAATGACCGCCTGGGCGGTCTTTCCCGGGGCCCTCTGCGGCGCACTGCCCCCATTGATCGGTTACAGCGCCACGGGTGGTTTAATCACCGATCCGGCGGCCGTAATCTTGGCCGGCACCCTGCTGATCTGGCAGGTCCCACACTTCTGGTTACTGGCCTGGCGCTATCGTCAGGATCAGTTCGACTCAGGGCTGCCGACTCCATTTCGCGAGGTCAGCGACAGTCGACTCTTTGCCATCAACAGCTGCTGGCTTGCGGCCCTGGCTCTCAGTTACCTGCTCTTTATCCTCTTCGGCATGATCGCTCACCCGCTCTTGGCTGCTACCTACCTGGCCATGTTGGCCGCCTTGCTGCTTGCCGGCACTGGCGAACTCCTCCGGGGAGCGCAGTTCGCCGGCAGCGGACGGCTGTTTCATCTGGTCAGCCTCTCGATGGCACTTCTACTCTTCACTCTGATCTGCGACAGCCTGCTCTGAAAAAGTAAATTCAAACATATCTAAAAGCCCCCTGCCAATGGGAAAAACCCGTCATCTCGACGGGAAGGGCAGCTGCCTCTTCACGTATTTTTCTGCCGAACCGTTAAGGGCTGCGGTTCTCCTTTACCTCGCCCAATTCAACCAGCACCGCAAGCAAATCTCTGTTTAACAGTTCCGTCAGTTGATCCCGCGCACGGACCTCAGCCATTGCTGCCTGACGGGCCGCACCCTTGAACGACCACTTATGGGAACCGATGACATTCCCGCTCGCTGTTTCGACCAGCGCTATTCGCAAGGTCCCGCGCATCCAGTACCAGCCATCTGCTGCGGCCAGCGGTTCGCTATCAATATCGGCCCGTAGCAGGTAGGCTGCCTGTGCCGCGCTGAACAGGTGTTGAATCCCGGCATTAGCGAGGGCACCGGCTAGCAGAGTCTCGACTCCACCCAGTCCATCTTGCGTAACAGCTAACCCAATTTGCCAGCGGTCAAGCAAACTTTCAAAATCACTTTGAAGTGCGGCCAGTTGATATTTCGACGGCAACCCATTGCCGGTCTGATCGACGATCCGCAGCATCTTCTGTGGATGTTGCCGGCGCAGTTGCGCACTCAGGGCATTGTAAGCAGCACTGATCTTTTCTGGCAACGTCTCTTCCTCACGGGCACGCGCCATATTCTCCGCGGTTTCCTGATCGAGCGCATCAATTTCAGCGCGTAGACGATTTGCGGCCTGCAGCCGATCGAGGACCGCCAGGGCATGAAAGTCACCCCCTGTTTCGGCGCGCCAGGTCTGGGCGATCTGCATGCCATTGATCACCTGACTGGTCTGGAGCTGAATGTCGCGGCTGATACTGGTCAGCAGACCGTCCTTGCCTGCACTGCCCTGTTGCCACTGCAGGCGATCACTGCTGCTTTCGCGCACCGCGACCTCGAAGATCTTGGCCAGGTCGGTGCGCGCCCGGTCACGCGCCAGCCCCGCGGTCTCCCCCTGTCCACGACCGCTCAGATACCGCATCGCCAAAAAACTTGACGGTTCGCGGTCAAGCCAGTCAGGGGTTCTCGGGGCGCCAGCGCATCCAGCATTTAAAGCCAGCAACAACAGCAGGATAAACCTTTTCATCTAGTGCCTCCCCAGCAGAGAGCCCTCTGCCACCGCGTGACAGGAGATAAAAGTCATCTTCCCAGCCGCTAATCGAACCTGCGGAAAAGTGAGGGTCTTTACCGATTCGCCAGCAGGGCCGAGCAGTTCAGTCTCAAGGTCGTACTCCCCTGGGGGCAAAGCGATCCTTGCCAACTGGATACTCGCCGGCAGGGACATCCAACTCCGGGTATCGGCCCGCTCGGTAAACAGCCCGGCAACATTAACCAGCAGACCAGCCAGATCGTTCTGCTTACCGGCCTGTTTGCTCATCTGATATTTGAGCATCACCCGCGCCGTGGCGCGCGCCAGAATCGCCGGTTGATTCCGCTCGAGTTCGGCAATCGCCATCTCTTCAATATTTTCAAAGGTCTCGGTCACAACTTCAAGCCCACCAATCCGAAGCCGGGCCTTCGAGAAGCTAGCGGGACGCCGCAGATAGGCCGGCAGGGTAACCCGCACCAACTGCCCGCGCGGCGGCACCGGCAGGGTTACAGACTGTTCAATTTTGATCGGTGCCAACCCATTATTAAAAAGGAAGATCAGCTCTCCTTGCTGACGCAATACCTCTGAGTTCGGCCAACTTTTCAAGTCGAATTCTTTAGCATACTGGTGATTCTCTTCCACCAGACCGAGCGCCTCGCTGGTGCGGAGCAGATCAAGTTTAAGCTGTCGCGGCAGATCTAGCGGATAACTTTTCTGGTGTTGACGATAGGCCTCGTAGGCACTGCGATAAGCGATCATTGCATCACTCTGCTCCCCACCGGACTCATAGATCAGTGCGGTCAAGTAGCGCCCGAAAGGGTCGCTTTCGAAGAGCGCACCGAGCGAGCGATCTGCAAGTTCACCCAGTCGCAGGTCAACCTGCAGCGCCTCGACGCGAGCCTGATTCAACTGCCCAAGGGCAAGGTAGTTCATCGCACTGTAAAGATTGAGCATCACCTGCTCATAGGGCGCGCCGGCGTAGCTCCGGGTACCGTCGTTGATCGCAAGTGCTGTCGACTGTTCGCGTAGGCTCAGGGCATTCAACTCTTCCACCACCTGTTTAGCGGCTGAGAACATCTCATTGCTCGACTCAAACTCACCCTGCATACGCAACAGCATGCCACGATTCATCAAGAAGAGCAGACGATCACGCCCAGGCGTTTTCGCTTTATCCAGCAGACTGAGTGCGCCGTTCAGATCATCTTTGGCCAGATCAGCGGCAATCGGCGCAAAACTATTACTGTACGAAGCACAGCCACTGACAGAGAGCAGCAGCAGCACCAGCAGCAACCCCTGCCTGGCAGAACTAAAGATATTCATCCGCTTTGGTCAGCTATCGATCAGTAACGCAACTTGCTGCGCTGCACAAACTTCTTGATCTTCTTCTGCCCGAGCCAGACCTTACGGTTGTCGGCCAGGCTGATCAGGGTCAGGTCGACTTGATAAAAACGGACCTGGTCCTTGCTCGCATGATCAATGATAGTATTGATCTCGCCTTTCAACATGTAATCGGCGCCCAACTCCTGCCCCATCGCCTTACGCGTTTCCTCACGCGCGTTCAAATCCTGATCCTTGCGTTCCTCACGAATTTCCTGCCGCTCGAGAGCGGAAGCGACAAAGTCGACCCGTCCCGAGTTAACCAGCGTCCGCTCGATGTCGGCAACGAAGGTGTTGACGTTGATATGTTCATGACTCAGGTTACGCAGGGTGCCGACAATCACCGCCGGTCGTTTGCCGGTCTTGGCCCTAAAATCACCGACCCAGGGCCGCTCGAGCATATCGGCGATCATCTCTTCTGAGACCAGACGTGAATCGGTATCATTCCAAGCCCCGCTTAAATCCTTAACCTCATCTGGATCAATCCGGTTAACCTGAGTCGAACATCCATTCAGCATGATCAACATAACCAGCATCGGCAGCACGGCAAACAACGAGCAGAATCGATTAATACTCACTTTACTTCCTCCATGTGGCGATCAAATACGTTTACTCCGTGCGCTTCAAGAAAGCGCCCAAAGTCCTGGTTCATCTCTTGGTTGGCCGCGACGATCCGCTTGACCTGCTCTAGATCAAGTTCGGCAAGCGCGTAAATAATGCCGGTCTTCTTATCACGCCAGTGCGCGATAATCTCGGCCCCGCTTAAGTTCGTCTTGGTCAGACTTTCAATCTGACGAGAGATCGACTGCTGCGAAACAATCTCCTGGGCAGCACCGGCGGCGCTGCCATAATCGCGGTTGACGACATCGATAAACGACGAAAGAACCCGGGCGACTTCGGCGCGGGCGCGGTTGTCCGCCGTTGAAATTTGCAGCGACTGAGCTCCCATGAGCGGGGCCTGCCCGACCCCATGAAAGAGCCTCCCTCCTTTGTCGTTCAATATCTGGGTCCCCTCGTTAATCCAGTCGGGAGCCCCCTTTACGCCAAGGTCACTCTCGACCAGGGTCTTACCCGAGCATCCGGCCAGCACAACCAGCAGCAGTGCCAATGCAGACCATAAAAGTTTTACCCTCATCAAAAAAGACCTCCCCATCAACGTATGATTTAGTTCGGAAATGACTCGATTACGTCAGCAATTGCGACAATAAACCTATGGGGGGTTGCCAACCAACCCGTCCAGCAGGTACAAAGTATAGCAGTGTATAGCAGCTTTTACTCTTAATAATATTTGAAATTTTCCGCGTTTATGGAGAAGAATATGAGCCATTTTGCCCTGACCATCATCGGTCGCGACCGTCCCGGTATCGTTTCCGAAGTCACCGGCATCCTCTATCAACTCGGCTGCAATATTGCCGACAGCAGTTGTTCGATCCTCGGCGGCCAGTTCTCGATGATCCTGATTATTTCCCATCCACAACTGGATGATCAAAAGTCACTCAACGCGGCCTTTGCTCCGCTTGAGCAGCACGGGCTCTCGGTCTTCCTGCGCACCCTGAAGCCGGGCGGAGAAGAGCACCCCGATCTGCAGGGAGAGATCTGCATGATTTCGGTCTATGGCGCGGACAAACCAGGGATTGTTTATCGGGTCGCACGCGAGTTAGGTCAAAAACAGATCAACATTACGGATCTAAACACCAAGCTGATCGGCGGTAAGGACACACCGGTTTATGTGATGATGATCGAGGCAATTCTTAACCCGGGAGTCGAAGTCGAGGATGTCGAAGAATGGATGGCCGGGCTCAAAGACGAAATGAAGGTCGATATTTCGGTGCGCTCGATCACCCCTATGGAGCTTTAGAACAAGATGGCGGCCAAAGAAGTTCTGCTCTATCCCAATCCAATTCTCAAAGAGCTCTGCACTCAGATCACCCATTGGGACGATGGCGTCAGACTGCTCCTGCAGGATCTGGTTGACACCATGGTCGCCGCCGGGCATTCCGTCGGCGTCGCCGCGCCACAGATCGGCGATACCAGACGGGCCGCGGTGGTTGATGTCTCGCACAGCAAACTAGGGCAGAAGCAGGAGAATCACGGTCTGCTGCAGATGGTCAATCCCAAGATTATCGAGCGCGAAGGCCAAACTGTCGTCCGCGAAGGCTGCATGTCGGTCCCCGACTACACCGGCAACGTTACCCGCGCCGAGCGGATCGTAGTGCAGTTTCAGGATCAAGACCAACAACTACAGGTCCTTAAAGCCGATGGTTTTGAAGCCATCGCCATCCAGCACGAGTTCGATCATCTTGACGGCTATCTGTTTCTTGATCGTATCTCAAGCCTTAAATCGGACCTGTTCCGTCGCAAGTAACTCTCTGAATCTCAATCCTGATGCTTTCGCAAAAAAGCAAAATATCCGATAGCTAAGCAAAAAGCGCCAAATGCAAGGCGCGAAATTTTCGATCAATGAGGCGTACTTACGTACGTCGAAGCAGCGAAAGAAATTGCAGCAACGCAGCAGTTGGTGAGTTTTTGCTTAGCCATCAATCCTGGCAGGACAAAAAGAAACAACCCAGCGGCAACACGATAGATATCTTTCAATATCGGTTCTCACAACTTAGGAGTTTTGAGACGGGGTCCCTGATAATGGATGTGCTATTAATCCTAAGCAAATCGGGATCGCATTATAGGCCGACAAATAGGAACGGCCCCGCCGGACTTCCAGGTGGGGCCGTTCTTTGTTCTACGAATGGTGATTTGTCGGAATGGATTTTCAAACTACAACGTGTGTCAATCGGCTTTCAAATTTGACACACAATTAGTATAACGGGTCCGAGATCAATACCGAACATCCCCCTTGTCAATGAATGCAACTGGGAGCAGCGTGGGTCTGTCTTCTCTGCTGATTTGGTTCCTAAGTGGATCAAAATTGTATTTTAATTGGCATGTAACAGTCACCCGCCGAAATATCTGAAAAGGAGGGCTTCCCTTTCCTGGCCATTTGCTAGCTATCCACCTCTATCTTTTGTTGTCAGCAAGCCGGATATCCTGAGGATAGATGGATGGCTCACTGATAACTTCATACAAGATACCGTTTTTCTTGGCAGATTTCACTCGATACATCAGCAGATCAGCCCTATGGAGAATCTCGTCCCACGAGGAAGAATTCGGGTACCCAGTCACCACCCCGATACTGAATGTCACCGGCCACCCTTCTTTTTCCATGGCCCCCAGCAAGGCCCTGCGCAATCTTACAATCACCTTTTTTGTTTGCGTTTCGTCAGATTCGGGGCAGACGACAACAAACTCATCACCACCTAAACGAGCCACCAAATCGGTGCCTCTGACAGCAGCTGTCATGACATCAACAACGCTGCAGAGCAGACGATCACCTATCTTGTGCCCGAACTGATCATTGACCACTTTAAAGTTATCCAGATCGAAAAAGGCGATACTGAAGGGGCGATGATGACGTTTCGTGGCAATAAGCTCATGTTCAGCGACTTCGTTAAGACTACGGCGATTGAGCGCCTGAGTAAGAGGGTCCCGCAGAGCCAGCTTATTGGCTTCGTCAAATTTATGCCAAAGCATCCGGAACATAAATGTCAGAAGGAGAAAGAACGCCATATCCAGAGTGAAATCCCATGCGATGTATATCGGCGAACTTTTCACCAAAATCGTGGGAAGGTTGATGCCGAAACTGGTTACGCACGAAAGAATGCTTGTCGTGATACCGGCCCACTTACCGATAAACCAGGTGGCAAGAAATATCGGCAACACGTAAAAGAGAACGAAGTCGAAATCATTCGTCAAATAATCAAGATAGCTGATACCTGTTCCGAGCAAAACACTAAGCATTGCGTGAGTTGTTTTTGAGCGGTTTTGCAGAAAGTGGAAGAACTTATTATAGGCACGCTCGTGCATATCCGGCTTCTTTTGGGAGATCATTTTAGTTCGGAGACTTGGCCCCAGGAGAGTCAGTGCCAGGCTGCATGCCTAAATTATATTTTGCAATATAACAGCCATGAAATCGCAGGTACAGGTAAATTTCTCCCTGGCCATATAGTCCGACAGACTAGTAGGTTTTTGTTGTTCTGAAATTCGTGAACTGCAGGATTAGTTTATCTGCAACCTCACCGGTTGAGATAACCGGTGAGGTTGCCCACCACGAAATCCATCGACAAACTTGTCAATACTGGAAAATTCGGGTCTCTCCGTCCGATGGAAGCAGCGCCGCTCCGCCGTGGCCGTCTGTGCGCAAGTTCAGTCCTTCTTCGCAATAAGATTCGTTAAACGCGCTTGTGCTTGACGTGCCAGCCCTCACTCACGTTGCAACAGCACATGAATCCACAGATATTCGTAAACTGAAATTAATGCTGAGTAGAGATAGGGATGAATTCTTAAGTCAATATGAAGAAGCCGGACATTTTCCCTATGGTCATTTAAGATTCATTTAAGCTTGTAATGCCACTATCAACGAAACTGCCATTGTTGTCAGAGAAGGCATTGGAAAAATTGCCCGGGTAGATCTATTCAAAGAATTGGGAAAAATATGAAACTTAAGAGTTCCGGAATACAAAGCAGATTCGGGAAATTCGCGAATTTAATCACTTTTCCTTACCACGTGGCCCCCTCGATTGGTCAAGGATTCCTAAACACCCGCGTATGCTTTCATGTTCGCGGCAAACTAAGACGGTTCTGGAGAGTACACTTCCAAAAAGATTATGTTCAGCGGCAAATATCTAGGCGGGTGGGGACCTGTCGTCAATGCGCCACCTGTTGCAATCTTCTGTGTACTTGCCCCTTGTTGACCAACCAAGGAAGTTGTCTGGGTTACGATATCTGCCGACCAGGGGCCTGTAAAATATTTCCTATAGATCAGCGAGATATTGATGAAGTTGAACTATGTGGGAAACATTGCGGGTATCACTTCGACCAGGAAAAATTCCTGAAAATCCTCTAAGTTCCTGTTCGGCTATGCTGCACAGCACGATGGTCGCGGATCTATTTACCCAATATTATTCTGTAAATCCTACTAAAAGACCTCCCTTCATATTGGCTTAAGTTTCCCACGCTAGACTCCAACACAAGAAGTCGGAAATCAAAGTCATTCTGATAACGGGCTTCTTACCTCCTTACTTGGCCTGCTGCTTCAGGCAGCAGGCCTTTTTTGGGAGGACCAGACGTCAACTGAAAAGTTTCAAACCTTAACAAGGGACGAGAATCCAATGAGAAAATCGATGAAGAAATTAGGTATTACCAGTCTACTTCTATTAACTGTGGGAATTTTCTCTATGACCGTCATGGCTTGGGCGGGAGAGAATAACGCCAAGGAAGAGAGTGCCTTGGAAAATGCCAAGGTCAGTTTGACTCAGGCGATCAACAATGCCTTGGCCGCGGTGCCGGGGCAAGCGGTCAGCGCCGAACTGGATGATGAACTCAAGACTGCGGCCTATGTGGTTGAGGTCGTCAGCCATGGTCAGACCTATGAAGTGACACTGGACACCCAGAGCGGAGCGGTGTTGAAGAAGCAGCTTGATCGCGAAGACAGGGACGATCAGGACCGCGATGGTCATGATCGAGAAGACAAAGATCGGAGTTAAACAATTCCGGACCGGGGGAAAACATTTTCCCGACCCGGACATTTATTTGTCAGTTAAATATTCAAGGGGTGCATTATTTTGCGTTATAGATTCGCTATCGACCAAATTTTATCAATAAAATAGCTGGCGGGCGGCATGTCCGACCACATGTGAAAGAAGAGCTAAGAGGAGATTCGTATGACAAATTCACTGATTCAGGCGCATATCTAACTAATCAGTCGGACCGATGTTGAAATGGAGAGGGTAGAGGATAGAGAAAGAGGTTCGCATGGGGATTTCTGACGATGAGAGTTTTACTGGTTGAAGACGATGCCATGATCGGCACTGCGGTCAGGCAGGGGTTGACTCAGGATGGCTACACGGTTGACTGGGTACAAAATGCCGAGGACGCTGATCTGGCCCTTGAGAGCGAACCCTACGCCGTCGTGTTGCTCGATCTGGGCCTGCCGGACCGCTCGGGGCTTGATGTCCTGGTCAGGCTCCGCAAAAGTGGCAACGAGGCGGCGGTGATTATTGTGACCGCGCGCGATGCGATCGATGATCGGATCGCCGGGCTGGACCGTGGCGCTGACGACTATCTGGTCAAGCCGTTCGACCTCGATGAACTGAGCGCCCGGATCCGTGCAGTCCAGCGGCGCCGTCAGGGGCGGGCCGAGCCGCTGTTGATTCAAGGAGCCTTGAGCCTGAATCCGATCAGCCATGAAGTCTTGTGGCGGGGAGCCGCGGTTTCGTTGTCGGCGAAAGAATTCTCCCTGCTGGAAGCTCTGATGGAACGGCCTGGTGCCGCGCTCTCGCGCAGTCAATTGGAGGAGCAGCTCTATGGTTGGGGGGATGAAATTGAAAGCAACGCTGTAGAGGTTCATATCCATAATCTGCGTAAAAAACTTGGTCCCGAGACAATTCGCACCCTGCGTGGAATTGGCTACATGCTCGGAGAGGTAGAATGAATTCTATCCGTAAAAAGCTGCTGCGTTGGTTGCTGGTTGGTCAGTTACTCGCGGTCGTCCTTACCGGAACCCTGACTTTTGTGTATGTGCGTGGAGAGGTCGCAGACCTGTTTGACGATCGCTTGCGTCAGCTCGCCTACAGTATTCCGGATATCGGTCCTCAGCTATCTTCACCACCGCCCTTAACGAACCTTCAGGATGATGACGATGATTTCGTTATTCAGGTCTGGCGCGAGGATGGCACTCAGCTACAGTTGCTCAATAAAAAGGAGGGGACGCCGAAGCTTGCTGAGGCGGGCTACAGCACCCACCTGTCAGGTAAAATGCTCTGGCGCAGCTATGTGTTGCATCACGGGGAACGTCTGATCCAGATCAGCCAACCCTACTCCGACCGGATCGAGATGAGTACCGGAGTCGCCTTGGGAGCCATTGCCCCGGTGTTGATTCTGATTCTGGCCCTCGGCGGACTGGTCTGGATAAGTGTGAATCGCGGCTTGCGGCCGCTGCAGGAGTTGACCCGGGATCTCGGGCTGCGCCGCCCCTATTCACTTGAACCGCTGGATACCGAGAGGCTGCCCGATGAGGTCACGCCTCTCGGCCTGGCGCTGAATGGACTCTTAGAAAGATTAGCCGAAGCTCTGGAGGGGCAACGCAAGTTTATCGCCGATGCCGCGCACGAATTACGCACGCCATTGGCGGCGGTCAAACTGCAGGTGCAACTGCTGGAGCGCGCAACCGAAGAGCAGGCCCGGGTGCGTGCAATTGAGCATATCCGCGCCGGATCAACCAGAGCTAGTCACTTGGTCACTCAACTTCTGACCCTGGCCCGTATGGAACCCCAAACAAGGCAACGCCCCTTTGGGCAGGTCGATCTCAGTGCTTTGATGAAGTCTGTCGTGGTTGATCATGCGCCTGCGGCGCGGCAACGAGCGATAGATCTAGGCGTCAATCAGGATCAAGCCGTTACTTTACTGGGTGATGGCGAAAGCTTGCGAATTACGCTGAGCAACCTGATCGATAACGCCATCCGCTATACGCCGCCGGGAGGGCAGGTCGACGTTAGCCTCTATCAGGACATTCAAGCTGTCCGGCTCGAAGTTGTCGATACGGGCCCGGGAATTCCTGTCAGTGACAGGGAAGAAGTCTTTGCCCGTTTTTATCGGCGTCCCGGCACCAAAGAGCTCGGCAGCGGCCTTGGCCTTGCCATTGTGCAGGAGATCGTTAAACATCATCGTGGTACGGTCTCGCTCGCCGAAGGTGCAAATCAAACCGGCTTGAAAGTCAGCATCAATCTGCCGATCGACTCATGTACATTCGACGCAACGCCATCTCTTTCGGTAAAAGGTATCTGAAAAATGATTACCCCTGCAAAGTTCATCCGCTATTTCGGCCCGCTGGCGCCGGCCATTTTCTTCATACTTGAATCCTTGATCGCTCTCAGCTTATTCCGCTTCGCCTTTGTGGTCTGGCTCTGGCCGC
>JBDNGT010000266.1:0-5121 GCA_041689145.1 Geopsychrobacter sp. | reverse complement strand
CTTCAATCTCGGCATAGCGATTAGAAAAATCCAGATTCTCCTGTTCTACGGAGCCTATTTTATCTAAGATTTCCTGCTTTTCAGCTTCCACTCGCTGCAAACGCTCTCTGAGCTGTTGTAACTCAACCGATGGGGCTTCAGCACGGTGTTGTTGCTCAAGTTCGAGAACCCGGAAACGAAGACGCTCATTCTCCTTAAGAAGACCCTGCGTAAACTCGGTCCCCTTCTTGAATACCTGAAGAAACTCTTCTGCTCGGGAATGGATTCCGCCTAAATCATTATTCTCTGTCAAAATTCACTCCTGTAACAACTTTGCTTACAAAACGAATAACGTCCCCCTGCAAACAATACACGTAAGTCTAGCAGGAATACTGAAAAAAAACCATAAGAAGCCGTTATCACTGACAACAACGCAGTATCTCATCCCGAAGTTCATTCAGCGGGATTACCTGACTGACACACCCGGTGGCAACGGCCTCCTTAGGCATGCCGTAAACAACGCAGGACTCTTCTGCCTCTGCAATCACACTACCGCCAGACTCTTTGATGGCTTTTGTTCCAGCGGCCCCATCATTCCCCATCCCGGTCAGAACCAACCCGAGGACTTCCGGACCATATGCTGTAGCTGCAGATTTAAAGAGCACATCGACTGATGGAGTATAGAGTTGCTTCTCAGGCGGAGTCATAATTTGAATTTTGACATCATTGGCCACCCTGCGTAACACCAGATTACGCCCACCAGGGCAAATATATACATGTCCCGCCTGCATAATGTCGCCGTTAACAGCCTCCGTCACCGTGAACACCGAGTGATCATTGAGACGATCGGCAAAACTGCGGGTAAAACCTGGCGGCATATGCTGTGCAACGGCAAAACTTAACGGCGGTGCGCTGCTGAAAGTTGAAAAAAAGTGATGCAAAGCAGGTGGCCCCCCGGTCGAAGCCCCGATCACAACGGCTTGTGGGCAAGATGATATCAGCGAACCGGGGGTATGTTTAGAAAGCTTGGAGCCCCCCCTCTCAGTGAGTAACGTCTGTTGAAATCGAAACTGTTCTGGGCCGCAGTTGGATAAATCACGAACCTTGCGTTCAAGGTCAGCCTGAATAGAATAAAACTGCGAACTGATCGGCCGTGAAGGTTTTGCAACGAAGTCGATAGCCCCAAGCTCTAACGCCTTAAAAACATCCCCCTCACTACTTCGTGAGGAGATCACGATGACCGGCGTCGGGCAACTCTGCATGACCAGGCGCAGCATAGTGAAGCCACCCATTTTGGGCATTTCAAGATCTAAAGTGATCAGGTCAGGTTTCAGCTCAAGTGCTTTTCGTAAGCCAATCTCACCGTCCGGCGCATAACCGACGACCTGCGCCCCGGAAATTTTCTCGAGCATCTTGCC
Organism: Geopsychrobacter sp.; assembly: GCA_041689145.1. Lineage (GTDB taxonomy): Bacteria > Desulfobacterota > Desulfuromonadia > Desulfuromonadales > Geopsychrobacteraceae > Geopsychrobacter. The sequence continues at coordinate 3,724 of JBDNGT010000266.1, read as the reverse complement.
GATCGAAACCCGGTTAAACGCTGAGTCATCAACGACCAAAACCCTTACGTGACGTGCCATCAAACCCTCCGGCCTGACATGCCAGAAAATTCTGGTTTTTGATAAAGCATGTCATTGGTGAAATGGCGTAACTTAAAATCAGTACTGATATTCAACAACGATTCCGAATGACCGAGCAACAGGAAACCGCCAGGGTATAAGCGGTCATGCAAAGAGCGGATCACGCGCCTTTTGGCTTCCAGATCGAAATAGATAATCACATTACGACAGAAGATAATATCCATGACTCCAAGGAGAGCAACGCGGTTCGTGTCAAAAAAATTGAGATGACTAATCGAAACTAAGTCCATAATTTGGCTGGTAATCTGCCACTTTTCCTCGACCGGGGTAAAGTAGCGTTTCAAATATTTTTCATCAGTTGTTCGAAAGGAATTTTGGCTATAGAGCCCTTCGCGCGCAATCTTCAAAACCCGGTGGCTGATATCGGTTCCGATAATATCTATCGACCAATCACGCAATAACGGATTTCCATGCAAGAGCATCGCAAGCGTGTAAGGCTCTTCTCCGCTAGAACAGCCGGCACTCCAGATACGTAAAGACCTATCCCCTCTGTCTGCCTTGATGCGTACCAATTCAGGAAGAACCTCTTGGGTAAAGGCGCGCAATTGAAAATCTTCACGGAAAAAATAGGTTTCATTGGTTGTCAAAAGATCGATCGCCGCAGAAAGTTCCTGCTCACGATCCTGACTATATCGTAAGTGATAGTAGTAATCACGAAAGCAGTTCAATCGTAGCTCGACGAGACGTTTATTAAGTCGTTTTTCCAAAAAATATTTTGATTCATCGGCAAAGAATAGCCCGCAGTACTGATAAATAAAATCCCGCAATAGGCGGAAAGCCTCTGTCTCGAGGGGGATATCGGTACTAAAAATAAACATCTAGTGATCCTGGCGAGCAGTGTGCAAACGGCAGGAGAGTCTAGACCTTATGGCCTGACGCACAACCTCCTCGGGTTCAAGAGCCAACCTCTCCTCGAGTAAATCACACTGCTCATCCAAGCCGGCTTGCCCGAGAAGCCTCACCGCGTGCAACCGGATATCCCGATGGGAATGATTAAGCAGAGCGGTGCAGAAAGGGATCATCCAGTTGCTGCCGAGTAATCGTGAAAGTTGATCCATAGCGACCCTAACCACTTCTGGATCGGCATGATTCAAGGCATTTTCCTGCAGTTCTCGGCTTTCAGCGGGCAACAAGGCAACTGCACTTTCAAGGGCAGCGATAACCACCAGACCGTCAGAGTCGGCGTTACCCTGCAACAATAGATCACGAACGACTTCTCCCGAAAATTTAGGCAAAACACGCATCACGGCAGCACGGACCCAAGGGTCAGGATCCCCAGCAGCAAGAGCCAACGCCGGGAACACCTGCTCTTGCGAACACTGCCCAAGAGCACTGACCGCAAGACGCCGTACTTCGGCGGATTCATCGGTCAGCGCCAGCGTTAACCGCGATACCGCAATCTCACTAAAATGTCCATTAAGAGCGCGGATGGCTTCGCAACGGACATTCACCGAAGAGTCTTTGAAGGCCTTCAACAGAGGCTCCTCAGCCGTCTCCCCGCCGATCAGCCCAAGGATGCGCACGATACGCATCCGCTTCTCGGCATCCGCAGTCGCCAGTAATGGGTAGACCCGGTGCAGGACTATCGATTGTTCACTTTTAGCAATATTCACAATTGCAGTGACAGCCGTATCCCGGATATCGGAAATTTCATCGTCCAGCAGTAGCAGCAAGACATCGAGTTGCGCCTCTCCCCCTAATTCGCCGAGAGCTCGTGCGGCGGTGCGTTTAAGCTGGATATCATTAGAACGAGTCGCATTCATGGTTAGGGGAAGGACCGAGGGAAACCCAAGCTCGCCACCCACGAAGATCAAATAAAGGGTTTGCAACGGATCTTGAGCCTCAAAAGTACGAACCAAACGCGCAAAAGGCGCTTCGCCAAGCTCAGCGAAGGTCCTCAAGGTCTGAGGCCGAAGATCCTCTTCGGCAATACAGTTAAGCAGCAGCGAAAGATCGCGGGCAGAGCCGACGATACCATATAGAGCAAGGGCTGCTTCTTTCAGGTTTGGCTTAGCGCCGGAGATAATCCGCTCGAGACCTGCAGCGATCTGCTCGGCATCTGCAGCAAGCAAGGTATTTTTAATTGTGCTTTTCTCCCGGACAGCCAAGGTATTTAAGGCACACAAAGCAGCTTCGCGGACCTGGCTCATGGGGTCGCTCAGGCCGGCGACCAGAGGAGGGATCACCTCACTGCCACCGACCGCGGCAAAACAATCGTACAGCCCCTTGCGCAGCAACCGATCATCCAGATAAACAAAAAGACGGTCAGTCGGAATCTTCCCCCCTATCTGCGACAGAGCCTGCAGAATCGTATACCTAAGGCCTGGATCCGGATCTGACATCAAAGTCAAGAGGGGATCGACGGCCGCTGCAAACCTCAATTTACCAAGGGTTTCAACGGCAGCATAGCGAACGTTGATATCGGGATCAGCCAAAAAGAGAATCAGGCCCGGAGCACAACTCAAATCGCCGATTTCACCCAGAATGTCGATAACAAATTTCCTAACTTCTACGTCCGGAGCTGCTATTTCACGCCGTAACTGATCAACCGCCAACGCTCCGAGTCCCGTCAATATTTCGATCGCGGCATTCCGTAGACCCGCATTTTCAGGATGATAGAGAAGTTTGATCAGGTCAGAAATGAAATATTCTGGATGGTCAATCTGCTGGAATATCTCGACCGAAGACTTACGAACCCGCCAATCGACGTCTCCAAGACCGAGAACAAAGAGTTCTATGTTGGATTGAGAAAGACCGGCAAGTTGTCTAGATGCGGCAATCCGAACTTCGCAGTCAGAAGAGCTGAACTGCTGCTGAATCAACTGCGCCTTATCATCCATGGAAAAATTCTCGTCTCCTGTGTGTAATTCCTTTTCACGGGCATCCGCAAAGCATTGCAGGGCCAAAAGCAGATAATCTTGTCTGTCCAGTTCAACCTGAGGAATCCGACAGCCCAGCATCCGGCGACCCTCTGCCAATTGAGGGGCCAAGCGCTCCGCCAGATCCAGGTTTTCAATCCCCAGATCGATCTGTTCCTGATGATAGAGCGCTATATCAGCGACCAGCAAGCGAGAGAGTTCTTCTGCCTGCTGTTGCGCATCAGCATGGGCAGGCAGAGGTCGTTCTTTGCCTTCGACACTCATCGCGTAATAAGGGCGACTCTTCAGGGCCAAATCAGGCACCAATTCATGCAGCAGAGGAATCAGACGGTCGGGAAGATGATGAAGCTCAAGATAACCGTCCGCACCATAAAGCGATAAAGGTCTACGCTTATATGCAGTACGATTATAGACAGAAGGGAGCAAAATGATTTTTATCGGTTTGCCGCTACGGCGGATCTCGTCGACCAACTGAAAGGGAAAAGCCCCGGGGAGTGCAACATCAAGCAGCAGGACAGAAAAACTCTGATGACCTAGAATTTGCCTGAACATGTCGGCATCACGGCAGGTCAGTATTCCACCAACATCCTGACGGCAAACATCGAGAACGGTCTGGCAAACCTCGGGTTCGCCATGAGCAACCAGAATTTTAGTCGTTAGGTGGATCAGGCACGGGAAAGTTTGCCTGCAATGACGACAGGTGAGTGAAAGGTTTTTTCCAGCAT
>JBDNGT010000265.1:0-2961 GCA_041689145.1 Geopsychrobacter sp. | reverse complement strand
CCGATTGTGGTTTATCACGGGACCGTCGCTGCAGGGTTCAATGCGTTTGATGTCGATCAAAACAATATTCAAGGATTCCATTTTTCTGACTCTCGCAGACATGCCGCGACTTACGCAGGGATTGACCGGACTCCTGTCGATATCCATTCTGATTTTTTCGGTCAAGATCCTTACAAGCCTGAAGAAATGGCCCATCCTGGTGTCTATCCGGTCTACTTGTCGCTCCAGAACCCTTTGATTGTCGATTTTGAAGGCAAGGGCGATCTGGAAGAAGTTGATGGATTCGATATGTACGCTTGGATCGAAATGGCCGAAGAACGGGGCCATGATAGTGCGATTTTCAAAAACGTCGAGGATGGCGAAGGGGAGTATGGTGTCGGGCTGAACTGGGGCAAAAATATCTATGTTGCCCTTGCCCCTGAACAGATTAAGTCTGTCGCAAATTATGGGACCTTTTCGGATGATGCGAGGATCCTTTATCAATCCCATCCGCCTGTTTTTTATTCTCCAGTCGAGCAGGCGATTGAGCGATTTAATTTTAACTCGATCCCCGGCCCAGATCTCGCCAAGCGGTTACTGAAGACCCCTGGTGTGCGTGAAGAAGAACTGGAAAGTCTAGGCCTGATTGACTGGCTGGAAGGCGCTCAGAAAAAGCTGACCAAATCTGAAGTTCTGAACTACGTTAAAGCACACGGCATTCAAGTTGTCGATGTCATCAAGCAAGCTGAAAATGAACGCCAAACCCTCGGAGCCAAATACGATATTTTACGCGATAAGGCTCGAATTACGGATGGTCGAACGAATGTCGAGTATTTGCGTGACCGGGATGATTTGACCACCCTCGAAGAAGAGTTGATTGCCGCTTGGGATGCGCAACATGCCCTTGTTGACACTCAAAGTGCCTACGGGGACAATCCAACGGTCTACGGTGAGCATATCCTGCCGGGGGGGGGTAATTACCGCGAAGTGCTGTTGACTCTCCCAGAGATTAAGAACCAAAAAATGTTCGACCTGGCAAAGGTTGAAATTCGCCGGCACCGGTTAAGCACCACTCAAGGGAGTACCGAAGTTCTCTATGACGGGGAAAAGCTTTGTCACTATGGGGATGACCCTCAGCTTCAATCGGGAGGAGCTTATCTTCAAAAGCCCGATGAACATTGGATAGCAGTCGCAAAACGTTTATTTGATCAGGGGGATGAACGCAACTCCGTTGAAAAAATAACAAATGCTTTCACCTCAAGCCACTGGGACGAACTCAATGTTTTGGCCCATGTCCGACTGACGGACCGAACCAGTTTGACGGCATCTTCTGAAGAAATTGCCGATATCGGCGCAAAGCTCGCGGCCATGTTGGAGGTTAGCGAAGATCGACTCGGCAACGGGGCTCCTGCCGTTGGTGTTAATCGTGGTGTTATTACGCAACTAGAATCGGCCCAGTATTCTTCCGCCAGAGGCTTTTTATATGTCGATCTAAAAGGTTCCACTGAAAAAGTTTTATTTATCGAAGAAATTCAAAGTGATTGGAACCTGGAGGGAAGGAAGAAGGGCTTTAGCGATACAGAAAAGACGAAGGAACAAAAACGCGATCTCGATAGACTCGATGAGCTAAAAGAGCTGCGTCTTTTTGGGAAAATGAATGATGCGATGGAGGCTGAACTGCAAACCCTGATGGCACGTAATCAGAATGGTGAGCTGACAGCATCTGGATCTTCTGTCCCCACAGCCCCCTTCGTGCAAAACAACAACTGGCAGAACCTGGCCTTAAAGCGTGTCATGAGGATTGCAGCCGAAGAGGGCTATGATCGGGTTGCCTGGGTCTCAGGTAAGCAGATTGCCGACCTTTACAGCCTCAGCAACAAGGTTTCCAACGTCAGTACGCAATACTTCAACGAAACGGATGATTTTCTGGTTATCGCGGAGTCGCTTGAGGGCAAAACGGTTGAGAAAAAAGCGACCAGTTCGGACCTCCCTGATCTCCTCGGTAAGTCACTCGCTGATAAAATTGTCCAATTCCATGAGGCCAACCCCAACACCGGGTCCTCCTCTCCTCATAGTTGCTTTGACAGCCAGGATTTGCGGATAGACCCTCAGTGGGCCAAAAATCTCTATGATCGCGCCGTGCCAAATATCTTGTCTAAGTTCGGCAAAAAGTTCGGCGCGAAACTGGATGTTGTGACGGTCAACAATTCAGAAGAGCAGGGCGGCTGGACTGTCGAGTTTGAAGATGGAGAAAAACATAACTCGATATGGGCTGATAGATTTGTTGCCGATGGCGTTGCTAAGAGCACTGGAGGGAAGGTCGTTCCTTGTCACGATGCCGGTTCCGAGCAGGTTTCTATGCGAATTACCGCAGAAATGCGAGCAGACATTATGTCAGGGCTCCCCTTGTTTCAAGATCGGGATGAGCAGAAAAAAGGGAGTGTCCGTTTTACTCCGGGAAAAACCATCATTCAGGCGATGGCCGGTGCCGACAAGAGTACCTTCCTCCACGAGGCCGGCCATGTCGTGCTTGAGTCCCTGAAAGATATGGCCCTCAATTACGGAGTCAAAACAGAAGATTGGCAAGTCGTTAAAACCTGGCTGGGCCTGAAAGATGATGGGCCGATCCCTAAAGAAGCACACGAACAATGGGCCAACGGTTTTGAGGTCTTCATGATGGAGGGCAAGGCCCCAACCAGCAAGCTCGCCTCTATTTTTGAGACCTGCAAGGGATGGCTCAAGTCGATCTATAAGTCTGCGGACGCTCTGGGTGTGGCCCTGAATGATGATATTCGGACGGTCATGGGTGGCCTATTGAATGAAGACGAACGCTGGCCTGATCGAGATGCAAAACATCAAACAGAAAAAACCCTTGAACTGATAATGTCATAGGAGCCTCTATGCACCGACTAGCTAAAATAAGGAATGACCTTTTAGATGAACTGTCCCCTGACGGTCCTCGATGAACATTTCCAGTCCCAT
>JBDNGT010000264.1:0-4137 GCA_041689145.1 Geopsychrobacter sp. | reverse complement strand
CGGCTGAGCTCTAAATTAGCCCGCGCAATCCAGCAGTCTTCCATCGGCAGCGGCCCGGCCAGGGTTAAAGGAATCACTGGATCAGTGACCATTGAGAGCGCACTGACCTCGACTAAGGGGCAGACGTTAGAGCCGCCGTAGTCGCCAGTATAACAGCCGAATGGCCCTTCATTCAAGGTTGACACCACATCAACCCAGCCTTCAATGACGAGCTGCCCTGAGGTGGGGCAGTCAAGTGGGACCGTCTGACAGCGACAATACTGAAAGACCGTTTGACTAAGAAGAGCACTGAAGCTCTCTTCCGGACAGTTTTCGGGTAATTTCGCAGCGGCGGCGAGGAGTAACGCAGGGTCGGCACCGAGCAGAATCGCAACCGGCATCACACCGCCTGCGGCTCGCCATTCTTCGAGATGCTGGCGTGCCCCAGAACCCGGCAGCAGGTTGAGGGTCAGCTGTTTATCACCGGCGATACCGACACGATAAAGCCCATAGTTCTGCGCTGTACTCGCGGGTCCGCGGCTGATCACCACAGCCAGGGTTAAGAAACTGCGCTGTTCTCTTGGCCAGTAACGTAACTGGGGCAGAAGATTGAGACTGGCCTTCTGATAGACTCGCGCGCTAGGCTGGAAATCTGTCTCAACCGCTTGCAGTAGCCTGGGTAGACGTTCTGCCGAAGACATCCCTTTAGCCCTGACGAGGGACTGAGTCAGCCAGGACCCGAAAGACGCAAGACTCTCCTGCCCCAGAGCAGTAGCCATGCGTCGATCACTGCCGAACAGGTTCGTGGCCAGCGCTAAACGGGAACCCTTGACCTGCGTAAACAATAATGCCGGGCCGGCCGTTTTACACATCCGATCGGTCAACGCCGCCAATTCAAGACGACCATCTACTGCAGATTCAATCTCAAGTAGCTCCCCACCAGTGCGTAGGTTCTCGATATGTCTTTTGATGTCCATGATTCCAGCATAGCCGATTCGAATCCTTAGTCATCAAAAAAAAGCCCCCCGGATATGCCGGAGGGCTTCATTCAATCAGAGCGTGATTGGATCAAAAACCGGCCAGCTTGGCCAGTTCCATTACTGGACCAGGAACAATCCCAAGGTAAAGAACGCCAGCGAGGGCCAAAACGATCGAAATGACCGCCGGGATCTCCATATGGACCCAAGCGAAATCCTCTTTCGGGTCACGAAAGTACATGAAGACGATGACGCGCAAATAGTAGTAGAGGGAGACAGCCGAGTTCAAGACTCCGATAACTGCCAACCAGATATATCCTGCTTTCACCGCACCGGCAAAGACAAAGAACTTACCCGCAAAACCTGCAGTCGGCGGAATCCCCATCAACGAGAAGAGGAAGATACACAAAGCAACCCCAAGAAAAGGCCGTTTATAACCCAGGCCAGAGATCCCCTCAAGGGTCAGATTCTCTTCACCCTTCTTGCCAATCAAAACCAGGACGGCGAAGGCACCGATGTTCATGAAGGCATAAACCAGCATGTAGAAGAGGATGGCCGAAAGACCGATCTGATTCCAGGCGACGATACCGACCAGGGCATAACCGGCATGAGCAATCGACGAATAGGCAAGCATCCGCTTGATGTTGGTCTGGCTGAGCGCAATAAAGTTACCGGCGACCATGGTCAGCACCGCAAGAATCCAGAACAAGGCAGTAATGTCGGCCTGAACACTGCCCAGTCCAATAATCGCAACCCGCAGCATCGCAGCAAAAGCCGCGGCTTTCGGGCCGGTACTCATGAAGGCGGTGACCGGCGTCGGGGCACCCTGATAGACATCGGGTGTCCACATATGGAAGGGGACCACGGCCACCTTAAACAGAAAGCCCGAGAGCAGCAGCATGGCGCCGACGATCAACATCGGGTTGCCCGTAATGGCGGGCATCTGACTCACATGTTGTGCAATAGCTGCAATCTTGGTCGATCCGGCGACACCATAGAGCAGGGCGACACCGTAAAGCAGAAAACCGGTCGAAAAAGCGCCCAGAAAGAAATATTTGAGCCCGGCTTCGTTGGAGCGTGTATCGCCTCGGAAGAAACCGGCGAGGACATAGAGCGCAACCGACATTACCTCAAGGCCGAGGAAAATGGTCAACAGGTCGGTCCCTGATGCCATCCACATCGCGCCAGCGGTACAGAAGAGGATCAACGGATAGTATTCACCAACCGGATAACCCTCGCGACGCAGGTAACCGTCGGAGATGAGGATCGTCAACCCGGCAGCAATAATAAAAATCATGTTGAAGAAAATAGCGAAGTTGTCGAGAACAACACTCCCGGCAAAACCTGCTTGCGGGTGGTTCCAACTCGAGATCGTTACAATCCCGGTTATCACCAGTGAAACAATACTCAACCAAGCGACATGGGTTGTCCTTCCACGTTTGGAAAAGACAGAGACCAATAGCAACATCATACCGAAGCAGCAGAGAACCACGGACGGCATAATTGCTGCCATGTTCACATTTTGCGACGCGATTTGAACCAGATTTTCCATCTAAAGCTCCTTTTGGAACCTGAAGTTTCAGCCTGTAATTATTTCAATACAATATTCTGGGCGATCACCGGCTGAACCGGTTCAACCACGGCAACTTGCTTTGATTTAACTTGGTGTAACAAAACCTCAATCGCAGGATTCATCTTGCGCAGGAAGGTGTTGGGACACACCCCGATCCAGAAGACAAAGATCAGCAGCGGAAGCATAATAATAATTTCGCGTGCGGAAAGATCCTTGAGATTTTCATTCTTGGGGTTGGTGATTTTACCGAACATGACGCGCTGGAACATCCAGAGCATATACACTGCAGCCAAGATGACGCCCGAGGTAGCGAAGACCGCATACCAGCGGAGGTCGCTTTGGAAAGCACCAACCAGCGAAAGGAACTCGCCGACAAAACCATTGGTTCCGGGTACGCCAATCGATGAGAGCGTAATAATCATGAAGATCGTGGCAAAAATCGGCATTTTATGCGCCAAACCACCGAATTCACTGATCAGTCGGGTATGACGACGTTCGTAGATGAAGCCGACGATAAGGAAGAGCGCGCCGGTAGAGATCCCATGATTGACCATCTGAATCAAGCCGCCAGCCATGCCCTGCAGGTTGAGAGCAAAGACGCCGAGCATGACGAAACCAAGGTGGGCTACAGAGGAGTATGCGACCAGCTTCTTTACATCTTCCTGCATCATCGCGACTAAGGAGCCATAAATGATACCGACCACACAGAGCAGTGCCAGATAAGGGATAAAGGTCTGCAATGCCTCAGGGAAGAGCGGCATGGCAAAACGCACATATCCGTAGGTGCCCATCTTCAGCATAATAGCGGCCAGGATAACCGAACCCGCAGTTGGTGCCTCAGTATGTGCATCCGGCAACCAGGTGTGAACCGGGAACATCGGAACCTTAATCGCGAAGCTGACGGCAAAGGCCAGAAACAACCAGTGCTGAGCAGACGATGGAATTGACAGGTTGTAGAACTCTTGGACACCGAAACCATTAACCGGCGCGCCGCTTTGTACCGCATAGTAATAGACGAAGATAATCGCTACCAGCATCAGCAGTGAACCGACTGCGGTGTAAATGAAGAACTTGACCGCTGCGTAGAGCCGGTTTTGTCCACCCCAGATGCCGATCAGAAAGTACATCGGAATCAGCATCAACTCCCAGAACATATAGAACAGGAAGAGGTCTAAGGAGACAAAAGCACCGAGCAGTGCCGTTTCGAGCAACAGCATCAACGCCATGAAGCCTTTGACATTCTTGTCGACAGCCTTCCAAGTCGAAAGAATCGTAATCGGTGAGATGAATGTGGTCAAAAGCAACAACCAGAGGCTGATGCCATCAACCCCAAGGTTATAGTTCATCTTGAAGAAACTACCGACGCTGATCCATTCGTGAAATTCACGATAGTGCATCCCCCCTGAAACGGCGAAAACTTCGTCGAAAGCCAGAGGTAGACTGATAAAAAAGGTGATCAGTGTCACTGCGAGGGCAAAGCCCTTCAGCAGCCCTTCGTTGTCCCGCGGGATGAAGAGTAGTATCAACATCCCCAGAAGCGGGGAGAAGGTAATTAAACTAAGCAGATTATCGGCCATGTGGAAACGCTCCTTGTAGCTCTATCTCTGT
>JBDNGT010000263.1:0-12832 GCA_041689145.1 Geopsychrobacter sp. | reverse complement strand
GAAGGCAGTCCCCTCGGTGGCGACACAGCTGGAGTTGATCCTCGAGCTGCAGCAGGATGAATACTGGGTGGGGGTGACTCTGCCGATGTTGGAGAAGGTACGCCGCAAGTTGCGCGACCTGGTGAAGTTCATTGATAAGGAGAGGAAACAGGAGACGGTCTACACCGATATGGAGGATGAACTCGGTGAAGGATCGGAGCTCAACGATTTTATTGTCAAGGACCCGAGCCTTAAGAATTATCGACTCAAGGTGGAAAAATACATCCGAGAAAATCAGAACCACATCACGATCCATCGCCTGAAAAACAACCAGCCGATCACCGGTGCCGATCTGGTAGCCCTCGAGAACATCCTCTTCGCGGATAAGACCGGCATGGGTTCCAAAGAAGATTTTTACGCGTCCTACGGCGAAGAGAAACGCCTTGGTGTGTTCGTACGCTCCATTGTCGGGCTGGATCGCAATGCGGCAAAAACCGCCTTCGGAGAATTCCTGGCGTCGACTCCGCTGAGTGCCGACCAGATCCGCTTCGTCGACCAGATCGTTGAGCACTTGGCGCTGAATGGTGTTCTCGACCCAGACTTGCTTTTTGCACCACCTTTCACCAATACCCACCATGAAGGAGTCTCGGGGGTGTTCCCACGACGAGCGGATAAGGTGATCGGGATTGTGCGGCAGGTGAATGAAAATGCGGTGGTGGCGTGAATGATTGAGACGCTTGCCGGAATAGTCACAATTGTTGCGGGTGCCTATGGTTTTTGGAGATGGGTGACTCGCAAGAGGCCAGCTACTCGCGAGCTTGATAATCACTCCCATGAACTGCAAGTTCCCCAAAATGAAGTCTATGCACTCATAGAGAGATTTGTTGAAATCTATAAGGCTCACGGAATTGAAAAGGCACAGATCCCTCGACTTATAGGAAAGGAACTGGCCTAACGCTCGCAGATGTCAGCACCGACGAAAAGCTTCTTCATGCTCTCAGCGAGAAAGTGCTGCAAATCACATGTGATCTCTTCGGGATCCAACGTGAATGGCTTGAAGGCAAGGATGTCCAAATTTATCCATACGTAACCCATGGTGACAGCCTACCGAGCTACATAGATTTTCTCATGGACCTCAAAAAAACAGGAGCGGCAATTCAGGGTTTTGCTATTAAACGACCAGAGGACAAACTCCTTAAACGTGAAGGAGAACACGGTCCCTATGATCGATTCTCAATAGCCCTTCTTTTTCGCGTGAAACTTGATCATTGGGGCGATATTAGCCAAGACTCAATCTGGAAATATTACCCCTTGGGTGACGACATTTTGTGGGGATATGAGCGAACACGATTACAGCTTAAGGCGAAAATTCTAATTGCTCGTATGCTTGGAATTTATTTCAAGGGTTGTGAGATGGTGTCGGATGAAATTGACGGGTTGGTGTACGGCCGCATTTTCCCTGGTCCGCTCATGGAATATAGGACACATGTCGCTTGGCATCCTGAAGATTATATTTATTCCACAGGGGAAAGTGCGTGTGTCGAAGATGCAGAAGAGGCCCTGAAAGTGCGTGAGCTATATCCACATATGGCATGGCGTGAAAAGCTAGAAGAGATCGTTGGCCCAATTGAGGAGAATACGCCTTTTAAGGATGGTAAGGGGGACCCTCGTTGGTTCAAGAGCGTTGATGAGATGGGTTTTCTGAAGTAAGGAGGGGATACTGTGCGAATATTTACAAATGCAACGGCGAAAAAAACTGTTCGGAACGCATTTCATTTACACATGAACGATTGTCAGGAGGTCTTTTTCGCAAGCCCATTTTTCTCCTACAGTGAAATGGTTGAAGAAGTCCTCAGCAAGGGGAGCTTCGTTCACCTCATCGTTCGATTAGGCCCGGCCACCTCCGCCGCGGATCTGAAGAAAATACTATTGCATCCCAATGTCCATGTCCGTTTTTATACTTCCCCTAAATTTCACTCAAAGCTTTACGTTTTTGGAGAAAAGACCGCACTTGTCGGGTCGGCCAATCTCACTCAGTCTGGAATGAACTCAAACCAGGAAATCTGTGCTGAAGTTCCGCGCGAAGATGAGGCCTTTGACGATCTCGTTAAGCTCTTCCACGTCTACTGGGATGATGCCGAGGCGCTAACTCCGGACTTGTTAGAAAAATATGACTGCCTATCTCGAAAACACTCCACAACAAATAACTCTAGATTTGAAAATGAAATTATCGAACAGTTCGGCGATATAGAACCTGTCGGTGGGGTACAAGTAGGAAAGAAGAAACGCTCAAAAGACCGCTTGTTTTTGTCGGCATACAGAAGAACTTATCAAGAATTTATAACGGCTTATGAAGAAGTCCGGGATATATATCTTGCCGATGGACGACGTCAGCAGCCTGAAGAAATCTGCCCGTTGAGGATTGAAGTTGACCAGTTTCTCAGCTTCGTCCGTGAAACCTACTCTAAGGGTGTTGATTGCGTTCTGCAGCCATTTCGAACAGGCGAGGAGCGTAAAGATTTTGTGCGAGAAAAAATGGCCAACTGGTTCAACCTGAGATGGAATTATCTTGATGAGCACATTCCCAGCCACTTCCCTCGGATCCAGAACCGGTTAGGCTCAGCGGAGGCTATAAAAAATGCCTCAATGGATGAGCTCCTTGACGGGTTGGACGTTTGTCACTCTTTCCATGAAAGGCTTCGATACTTTAAAGGTGGCCATGAAACTCATTTGGCAGTTTTTAAGGAAAGTAATGAGCTGAATCAATTGAGGAAGGTTTTGACATATCTCCTGTACGGCAAGGAAGATTACGTCACACGTATGGCAAATTGCATTTTCGATCCACAGTACGACCTGAATGAGTTTGGGCGAAGTGGAATTCAGGAATTGCTTGGCTGGGTGAATAAAGAAGGTATCCCGATTTGCAATACACGGACAGTTAAAGCTCTTCGGTATCTTGGGTACCGGGTGACGGTTTTTTGATTGGTTTTTCTAGATGAAGTCAACGATTTCAGCTTGGAGATTGGTTAGGGCATGTTTTTACGGGATTTGCGGATGTAGACGGCACCGTTTACTTGCAAGTTTATTTAGTTACTCTCGCCGAAATTTCCAAACTACGGCTATCATTAATGAGCACCTTGTTTTCTAAAAGTGCCGTAAATTCGACAACCAATTTTCCTGGGGATGTAAGTGGGAGACCAGGCATGGAGATAGGAAGATTAATGGTTTTGATTCCATCTCGTTTGGCGATAGCCCCATCAACACTAGCAATTTTTTCGCCCTCTAGTAACACGTTAATGGTAAATCTATCAGGGATAGAGTCTTTATTCTCTAATATAACCTTTATATATACAGCAAAATTCATAGGCTTAGGCCAGTTATCAGCATCGGTGTCATGATATTCAATACCATCGCCAAGAATGCCCATTACTGAAAATTTACTTCCTAATTCTCTCCGAATATCTTCACAAAGAATAAATGCATCTATTCTCATTTTACAGCTACCTCTGTCATTGAATAATGTTTGACGGTGTTAGGGATATCCTTTTTGAGATTCAGCGTCATAACCAAGGAATCAATATCACCTACAATTGAGCCATGAACTGATAGATTATTCACGCGCATAGTTCTTTCCAGCCTTGTACTCATTTCTGCAGCGGCTGCCTCGATCATTTTGTCCATTGCAAATTTGTGTTCAAAACGCGCATCCGCAACTTCAAGAATCCATGGGTAAGCCCTAACTGTTTTCATCAGCGCAAAGGATGGCGCCGATACTTCACCCCTCTTCCAGCGGTTGAGCGTTCTGGTTGATAAACCCATGGCTCTTTCAAAATATGCCATGCTGATATCCTGTTCTGATAACTCGTCGATAATCATGACAGCAGTCTGTTTTTTTGATTCTTCAAGAGCTGCTTCAACTTTACGGTCATTTTCGTTGAAGAAATCGCCTTCCATCCCGCACTCGGCACATGAGTAGATTGTCTCATTGATAGTGATATCCCGGCCAAGTTCGATAGGAATTATCCTTTCCTTGATCGATTTTGTGAGCTCTTCTGCTCCACAAATAGGGCAAGATACGGACATGTTATTCTCCCTCTTTGAAATGTTTGATTAAGGCTTGAAGTCCTTTGAGTGGTAAATTCCGCTGATCTGGACTTTCGTTTTTTTTGAAGGATTTTATCATAATATAACCTGTCTCTGGATTGACGATAAATGCCAAATAACCAAAGAGAGTGTGAGAGTAAAAACTATATGCATAAACTTGCGATTTGTTCTCAGGCCTCGGGTTGAGCTTCCAAGCCATCTTATTTATAAAGTCGACGCATTCAAGGCCGCCGTTACCTATAAAGTCGTATATGCTCTGATTCGTTGGCAAATTAAAGTGATCAGCTGCAGTGATTTTTGCATCGTACTTTACACCAATCTTTTCACCCTTTTTGCAGGCCATGATCAGCATTTTTAATGCCTTCTCGTGACCCATCACCTCTTCCTCGTGTTGACATTATAGCACACTGAAAGGATCTGCATTATACGTATCGTCACATTTTGTTGCAATCTTTAAATCCTCACGTAATGTTTCGTATGAAAAGCCTGCAAGGTATCTCATCCAAGTGGAGGGGGTCTGCCGAGGGAGACACCCTCCGTGCAACTGGTTATTGCTTTTTTAGGGCACGGCACTCACCTGACCCTGGGTTCTCTCCGGGATGATCACGGAGACCAAGGACACCATTTACCTCAATAATTTCACCACAACTTGGACAGTCATATTCGTAGATCGCCAAAGCGTCTTGCGGGAACTCTATCTCTACCTTTGTCCGGTGGTTGCATCTCTTATTTGTGCATCGGTTTTGAAATATTGAGAAATCGTCCATTGCTACCCTCCCTTGTTGTCCAAACCTCAATCAAATACTCTTCTGGCACAGCATCAAGCCGAACCAGCGGATTAATTCTCCATGATCAGTCGCACGGCGGGTCAAGGATCGGTTTTTCCTGCGTCAGAAAGGATGGTTAATTACCGTTGTAACAGTTCCAATACTGATGGCAATAAGTGCAAGTCTTCTCTAGTGGTGCCGCTGGCCTCGGAGTAGGCCTGTATAATGATTTCTGCGTAGATCATTTCCACTCCAGATGTCTCCACCAATCCAAGGGGGCCGAGGATGAGGAGACAATATGCTGTCAGCTGGTTGCTGCTCTTCCCTATTCCTTCATCTCATCTATTTTCGCAAGAAACGGGATGAACTTACCGTTGATCGCAGCATTCTTATTAGTTGGGCCAAAAGATGAGACCGTGTAAGTGTCAATTTGTGACACCTTCATTTTCACATCATTGGCGGTGGCAATTATTCTGAAACTATCAAGGGGCATGATGAACTGACGCGTTGACCACTCTCCATATTCGGTCAATGTGCTGGCGGTCGGGATATTTATAATTTTATTCCCGTCTGCATTAAACGAGACCCCCGTTACATTATGTACCCCATGTACACCGACAACCAAAAAAACATTTTCTGGAGCATTTTCGTTCCAGCGGAATCCTAATGTGTGCCAAGCTTCTGTCAAAGAAGCAGAGGAACTTACCGAGGACTGAACAATCTCTGTAGTTCCGTCAAATTGACTTTTAATAACTTTAACGCCTGGCGTCATAGAGTTCATCATGTCAGCACAACCTGATAACAAAATGGCAGCGGTGAGCGCAAAAAGAATACTCTTGATCATCTGTTTTCCCCTTCTATGAGTTTAAATAAAAAAAGCAATTTTATCTTATTTTACGAATACCAAGTTTTCAACAAAATATTTACCGAACAGGCTATTGACAGCGAGCCTCACCGAGACGCACCCATTTACTGTCTCCTATTCAGTTGTTCGGTTCATGATAACCGACAGTGCCGCGATTTTACGTGGTCCAATGGCCGCAAGCTGGAAGATATTGACGAACACTAATGAACGACCCCGCCGCAAGCAGCGGGGTATCAACAGCCTACAACCTTTGCTAAATCGCGTAGCAAGCTACGGGGAATTAGACCCCATTGAGATTAAATCCATTCCACCCTCCATAATATATAATTGTCACACTTCTGCTTAGTTGCTTCACTTAAATCTTCGGCAAAAACAATGAATGATTATTGATCGTTGGTTCGTGTTAGTCAAACAAATCCGAGAAATCATCTTTATAGAGAGGGCCGCCCTATTGATTTCTCGGCAGGACATACTGCAGTTGATTATGATGCGGAATGGTGACCGGACCCCTCCCGGAGGCATCTCGGAGGACCGGAGCGGGGAAGCTCTGGAAACCGCGCCCCCCGAAGTGCCGAACTACGGAAACGAAAAAAGCGCCTCAGGACCAGAATCGGACCGGAGACGCTTTCTTGTTCATTTTCGGTTAGTAAGTTCGGGATACTAAGCCGATGTAACTCAACAAAAAATTTGGTCGGGGCGAGAGGATTTGAACCTCCGACCCCCTACTCCCGAAGCAGGTGCGCTACCAGACTGCGCTACGCCCCGACATCATTTTACTTTGTGCTTGTTCATCGTCTGTAACGGACCAAGGATTTATACTCTGTGGCACGTCATTTTGTCAATCTGCGAATTTTGACTTTTTAGGCCTGAAATTCTTCACTTATTTGCGCTCGTGCCGGATTTATTATCTATGTCTTTTGTTGCAGTCGATTTAGCTTTTTCCACCAGCCATGAATCGAGCAGCAGCAGCCCGACCCCGACACAGATTGCGCTGTCGGCGACATTGAAGGCCGGCCAGTGATGCTGGTACCAGTGGACATCAATAAAGTCGATGACCTCGGTAAAGCGGATGCGGTCGATCAGGTTGCCCAACGCGCCGGAAAAGATCAGGCCGAGTCCGATCTGCAGCCGCAGGTTGCCGCCCTGTTCCTTCTTTAAGTACCAGAGGATGCCGAGTGCGGCGACGACCGACACCAGAATGAAAAAAGGCAGGCGCAGGCTGTTATCGGCCAGAATACCGAAGGCGGCTCCCGGATTGCGCACGTAGGTGATGTGCACAAAATTCTCAAACAGCTCAATCGACTGATGCAATGCCATGCTGCTCAGGATCAGCGCCTTGGTCAACTGATCGAGCAGAATACTGACCGCGGCAATGCCGATAAACCAGCGGTATCGGCGCATCAACCGGCAGCCAGTGCGTCAACACAGCGCTGACAGGCCTGCGGGTGCTCTTTGTTCACGCCGACCGAGGTGACGTAGTTCCAGCAGCGTTCGCACTTCTCCCCTTCGGCCGCATCGATGCGGAGCTGCAGCCCTGCAATCCCTTCGGCGGCAGTTGCTCCTTCGAGGGTCGCGCAGAGCTCAACCTGCGAAACGATGAAGTAGCTGGGGAGCAGGGGGAGATACTCCTGCAGCAACGGCAAGAGCACAGCCGGGGCACAGAGCAGAACCTTGGCCGCGAGCGATTGGCCGATCCGTTTTTCGCCGCGCGCGACCTCGAGTGACTTGGAGACGGCACCGCGCACCTTCTGCAGTTGCTCGTAACGTTCTTCTAAGGCCGCGTCGCGCCAGCTGTTTTTGGCCGGGGCCTTGGCCAGATGGACAGACTCCTCGCGCTGACCCGGCAGCTTGGTCCAGATCTCTTCGGCGGTAAAGGTCAGGACCGGCGCGAGCATGCGCGTGATGGCATCCAGGATCAGGTAGATAGCAGTGCGCGCGCTGCGATACTCGAGACTGCTCTTGGGGCTGGTGTAGATCCGGTCTTTTAAAATGTCGAGATAGAAGGCGGAGAGATCGAGGGCGCAGAAGTTATGAATCGCGTGATAGATGACATGGAACTCATAGTCATTGTAGGCTTTTGCCACCCGCTCGGTCAGTCCGGTCAGGCGTGACAACGCCCAGCGATCCAGTTCGAGCAGCTCGCTCGGGTCGACCAGATCGGTGTCGGGGTTGAAGCCGTCAAGATTACCGAGGATATAGCGCGCGGTGTTGCGGATGCGTCGGTAGGCGTCAGACAGGCGTTGCAGGGTCTCCTGGCCGATGCGGATGTCATCGCGATAATCGGTCGCCGCAACCCAGAGGCGCAGGATTTCGGCGCCGTACTTGTTGATGATCTCTTCGGGGGCGATGACGTTGCCGATCGATTTGGACATCGGGCGGCCGTTGGCATCGAGCACGAAGCCGTGGGTCAGCACCGAATTGTAGGGCGCGCGGTCACGGGTGCCGACCGATTCGAGTAGGCTCGAATGGAACCAGCCGCGATGCTGATCCGAGCCTTCGAGATAGAGGTCGGCCGGGCTCTGCAGGTTTTCGCGATGCTCAAGCACTGCGGCGTGCGAGACGCCTGAATCGAACCAGACATCTAAGATGTCGCTCTCTTTGGTGAAGCGATCATGTTTGCAGGCGGAACATTTAGTCCCGGGCGGCAGCAGTTCAGCGGCGTCCTGCTCGAACCAGATATCACTCCCGGTCGCTTCAAACTGATCGGCGATATGATGCATGATCTTGGCGTCAAGCAGGGCTTCACCGCATGTTTCACAGTAACAGATGGTGATCGGCACGCCCCAGCCGCGTTGACGGCTGATGCACCAGTCGGGCCTGGCAACGACCATGTTGAAGATGCGATCGTGCCCCCAAGCAGGAATCCATTCGACGCGGTCGATCTCGGCCAAGGCTTTGCTGCGCAACTCTTGTTGGTCCATCGAGATAAACCACTGCTCGGTGGCGCGGAAGATAATCGGTTTCTTGCAGCGCCAGCAATGGGGGTAGCTGTGGTTGATTTCACTCAACTGGAGCAGGGCGCCGACTTCGGTCAGTTTGGCATTGACCGCCTGGTTGGCTTCGGAAAGCTTCATGCCGCCGAAAAGTTCGACATCTGCGCGGTAACGCCCATAGTCATCGACCGGGTTGTAGACCTCGAGTCCGTAGCGCTGACCGACCACGTAATCGTCCTGACCATGCCCCGGTGCGGTATGAACACAGCCGGTTCCGGCCTCTAAGGTGACATGCTCCCCGAGCATCAAGAGCGCGGGGCGGTCATAGAGGGGGTGACGGCACTCTCGTTTGTCGAAGATTTCACTGCTGAAGGTCGCGGCGATCCGCGATTCTTCAATGCCGAGGGTGCCCATAACCGATTGGTAAAGCCCTTCGGCAATAACCAGGTACTCGCTGCCGGTGTCGGCTGCGACATAGTCGAGGTCCGGATTCAGGCAGACTCCGAGGTTGGCCGGAATGGTCCAGGGGGTGGTGGTCCAGATCACGAAGGAAAGTGGTTTGTCGCCGAGAGCTGCGAGTTCAAACGGCAGTTCATCGGCATAGGGAAACTTGACAAAGATCGACGGGGAGCGGTGATCGGCGTATTCGACCTCGGCTTCGGCCAGCGCCGTGACGCAGGAGGAGCACCAGTGGATCGGTTTTTTCCCTTTGAACAGGGAGCCGCGCTCGACGAGGCGGGCCAGTTCCCGCGCGGTGGCCGCTTCGTAATGGGGATCCATGGTCAGGTAGGGCTGATCCCAGTTACCGAAGATGCCGAGGCGCTTGAACTCCTCCGTCTGGATGCCGACCCATTCACTGGCATAATCACGGCAGAGGCGCCGGAAATCGGCCTTGCTCAGTTCACGCTTCTGTTTGCCGAGTTTCTTGTCGACCATCAGTTCAATCGGTAGCCCGTGGCAATCCCAGCCGGGCACGTAGGGTGCATAGTAGCCCTGCATCCGCTTGCTCTTGATGATGATATCTTTCAGGGTTTTATTCAGCGCATGGCCGATGTGGATGTGGCCGTTGGCGTAGGGAGGGCCATCATGCAGGATGAACGGTTTTTGACCGGCGTTCGCCGCATCGATCCGTTCATTCAGGCCTAAGTCCTGCCATTTTTGCAGGATTTCAGGTTCCCGCTTGGGCAGATTGCCGCGCATCGGGAATTCGGTATTCGGAAGATTGAGCGTTTCTTTGTAGTTCATTGCCGCCAGCTTTACGAAAGGGGTTGAAACTGCTGCAGAATATCCAGGCAGACTAGCAAAATAGGGTCGGGCGGGGCAAGGGAAAACCGGCGCATAGCGCGGTGGGAGTCTTTGGGGTGTCGCAGTGTCTCTCTGGTGAGGGGGGGGGATCTCCTTAGACAAAAATGCACATAACTTCTGGATACGCGGTCAGAATGTTACATTTCGTCGTTGATTTTGGCGGCCAGCTCCTGCGCGGCTTGTTTCTCGAGTCGCTCGCGCCTGATCAGGAAGAGGTTGCGGGTATAGATAATGAAGCCGGTCGATTGCCCGACCATGAAGACCGGGTCGCGACGGATGATGGCGTAGATCAAGAGCAGCGAGCTGCCGCCGAGGCTGAAGTACCAGAAAGTGGTCGGAATCAGGCTGCGTTTATGCTTTTCGGAGTAGAGCCACTGTACGAAAAAACGCATAAAGAAGAGCGATTGGCCGCTGAAGCCGAGGATTAGAATCATGATTTCACTGCTGGTCAGGTCACTGCCGAACATTGGTCTCTCCGATATCGATCCGCAGGTTGCGGAGCATCATCCAGCGCACCGCGATCAGGTCGTAAAGTCCCTCGATACCGCGCCGCAGGTTGGTGTATTTCGATTCGCCATGCAGGCGCGGGCGATGGTTAACCTTGATCTCTTTGATGCGGGCGCCTTCGAGGCGCATCAGGGTCGGCAGGAAACGATGCAGCCCTTTGTAGATCCGTACCTTCTTCAGCATTTCGGCGTTCATGATCTTCAGTGAGCAGCCGGTGTCATGAATGTTGTCGGCGGTTACCCAGTTGCGGATGCCGTTGCCGAGCTTGCTTGCCAGTTTTTTCGACAGGCTGTCCTGACGATTGTAGCGCCAGCCGGTAATCATTTCATATTCACCGTAATGCTTGATCATTTCGCGCAGATCCGCCGGATCATTTTGCAGGTCCGCATCGAGGGTGATGATGACATCGCCGGTGGCATGCTGAAAGCCTGCCCAGAGTGCGGCGGACTGGCCGGCATTACGCGCGAAGGAGATATAGCGAAAACGCTCGTCCTCGGCGGCGAGCTGCTTCATCAGCTCCAGGCTGGTATCGCTGCTGCAGTCGTCCACCAGCAGAAATTCGCAGGCGACGCCCAGGTCGGGTGCCACGTCCTGCAGCTCTACTGCGAGGGGGCGCAAATTTTCCTCTTCGTTGTAGATCGGTACGACGAAACTGATCTTTTTCATCCGAGATCGACCCTTTCTATAGGGAGCCATCCGCTTCTGCCAGAAGCAGAAGACAACACTAAAAACAATCTAAGATAACACGCCTTATTTTCGCCTGTCTGCAAAAAAAAGAGCGAGGCTTGACATGCTTTCGGGGAGTCTCTAATCTGCCCGGGTAGTCCCACCTATCAGGGCCGGAGGTGTTTTATGCGGGCGGTATTGAGCGTCATGGAAAATCTGGAAAAGGGGAAACGTGCCTACCTTTTTCTTCTGTTATTCGGAATGCTTTTTTTTCTGCCGGGGTTGAGCAGCCTGCCACCGACCGACCGCGATGAGTCGCGTTTTGCCCAGGCGAGTAAGCAGATGCTCGAAACCGGTAACTACGTTGATATCCGCCTGCAGGAAGTGCCGCGCTACAAGAAGCCGATCGGCATCTACTGGCTACAGGCCGCGACGGTCAAATTAGCCGGTCAGCCGCTGGATCATATCTGGCCCTATCGAATACCTTCCAGCTTAGGGGCGTTGGCGACGGTCTTGCTGACCTGTTTCTTCGGCAGCTGCTTTTTTAACCGGCGCGTCGGTTTGCTGGCGGGTGTGTTGGTCGCGAGCTGCCTGTTGCTTGGGGTTGAAGCGCGGCTCGCCAAGACCGATGCTGCCCTGCTGGCAACGATTACCGCGATGCAGGGCCTGCTCGGCCTGCTCTATCTGGAGCGGCATGAGCGGCGAAAAGGCCGTTGGCCGCTGGTTCTGCTTTTCTGGTTGGCCTGTGCCGCGGGGATTCTTATCAAGGGTCCGCTGCCGCCGGTTATTGCCCTGGCAACGGTTCTGACCCTGTGTGTGGTTGACCGCCAGATAAAATTGCTCAAAACGATCCGCCCGCTCGTGGGCCTGCTGCTGCTGGCGGCGATGGTTTTGCCCTGGTTTATCGCTATCCAGCAGGCAACCGGTGGTGAATTCATGCAGAAGGCCTTCTACGGTGATTTTCTGCCCAAGCTGCTCAAGGGCCAGGAATCGCACGGTGCTCCTCCGGGCTACTATCTGCTGCTCTTCCCTCTGCTCTTCTGGCCGGGTTCGCTCTTGGTGGTGCGTTATCTGCCGCAGCTGTGGCAGCGGCGCAGTGAAGATATCGTCCGTTTTCTGTTCGCCTGGCTTATCCCTGCCTGGATTATTTTTGAGCTGGTTCCGACCAAGCTGCCGCATTATGTGATGCCGTTCTTTCCGGCGATCGCACTGCTCACTGCCGCTGGCTTGAGTCAACCTGCAGCGCTTGAACGGAGCATCGGTAAACTCCGTCGCTGGCTGAGCCTGCCGCTGGTCTTTGTCTGGTTTGTCACGGCTCTGATTCTGACCCTCGGCTTGCCGCTGCTGCCGGTCTGGCTTCAGCGGTTCGAGCCCTGGCATGTTTTGCCGCTAGCCGGCGGCCTGCTGATCTTACGCGGCGCCTGGAAGCTGCAGCGCAATCTGCCGCCCCTCTCCGTTTTGCCCTTATTCCTGTTGGGGGCCTTGCTGATCTTTCCGGTGACATTTTACGATATTCTACCGCGGCTTGAACTCGCTTGGCCGAGCCGTCAGGTCGCCGAGATTCTACAGCATCAGCCACCTGGCGAACTGATCTCAGCGGGGTTCGGTGAGCCGAGCCTGCCTTTCTTGAACGGTACTGAGACCAAACTGACCGATGCGCAGGGAGCGGTGGCCCTGCTCCCCAACCCCGAATTCCGCTATCTCCT
>JBDNGT010000262.1:0-5336 GCA_041689145.1 Geopsychrobacter sp. | reverse complement strand
GCCTTCAGCCAGGCAATCGCCTCTTTCTCTTGACGCAGCGCCTCGATATTGCCCAACACCGAGGGCAGGATGATTAGATCGGGCAAACGGCAATCGCGCAGCGAACGGTGGGGGACCAACGGCTCTTGACCGAAACAGATCCCCGCCCCGCCATCCACCGTCACAATCTCCCACCGGCAAAAGGGTTCCTTATCTGTCTTATCCCGCTTCTTTTTTCCCAATTGGCCACCGTAAACAGATCCAACGGGCCGGCAATACTGAAAAGCAGGCAATTATCAAAGGCCAGAATTGCGATATTAAGCATGGCGCCACCTCTCTGTCGTTAATGTCATATCAGACAAGATAGCTGGCCAAGACGCCGGTTTCAAGCAGGATGATGCTTTTCGGTTTTTTTATAGGGTGGTGAGGAGACTTGACCGTGCAGATCAATGGCGGTGGTCGTGATCGTCCTGGTCATGGCCGGGATGCTCATGATGATGGTATTCACTCTGAATCGAATGCTGATGGGCGCCCGTCTCATTATGCCGGTGACCATAGCTGTGATCATGCTCGTGTTCATGTTCGTGCGGATGCTGGTGGGTAAGTTCCGCATGCACATGGCTGTGCTCATGATGATGCTTATGCGGATGCGTGTGTTCATGGAGATGCTGTAGCGCTCTGATCTGCAGAGCACATTGATCACGATAAGTAAAATCGAGGCCATTCAAGCTGGTCAGGTTTTTATCCGCAAAAAAGTCTTTCGTCGAATAATCCAGGGCAATCTGACCATTATGCATCACTAGGGTGCGCTCGGTCAGTTCCCGGACAAAGAAGATATCGTGGCTCACCAGAATCAGGGTCGCATCGATCTCGCGTAAGATATTGAGCAGAAGTTCTCCCCCCTGTGGGTCGAGACCGGCGGTCGGTTCGTCCAGAATTAAGAGTTGCGGCTGCAGGCTCAGAACACTGGCCAAGGCCAGGCGTTTGCGTTCGCCGCCCGAGAGATGCAACGGCACCCGCTCATCGAAGCCGTCTAATTTAACCCTTTTTAAGGCATTTTTAACCAGTACCTTGATCTCTGCTTCGGCAACCCCGTACTGACGCGGCGCGAATGCAACCTCGTCATAGCAGCTGGAACAGACCAGCTGATCGGCGCAATCCTGAAAGACCATTCCGGTATTTTGCCAGACCGCCCGCCCCTTCCCCGGCACGATCTTCGTCCCGGCAAAGTGGTACCGACCAGTAAATGGCAAAATCCCCAGCAGACACATCAGCAGGGTACTCTTTCCCGCGCCGTTCTCGCCGACCAGAGCGAGCCGCTCACCGGGGCTGATCGCCAGATCAATGACGTTTAACGCTTGGGTTCCATCGGGATAGCGATAGGCCAGGGCACGCATATCAACCAGGGTTGCGGCGTTTTGACCAACCAGCTCGGCCGGTTCTGCCTTTTTAGCCCCTTGACGCCGCTCAACATCGACCTGCTCAGTATGCTGACGGCTCTCGGCAAAACGGAAGGAAAAATCGAGCCCATGTTCGCGCAAGGAGGGACGATGCTCGACCAGTTCTTTCAACGGATAATCATGGTGAACCCGGCCTCGATCGAGGACCAGAGCGCGCTCACAGAGTTCATACAGAAAAATCAGGTCGTGACTGATTAGGATCAGCGTCCCTTGATAATTCTTCAGCAAATCGATAAAAATCTGTTCCTGCGCTGGGTCGAGGTTGGCGGTCAGTTCATCGAGGATCAGCAGCGAGGGACGCATCGCCAACAGACCGGCCAGGGCCGCGCGCTTCTTTTGCCCGTAGCTGAGGGCATGCGGGGGTTTGAACATCAGCTCTTCTAGATCCACCGCTTTTAGGGCCTGGCGGACGGCCAGATCGACCTCAATCTCAGACTGACCCTGGTTGCGTGGGCCGAAGGCGACATCGTCATAGAGACTATTGCCAAACAGCTGATCGTCCGGATCCTGAAAGAGCAGGCCGATCTCCAGGCGCGCGCGCGCCAGATGCGCTCCGCTCAGCGGCTCGCCCTTATAGGTGACCGAGCCCTCGTCTGAGTGCAGCAGACCGCAGAGCTGTTTAACCAGGGTCGTTTTGCCCGAACCGTTGTGCCCGACCAGGGCGATGCGGTCTCCGGCGTGAACCTGTAGATTGATGCCATTGAGCGCCTGGGTCCCATCCGGATAGCAGTAGGAGAGAGACTCCACCTGAAACAGCGGGCGGTTCTCCTGCTCAGGGGCGACGGGTTTCAAGATTTGATGCATCTAAAACCGTCCCACAAGAAACTGATCGCAAATCACCAACAGCAGTCCCAGGCCGATAACGCCGCACGCCTTCAGATAATCGGCCGGGGTCACATGGAGGCTGATCGGCTGGGGCCAGAAGCCCTGATAGCCGCGCGCCAGCATCGCCGCATGAACCCGCTCGGTTCGTTCGAAACTGCGCACGAAGAGCATACCGACATAATTGCCGACGGAACGCAGGGTAGCCAGACTGGTCGACTTGCGAAAACCGCGCACATCCATGCCGATCTGCATTCGCCGCGCTTCGTGGAGAAAGACATAAAGATAGCGGTGGGTAATCAGCAACAGTTCGGTTAGACGCCGCGGCACGCCCATCCGCGTAAGCCCGGCCAGGGTCACCGGCAGGGGCGCGGTTGCAAGCAGTGGCTCCATCAACAGGGCAACGGTCGCGGCGCGCAGAATGATCAGCATGGCCAGATCCAACCCGCGCAGGTTAAAACTGAGCCAGTCGATACTGCCGAACACCAGCACCAGGTCGGTGCTCTGCCGCACCGCAGTCAACGGCAGCATCAGCAGAAACATCGACAGAAAACCGGCCATCCCGAGCAGCCGCTTGAGCCCACGCCGCCAGGGGATCGCGGCAACGCGGTAACCGAACAGCGCCATAATCAGGGCGACTAGGGCCGTTTGTGGATGTTGCAGGGAGACGACCAGAAAGGCCAGCAGCAGAAAACTAGCCAGTTTAAAACGCACATCCCAGCGATGCACCGGTGAGGTCGTGCCCCCCTCATACTCGATCTGCGGCACCGACCAGTCGCGATCTTCCCCCCCCTGTTCCTTGCGCGCGATGCCGCTCAGCACGCGAAAGCCGGAATAGACCGCCAGCGGCAAGAGCAATAACGGCAGCAGCCACAGACTCGAGATCTGGAGTGTGCCGCTCACGCCTTCTCCTTGAGGACAAAGGGGATATCGAGCAGTTCAGGTTTCACCTTGAGCAGAAATGAAATGACCATCCCGCTGACCCCAGCCTCGATCAGCACCACCGGGATATGGGCAATCAACGCCAGTTTGGCGACGCCGATAAAGTCTTCACCCCCACTGGCCAGCAACAGCGCCAGGATTAAAGCCGAAAAAAATGTCGCTCCGCCGCCGCAGAGCGCGCCGACCAGAATGCGTTGCTTCTTTGTGCGCCCCTTGAAATGGTAAAAGACCAGGCCTGCCAACAGCGCGGGAAGTCCAATCATCAACAGGTTTGCCCCGAGGGCCGTCAGCCCACCGAACTGAAACAGCAGGCACTGCAATACCAATCCAAGCGCGATCGCCAGAAAGGCGGAAGGGCCGAGAAGGGCCCCGACCAGACCCGGGATCAGCAGATGAACACTGGTCGGCCCGAAGGGTAGATGAATCAGCGAGGCGACAAAAAAAGCCGAAGTCAAAACCGCAACCTTGGGCAGATCATCCGCTGGCGTGCGCCGCAAACTCCAAAGTAAAATCCCGGCACTCACAGCAGAGGTGCCGAGCGCAACGGCGGTTGGAAGAACACCATCAGAGATATGCATCGAAAAGAGAAGCTCCTTAAGGATTATCGTCGGGTTAAACGCCAGCGGGCAGTCACCATCATCACAACGCCGCTGAGACCAAAAATAATCCCCAACCCGGTCACGACCTCCTGCCAGCCCGGGGCTGAACCCTCCGTCCTGATCTGCGCAATCTCGCGGCGGGCATCACGCAACTGCTGATGCAGTTGCTGATTTTTCTGCTGTAACAGTTCCATCGGCGCCATCGCCTCCATCTGCGGCGGCGTTTCCTGCGCCAAGGTCAGCAGAGGACTTACCCAAAAAAGAAAGAAAATCAGCAGCAGCAAAGAGAGCGGGCGGCGGAAAACAGTCATCGGCCCAGCTCCAGCTCGGCCTGTTTGAGGAGGAAGCTGGCCTGATGCCCCATGCTCGCTCTGACCACCAACTTCAGATCAGCAAACTCCGGGATGCCGACAACGTAGAGCCCTTCAGCGTCGGTCAGGCCCTGCTGCAGCAATTTCCCCGCGCTCGAAAAAATTTCGATGACCCCCTGCTTAACCGGGCGTCCATCCGGGAAATAGCTCTCGCTGTAGATCTGACCCCCTTCGACATAGGCAAACAGATTAACCTTGTGCGCCAGGGCCGGGGCAACACACAGCAGACTGATCGTCAATAGAAGGAAGATGATTTTTTTCATCGGATAGCTGTGATCCTCTCGCAAAAAAACATGGCCTGTCTTAAGGGAGATCGGTCGCCTTCACCCAATAGACCGCACCGATCTCGACACTTTTACTTTTTCCATCTTTTAGCAATTTCCAGTCCGCATCCGCGAGCGCAGCAAAACCCCACCACCCGGCTTTCGGCATCGCGTAATGAAAAACCCCCTGACTATCGGCTTTAACCCTCTGGGCCACAAAGGGATCAGCCGGATAAGTGATTTTGCCCCCGACCGCCGCTTCATTCAGGTATTCGACCTCGATTTCTGCAAAAGGCGCGGGGACCCCCTTAAGCAAGACCTGCGCGGAAAAAAGATTTCCGGTCCAGAGTGCATAAGGGCGGCTTAAGGGGACAATTTCGGTTTCCACCCCCAGGGGCCTATCCCAGCTGTCCTCCAGCCCGAAGGCGGAGATGCAGACCTTGGTATAATGCAGGATATATTTGTCCTCGGCCGGGTGGATAAATTTCAGCTGCAGATCGAGGGTGCGGTTGTCTCCCTGACCGATAATATCATCGGACGGCAGGATAACGCCGAAGTGGGCAAAGGCCGAGACTGCCGGCAGCAACAGCAGGGGGAACAGCGCAACAGCAATAACCATCCAGAATTTTTGCATGGTAAGCAGGTCTCCGTAGCACAGATATTGAAATCGTAGCACGAATACTAAGGATCGCCCCGCGCAGCTGTCAAGTATTTTTACCGGCGGGCTAAAGACCCTTCGAGGCGCCGCGCCATAAGCGAGCAGCCGAAGGTCAGCGGGAAATAGAGCAGCGCGATGCAGAGCCAGATTTCAAAGGTCAGCTCTTGAATCGAGATAACCCACATTCAAGCATTCAAGGGGTCATAAGCATTCAAGGGGTCAGGCTTGACAAATAAAGTTTC
>JBDNGT010000261.1:0-10543 GCA_041689145.1 Geopsychrobacter sp. | reverse complement strand
TGAGCTATATAACCTGTGTGGCAGCATCTGCGTTGTGGGTGACGACGACCAGACCATCTATCAGTGGCGAGGAAGTGATGTGAACAACATCATCACCTTTGCCGAGCGTTATCCTAACGTTGAAATCATTCCACTGAATACCAATTTCCGTAGCAGTCGTTGTGTGGTCGAAGCAGCACGGCAGTTTATTGAGCAATTAGATGGTCGCCTGGACAAGGCCATGGACAGTTCGGACGCGCAACCCACAACAAGGGGTGATGTCCTTGCCATTGCTTTCGATGATCCTACGGTGGAAGCGGCTTGGATTGTCGAGAAGATCCAGGCACTGCATGGTACGGAGTATCGAGATCGAGCTGATGCAGAACCGTGTGGGCTGACCTACTCAGACATGTCAGTGCTTCTACGTAGTGTTAAAAATGACGCACGCTCCATTGTCGACGCCCTGAGTGCTGAAGGAATCCCATACATAGTGGGAGGAATGGACGGCCTGTTCGATACGCCAGAAATCGATGCGATTCGCGCTGCTTTCTTCTACATGGGAGATTTTGTTCCGCGAGGTGGGCTTGAAACAACACCAGATGATATTCGTGCAGCCTTGAATGCGGCAGGCCTAGGGCTAACAGAGGCGCAGATTGATGCAGGCGTGACGTTGCTTGAGGTAAGAAAGGCATTGCTCGACCAGGGTATGGATGCGGAACTCTATCTGCAACGCCTTTATCTCGACTTCTTGGCTGCCATCAACTTGCGTGAAGAGGATGTTGATGCTGATAACACGGTCGCGAGAACCGGTGAGGTCGTTTATTACAATCTGGGCAAATTCAGCAACGTGATTTCCGATTTTGAGCAGATCTATTTTCACTCTAATCCGGCTGATCTCTACCCTCAGTTTGCCAGCTTTCTACATTATCAGGCGCCCGGATATTATCCTGAGGGGTGGGAAGATAAAGGCATTGGCCGGCCCGATGCCGTACAGATCATGACAGTTCATAAAGCTAAGGGAATGCAATGGCCGGCCGTGTTTATTCCGTGTTTGCGACGCAATCGTTTTCCTTCCCGTCGACAAGGGGGTCGTTCGGTCTGGCATGTCATCCCCGAAACGGCCGTTGACAGCGTTGGCAGATTCAAAGGAACCGTTGAAGACGAACGGCGACTTTTCTATGTTGCTTTGACGCGTGCCGAGAAATATCTCTATTGCTCCTGGGCACCTATCGCAGCAAACAGCCAGCAACGAAACGTCTCCCAGTTCTTCCGTGACTTTACCGACAATGAGCACGTCCTGACCCGCGACCCTCTGATCGAGTTACCACCTCGTATAGATTCGCGAGCACGCCATGAGGATGAAACTCTAGCACTTACTTTTTCTGAGCTGAAATACTTTTTCACCTGTCCATACCTGTTTAAGTTACGGTTCCTTTACGGTTTTGATGCACCAGTTAACAGGGCTCTAGGCTACGGAAAGTCCGTACATGATGCCTTGGCGGAAATCCACGCCGAATCGATCAGAGGCCGGGTGCCTATGGTGGAAGACGTCGCAAGACTGGTTGACGACCATCTTCATCTTCCTTATGCCAACACTCCAGTCAGGGAAAACCTTGTGCGGGCAGCCAATGCCGCATTGACCCGCTATCTGAATGAACATAGCCAGCATTTGGACAAGCTGGAGCATGTTGAAAAGACCATTGAATTGAAGCTCGCTGAAGGTGTTGTGGTGAATGGGCGGATCGACTTGATTCGGCGCACGGATACCGGTGAGGTGCTTGTTGTCGATTTTAAATCACGGGAACGAGCCCAGGCCGAAGACATCACGTCCCGACAGCTTCAAGTCTATGCTGTTGGTTATGAACAACTCACTGGGACAAAAGCCGACTTAATTGAAATTCATAACCTTGACCGTGGAGGTGCGATCAGGGAAGTGGTGGATGAAAATCTGACGGCCGAAACCCTTGGCATTGTTGAAGAAGCAGGACGGTTGCTTCGCGAGAACAATCTGCAACGTTTACCAACTTGGTGCGAAAGCTGTGCGGATTGCGACCTTACGGCAATTTGCAGGAATGTAGTTTGATTTGGTTAGGAGATAACTAATGGCCATCACAGCCATCACAATTGAAAATTTCAAGGGCATTAAAGATCCGGTTCGGGTTGAATTGAAGCCGATCACTCTACTCTTTGGGCCAAATTCGGCTGGCAAATCAACGGTCGTTCAGGCGCTTCACTATGCGCGTGAGATTTTTGAACGGCAAAATCTGAATCCGGACCAAACGCTTTTGGGTGGTGATTCAATGGATTTAGGTGGATTTGAAAACCTTGTCCACCATCATGATCTTTCATTGCCAATCCGTATACGATTTGATCTTGATCTTGAGCATGTAGATTTACCTCTTTACTATGTGACAGGTGAAATTCTTGGTCTGATGGCTTGGGAAAAATCTAGTGACTACTCGAACATAATTTCAGCCGTAAAATCAGGATGGGTAGAAATATCAATAGCCTGGAACAACCTATTAGATAGGCCCTTACTGACTTCCTATCAAGTTGGGATCAATGGTGAAGAGTTGGCCACCATTGAAACGACAGATGACGGCAGACAGGTTAACTTGTCCTCGATTTCACCATTTAATCCCGTTTTCCTTGGGGGCGAGCCATCTAGAAGAACCTTGCAGGCGATCAAACAATTGAAATGCGGAGAGGAAATCTCTGATCGCAGCCAAGGACTGCTTCGTGACGTTTATCCTCAGTTTTTTGAACTCTTTTCCTCCTCGGAAGGCGTAACAGGCATCACTGCAAGCATCCCACTTAGAGGACAAAATTCTGTTTTGCCTAGATGGGGCAATTATTTGGATTTTGATGAGTCGGTATGGAACGATGAAGTAGAATATGACGTCATCGAAAATACCCTTGCCCTGTTGAGTTCACTGATAACAGGCCCTGGTGAATTAGTCAGGGATGCGTTGCGTAGCTTCTGTTACGTTGGCCCACTGCGAGACATTCCTAAACGTGGACATCGCCCAGCAACATCACCAGATGCTTCTCGCTGGTCAAATGGACTTGCTGCTTACGACAAGCTTTTTTATGCGGAAGATGATTTTATCGAGAAGGTAAATCACTGGCTAACTTCAGATCCACGACTCAATTCTGGATACAGTGTGGAGCTGAAAAAGTATCGCGAGCTTGGGGATGATGATCCGCTGATACTTGCTCTACAACAAGACAGATTGCTGGATGCAGACATGGATTTGCGGGAGTGGATTCTTAACCTCCCAGTCAAGCGTCGTTTACTGATACGTGATGAAGCCCAAAATGTAGAGCTCGAACCACAAGATATCGGTGTTGGTATCTCGCAAGTGCTACCGGTCGTTGTTGCCGCACTTAGTCATAAGGTAGGTTTTGTTACTGTTGAACAGCCTGAATTGCATATCCATCCTGCTTTCCAAGTCGCTCTAGGTGACCTGTTCATTGAGCAAGTTCGAGAGAACCCCCAGTTGGTATTTATATTGGAAACTCATAGTGAGCATCTGCTTCTTAGATTGATGCGTCGGATAAGGGAAACGGCTGAATGTGATTTGCCTGCAGGGCATCCAGGGTTTGAACCAGAACACTTGAGCATCAACTTCATTGATCGAGGTCATGAAGGAGGTACCTGTCTACGTGAGCTTGAAGTAGGAAAGGATGGAGATTCGGCAGGGCAATGGCCTGAAGGATTCTTCGAAGAGCGCGCGGGGGAATTGTTCTGATGTTGAAGGAATACGCCCTTGACCCTTCTTGTCTTGGTGACTGGTCTGCTTTTCGCTACCTCATTGAAAACTTTGGTGTACCGCAGGGCCGCCTTATAGCAGAGTTCCCAGGCAAATGGTTGAAGATGGTTTACGTATCATGTGGGTCATTCTCTTTTCAACAAAAACAGAAACTTCAGCTTGAATTAGCCAGAATAAAAAAACAGGGACTAAGCAGAACATCACGCACATACGATGGAAACTTGAATTGGTTGAAAAATGCTTTGGTGCAACACAATACCCACCCATTTCACGCAATCATCTCAGTTGATGGCGATGCTGAAAATCAGGTTCTAGATGCTTCAGCGATAACGGAAACCGACCCTCTCTGGGGCGTTCAGAGAACAACGATCATACCTAGAAATGCACCGGCCATGGCTGCGGCGGTGAGCACACTTCTATCGGCTTCAAAACAGATCATCTTGATTGATCCACATTTTGGCCCGGAAAACGCCCGATATCGACGACCATTTCAGGCGTTTTTGCGAGCGGCAATACAGAACCGGAGCAATGACATGCCCATTGTCGAGGTTCACACGCAGGTCAAATCAACAGAAAAATTCTTTCGTGACGAGTGTCACAGTAACCTTGGCAAGCTAATCCCCGCCGGGCTAAGCGTTCGCTTTGTAAGGTGGACTGCCAAACCTGGCGGCCAACCGCTTCATAACCGTTACATCTTGACTGATTTGGGCGGAGTGTCTTTTCAGCATGGGCTGGATGATGGGCGGGCAGGCGAAACGGATGATATTGCGCTGCTCGATCGAGAGAGTTACGAGCAGCGATGGGCTGAATACACAGGGAAAAATCCTGCTTTTGATTTAACGGAAGCGCCTTTTGTGCTGAGCTGTCTACAAAAACAATAGTCATAACAGGTTGTTGTGAATATGCGTACTCGATGGATGAGTTGAGTGCTGATTATGAAATTTTTACATCAAATCGAAAGAGGGGAAACAAAATGCCAGACGTAAAAACCGAACTCAGGTTGCACGGTCTTGAAAAAAGGCTCAATGAGGCGATTCGGGGTGGCAGTTTCCCATTCTTAGGGCATTATTCCCACTATTTTTACGATAATATTAAGACTTCAATCATATTCGAACTAAGCCAATCAAGAAGCCGTCACACCCTTTTTTTGAACTATCTTAGACGCTGGCCTGCTGTCTTTTCTATCTATCTGGTTCAACACGTTGCGGAAGGATATGGATCACGTGGGAACTTTGAGGTTTATCCGTATATTGAGAAGGCTCTTAATTGTGATTTGAGTTCTGGCGAAAGAGAAAAACTTTGGGAAGGTTTTCGGGCTGCTTGCCTTCGCATGGGGTTATCAGTTTCTTCGCGCAGAAGCGGTAGCAATTACATGATAGAGGAATATTTGCGGCAAACCGGGGTTCCTTTAAATTATTTGGATGAGCTTGTAGCGAAGATGATTCGACATGCTGAGAGCTCTGGATTGCCGGATGACGATGACCCCGAAGCGATCAGACTCTGGTCTCAGGGGCTTCTTCAGCTAATTCGATATTTGCCTAAACCGGTTCAAAAATCTATCGAGGCCGATCCTGACGGTTTCTATATTCGTTTATTTGCTAAGGCTGTTACCGGCCAACTCATTGTTGGAGAGGATTCCGCTGAAATTGAACGACGGCTTTTAAGTGCCTTAGAGGGTTCGCGAAGCCCGAAGGAATTCCGTCGAAAATCACTGTCC
Source organism: Geopsychrobacter sp. (assembly GCA_041689145.1). Classification (GTDB taxonomy): domain Bacteria; phylum Desulfobacterota; class Desulfuromonadia; order Desulfuromonadales; family Geopsychrobacteraceae; genus Geopsychrobacter. The sequence continues at coordinate 5,074 of JBDNGT010000261.1, read as the reverse complement.
ATTCCGAAGATTCTTTTTCGTGACTGTCAGGTCGGGGTCGAGCTTCCCCCCGGTGAGGAGAGTTTATGGCAGATCGATTGTGATGGTACTTGTGATGAGTATCCAGGTTTACTAGAAGCAAGATTTATCCCCTTGAGATCTAACTTGCCAACCAAGATTTCGGTTTCAGATCTGAAAGGGATGTCCAACATCTCAAGGGATCTCTGGGGTGATAATAAAAATAATCGCTTCTTGGTATTCGACACTAACGGAACTTTTGTTACGGGCGGACAGCTCGGACAAGAAGCAACTATATTGCTTGAACCAGGTGAGTATGAATTGCTCCTGAGGTTTGAGCCTGCGGACCTCGAAGATGAACTCACTCCAGTTTCTGACGACCCGGAACTCTTTTCCTATCTTCTGGCACTTGACCCTTCACAAAAGTTTGAACTGCAAAAGGGGACAGCAAAGGCTCTTTTTTGCGCAGACACCAAGCCATCGCTTGTTTGGGCGGGACAAAAATATCGGGGGATCCAGGGAAATGAACTTTTTGCCTCCTCAGGGTTGTCTTTGGAGGTCAAAATACCTGAAGAACTCCTTTTCGATGAAGCAGTCAAATACGTTATTACCTTGAATCCAGGCTCTCTCGGAGAGTCTATTGTCCTTCCCCTTGAGCATGGGTCTGGCCAAGCTCAATTTGATCTCTCAGTACATTGTGCTGCATGGCATCCCGGTCTTTCCCGCCTTCTTGTTGAACTAAAACGCGAGGGGTTTCAGCGTGCCGAAGCTCGATCAGCAATTTTTCTCTGGAACGGTCTCGAGCGGGTCAAGAATAGGACGGTTTTTTATTGCTCTGTCTTACCTGCAGCAGGAAATCTTCTGCTGGGTGAATGCGACAATGTTAAGATCGACACAGAAAAAAAGATTGTAACCTTCAAGAATGAAGATCAACGTTTATTCCGAATGCTTTTCCAGGCTTCACAAAATCGAAAGCAACCTTTCACTTGGACGGTGCCTGGCGTTTTTCAGCAAATCTTGGACTACCAGGAATCGACACTCAGCGAACGTCCCGTCAGGAAAGGATCGACCCTCTCTGTTTCAACGCGATCACGAGAGATACTGGAAATTTTTTCCAGTAGGAATGGTTCTTTGCAAATCGGCAAATTCAATAAGCCAGTCGATTTCGATCGGGTCGGACGCGCACGAATTCCACTTTCCGGTCTCGTCGAATATCTTGGACCCGGTGCCGACACTCTTTGCTTTATCGATCATGAAACCCAAGTATCTGAAGATCTGCTAAGGCTGGTCGCACCCCATCATATTTTAGATTTTCAGTGTATTCATCACGCTGACAAGGCTGTATTGCGCTTTTCAACCAAAGATGACGTTGAAGAAGTTTCACTGAACATCAAGGATATGATCACAGGGTGGAAAAAGGAGTTGACAGTTAATTCGTTTGGAACTGAAATCCAAGGTGAAGATGGCTTTTCTATTTGGATGTCTAGCGAACAGGCGGCCGATAAAATTCGCCGGCATGAGCTGGAATTTTTCCTAGAGAATTGGCCAAACGGCGCGTGGGTTGTCACTTTTAAAGGGAAAATCAACGGGAGATGGGGCCGATTTTCCAACCCTAGAAACGATCATTTTGCGGTCGGATTGCTTGTTGTTGGTAATCAAATTCATAGGTCAGCGGAGACTTGCTGGAAAGCTATAGAAGCACTTTCGGAGGGACAAAAGGAAATTATCTTTAAACGCATTCATCGACGGTTACTGGAATGCTATGCGCCTCAGGCGTGGGAGAGTATCGATTGGCTGGGTTTTTTATGGAAGAAGCTGTGTGCAACATTTGCGACCGAGGATAATATCCGTCAAAGAGTCATCACCCTTGGGGAGGAAATTCCGGATGAATCCAGCGCACCCAGTTGGATTCCACTCTATGCGATGATCACGAAGTTTCCTCTTCTTTATTCGCAACCAGTCAAGATATATAGGGACTTACCAAATACTCTCCAAATACTGAGCATAAAGTGCCTGAATCTGCTAGCTAATTTAAAATATGGAGTCTTGCCCCTCCTCCTTGAGGGGACATTGAACAACCTGATGGCGTTCGGCTTTTCCAATCCTATGGCTATGATTCAGGGAGACCCTCCGAAAAAATTTAATCTTGCAAGCTTTGCAGCTGCTCTAAAGATGGAAGATGTTTCTGAAAAATTACGGTTACTTCGTCAACATGAATGGCAGCCAGGAGATGGCGATTATCTCGGCATTCTTCATTATCGGTATGCCGAAGAGAAATTAGAGCAAAATTTCCGTGCTTCTATGACGGGTAATGATTACAGGCGTGGAAAATCACTATCACTCTGCCGTCATATGCAGACGATTCTACTTGAAAACGTTCCTCAGCATTTGATGCAAGGGGAGGGTGTTCTGGATTTGTCACAGACGATTTATGATGAAGATTCTCAGTCTACGGTAGAAGAGGATCATCTTAAACAAATTACTCGATTTCTCTCTCACTATGCACGTGCTTGTCGTTGGGAAACCCGTCAGCCCGGTACTCTTGAGAAAATTAAAGAAAGAGCGCTACGAAGTCTTGAGTCCGAGTCAGATTTCGATCTGGTGTTGGGATATTTGCTGAGCCTTGGCAAAGACATTTTCTTGTTTTATTTATTGTTGTGGGAGTCGGCGTTTAAAACTGACGTAGACAACAAAGAGGGGGCCATTAATGTCCGAAAGTAATCCACTAGTCCTTTTTGAAACTCTTCAAGAAACTCTTAAGCGATATATTCCAACCACCTTGCCCATCAGCAGGCGTTATCCCGCGTTGCAAAGTGAATTCAAAACTCTGTTGAATAAACAGACTCTGGTCAAAGGTCCTTATGTTGAAGCTCTGCCCGATTTTGAAAAAGGACGATCCCTGGGCAGTCTCCTGAAGGAAGGTCTGTTGCATCAAGGGTTTGAATCATTACCGCAAGACTGGCTTGATCGCTCCCTACACAAACACCAGGAGGAAGCATTAACTCTCGCTTGTCGAGATGCTCAGAGTCTGATGGTTGCAACAGGGACCGGGAGCGGCAAGACGGAGTCTTTTCTTTTCCCGATAGCTAATCGGTTGCTAACTGATGGTCATCTTGACCAGCCTGGGGTTCGCTGCTTAATCGTTTATCCAATGAATTCACTGGCAAACGACCAGCTCTATTATCGGATTGCGCCTCTCTTCGGCAAGTTCCTGGCAGATTACGGTATTCGATTTGGCCGTTTTACGTCCCACGTTAAAGCGAATGCTAATCGCAGCGAAATTGAAAGTCAGCTTAAAAAAAACAACAAGTTAATGTCCGCCTTGGGCACCAAATCGATCCCTGGGAATTGGCTGTTGACCCGGGAAGAGATGTTGGACAAGCCACCTCACATCCTGATTACCAATTATGCAATGTTAGAGCATCTGCTACTGCTTCCAAGAAATGCGCCACTGTTTGAACAAAACAGGTTGCAGATGATCGTTCTGGATGAAATCCATACCTACAACGGTGCTCAAGCAACAGAAGTCGCATACTTGTTGCGCAAACTGAAAAACCGGCTGGGCTGCACTAACCCTTTGCAGGTCTTTGGAACCAGTGCCAGTTTGCCAGAGGGTGAGGACAACGATGAGAAAATTTGCACGTTTGCGAGCAACCTTTTTGGCGAAGACGTCAAACGTGTGGTTCGAGGTAAGAGAATTCCCCACTCAAGCATCCAAAACCAAGAGCAGCGTTTTCGCTTGGATCTCAAAACATGGCTAGCGATTGGTCAAATATTACAGGCAATGATTGATGCTAAAGAAATGACTCTATCCTCGTGGCAATCTCGAATTGAGACTAGTGGCCTCGCTGATACATTGCCTGCTCTTGGGAAAGACGGATCTTTGGGAAGTGCATTGCTCAAAGTTTTTTCCAGAAATCGTGAAATTAGCCAAGTCTCAAATTTTCTTGAAACCAACGGAGTTTGCCTGTTTCAAGATGTTGCCCGAAATATTTTTGGCGATTCGATCGATATCAAAGAGAGCTCTGCTGGTTTAAGTGCCATGATGCATCTGGGGATGCTTGCACGCAGCGATGACCAATCGTTTCCTCTGCTGCCCTGCCGCTATCACCTCGCAGCTAATAGTATTGAGGGAGTTTGCATCGCCCTATCAGGCAAGTTCGGCGAAGGGTGGTCTTCTATTGAACCTTTTCGCAACCATACCGATGCAGAAGGGGTTTTTTATTATCCCTTGATGGTCTGCCGGAAATGCGGTCAACCCTTTTTTGAAGGGTTTGAGTCGGATGGTGTCCTTTATCCCCGAAATCCGGGAGATGGCTCTTTTACCATTCGAAGAGTCTTTTGGCTTGGTGTTCCAACGGACCACCCCACCGAAGATGAGAGCGACGAAATTGAGGAGGCCGTTGAAGCTAAAAAAGAGGTTAGACAAGGCATTCCCATAAGTCCCCTGTCGGGAGAGCTGAATTCTGACGATAAGTCGCATTTGAAAGTTTATGAAGTCAAAACCACCCGCAACGAGGAAGATGAGGCAGATTATGTCAGAGGATGCCCTGCGTGCGGTGGATCAAGTGGTGCGACAGACTCTGAAATTATTACCCGCATGCATCCTGGGAATGAGGCCTTTGCATCAGTCATTGTGCAAAAAGTATTAGAGGCTCTTCCTCCCGCACAGCATGAAGCCCCTCGCCCGATGCAGGGCCGCGGACTACTGACATTCTCTGATAATCGGCAGGATGCCGCTTTTTTTGCCCCCTATTTTGAGCGGACAGGCGGTGACATAGCCCTGAGAACCGCAATTTACCAGGTGCTTCTGAACGAAGATCCCGATGATGAGCCGATGGATTTGGATTTATTGGCAGAAGAGGTTTGGCGCTACTGGAACAAGCAGGGTCAAGCAGGTTTAATCGTTGAAGACGGACGCTTTGAGTCGAGCAAGCGAAAAGTTAAACCCTTGCTTATGGGTTTGATTGCAGCAGAATTCTGCACTCCCACCGGTCGCCGGAACTCCCTTGAAGCCATGGGTTTGGTCCGCGTTTCTTATCCTAAGCAGATGATGAAGCGATTATTGAGTACGCTG
>JBDNGT010000260.1:0-1866 GCA_041689145.1 Geopsychrobacter sp. | reverse complement strand
GTTTTTGTGCGCTCTGACTAGGCGTATTTTCAGTTTATAAAAGAGGAGAAGGATCACACCATGGCAACGAGACTTAACGATATCGCCAAAGCGTTTTTCAAGGGTATAGCACACAGCCGGATTGCCTTGTTGGGGGCGATGGCGGTAACTGTTATTTTCCCCTTTTTGTTGGGGGCGATTCTTTACGATCTGATTTTCCATATTCCTAATCCGTATTTTTCTGGTGCGGTTTATATGATACTCGGTCCAGGATTCATCGGCGGTCTCGTGCTCGTCTTTATCGGGCTGTTCTTCGCCAAAGGGAAAGAGGACGTTCGACTGTTTACCCTGGCTTATTTTCGAGAAAAGTTAGCCGATGAATCCGGCTACGACAAAATCCGCAAATTGGTCTTTCTTGGGGTTTTCCTGACCTGCATTAATCTCTTTGTTGTTGGCGTGCTGGCCTATAGCAGCTATCACTACATGGAGTCAAACTCCTTCTGTGGCGAGGTCTGCCACGTCCCGATGACCCCTGAGTATACCGCCTATCAGAATTCTTCCCATTCACGGGTTAACTGCGTGGAGTGTCATATCGGTTCCGGAGCCTCCTGGTTTGTGAAGTCGAAAATTTCAGGCGCGCGACAGCTATTCGCCGTGGTCGCCGATACCTTCTCACGCCCGATCGAAACTCCAGTTCATGGTTTACGCCCCGCCCGGGACACTTGTGAACAGTGTCACCGGCCAGAGAAGTTTCTCGGCGACAAGCTGGTTGTCAAAGATAAATTTCTCGAAGATGAAAAGAATACCCACGTAAAAACGGTTCTGCTGATGAAGATCGGAAGCGCCGGTGACCAGGCCGCCGAGTCTCATGGCATCCACTGGCATGTCGCGCCGGAGAACCTGATCACCTATAAGGCTGCCGACTGGCAGCGTAACATTATCCCTGAGATCTCCCAGCGTACGGCTGATGGGAAAGTGGTTGTTTATCGTTCTGGAGACGCAAACGAGCAGTTGGCTGCAGCGACCCATCTGCAGGAACGGGAGATGGACTGTATGGATTGCCACAACCGTCCGAGCCACATCTATCTGCCCGCAGATAAGGCGCTTGACGGCAAGCTTATGACCAACAAAATCCCTCGGGATCTGCCGTATATCAAGCAGCAAGCATTGGCCGTTGTTACGGGCCAGGAATTCGCAACTCAGGATGAGGCGCATACTGCCATTGCCAACGGACTGACAGAATTTTACAAGACAAAATACCCGGTTATCTATGAAAAGGAACGCCCCCTGGTTGCCAAGGCGATCGAGGGTGTTCAGGCCGCCTACGCCGAGAACGTCTTTCCAGCGATGGGCATTCAGTGGGACACCTATCACACGAACATCGGACATGACAATGACCTCGGTTGCTGGCGCTGTCATGATGAGGAACATACGGCTGAGAACAGCGAAGTGATCTCGATGGATTGTGAAACCTGTCACACTATCCTGGCCGAAGATGAAAAAAACCCGGAAATCTTGAAATCATTGCTTGGGGAACAATAATTTGGCAGCTAGCTTTAGCAGGGGAACGAAAGGGTAGCTGTAAAAATACTGATACTCTGTACTTATATTGTTGATTTTTACAGGAGTTTTTTCTGAAGCGCTGCCCGGCAAACCTGCCGGGCAGCGCTTTTATTTTGTAGCAGATACGCGTTAGTAGACGGCGTTTGTACCCAGGCAAGAAAAAGCATAAGCCTGTCCTGTTTGTTTTCCTGGCGGAGAACTAGCACCCTGTAACCCATAATCTATCGCATCTTGCTTGTCCTTTGACGCGTCAACTGCGTTGTGACTAAGATTGCATAGCTACGGTTATGCGCCCTCAGTCACGCCTTGCTGCCGCGCCAAATT
>JBDNGT010000259.1:0-3187 GCA_041689145.1 Geopsychrobacter sp. | reverse complement strand
TTAAACCAGGACTGACTTTCCAATCTCTGGATGACATTGCCTATGCAATCAGCGATAATGAAGCAGCTAAGCAACTGCAAGAGGCTAGACACCAACTCTTTGAATTTATCGATGAACGTTTACTTGCCGGTTGATTCAGACTTACCCTTCAGACTCATCTTCGGATTAGAATAGACAGCTAGAGGTGTTTTTGTTTCCCCTTGTAATCTCGCATTTTCGAGTATCTTACAGGTTGGCTGAAAAGAAAGGATCTCTATGCACCAGCAATTCGGCTTTGCAGGATATTCAGTAATGCTAAATTTGCTCATATTTTTGGCTTTGAAAACACTGTGAGAGAGAATTCGGTGAAACCCTGACACAGAGTCTCAAGCGGACCATGGAGACAGATGCGCAGCAGACCTTAATGGACGACAGGAAACATCAACCCGCCGGTTTACGGGTCAGATCCTGGCTCAGTTATGATGATGATGGGAATCAGCAGATACCCTCGCGAAAACAGCGGGTCCTCGCAGCGCTCAAAAGCGATACGGTGAAGCTCTACAACCTCAGGCGCAAATTCAAGGAGATCGAACGTGATACAGTCAGATTAATGAAACTCAGTCACCGGCCTTGACTGCATATCGATAACTTCCTACGCTTTTCCCATCCTGAAGCTCAGGGTGAAAACAACGTAGTTTCCGAATTGGAAACTAACTCAAACCGAAGGAGACTCAACATGTCGTATTGTTTTTCTAAAAAGCTCGATTTAAGTTTTGAACAGGCTATTTTAAAGGTCACTGAAGATTTAAAGCAGGAAGGATTTGGCATTCTCACTGAAATTGATGTCAAAGCCACCCTTAAGAAAAAACTGGATGTTGATTTCCCAAAATACACCATCCTTGGCGCCTGCAACCCTCCCTTTGCCTACCGGGCATTACAGGCGGAGCCCCAAATCGGCGCGATGTTGCCCTGCAATGTTATTGTTCGGCAACTGGAGGACGGAAAAATCGAAGTTGCCGCCGTTGATCCGCTGGCGTCGATGCAGGCGATTGAAAACATCGAGCTGCAGGAAATCGCCGAAGAGATTCAGGTGATGCTCAAAAAAGTCATCGAGCAATTGTAACAAGGTGATGACAATATAGAGACAAGTTCTATCCATCGCAGATAGGTAGTGCCTCTGGGGCAAATCATGACCTTATTTGAAATCACTGCACTTTTGATGGTACTGACAGCGCTCTTCAGCTTCATCAACTACCGGGTGCTGCACATGCCGACCACCATCGGAGTGATGTTCATCGCCCTGCTGGTCTCCTTGGGCATTGCGGCCTTGGGCTGGATCGGGGTGGATATCGGTCAGTCAAGCCTTGCACAGCTGTTGCAGTCCGTCGATTTCAATCAGGCGCTACTGCACGGCATGCTGTCATTTTTGCTGTTTGCCGGGGCCATGCAGATCAAACTCGAAGACCTGACCCGCCAAAAATGGGCCATCACCATCCTAGCCTCCCTGGGGATTGTGGCGTCTACCTTCATCGTGGGAGCGCTGACCTGGCTGATGCTCGGGATACTCTCGATCCCCACATCTTTCATTTATTGTTTACTCTTCGGGGCACTGATCTCCCCGACCGATCCGGTGGCGGTTATCGGCATCCTCAAATCGGCCGGCGTCCCCAAAAACCTCGAAACTAAAATCGCCGGGGAATCGCTCTTCAATGACGGCATCGGCGTGGTTATCTTTCTGATCATCCTCGAATTGGCGGTGGGAGGGCATGAAATTACCCTGAGTGGGGTCGCGTTGCTGTTTGTGCAGGAAGCGGTCGGCGGGGTTGTGCTGGGACTGGCAATCGGCGTGCTGGCCTACCAGATGCTCAAAAGGGTCAACAACTACCAGGTCGAGGTGATTATCACTCTGGCGCTGGTCATGGGCGGTTTTGCCCTGGCCGACCGAATTCACACCTCAGGGCCCATCGCGATGGTCGTTGCCGGTCTTCTGATCGGCAATCATGGCCGGGCTTTCGCCATGTCAGAAACGACCCGGGAGCACCTCGACGACTTCTGGGAACTGGTGGACGAGATCCTCAACGCCCTGCTCTTCATGCTGATCGGCCTGGAAATGCTGATCATGCCTTTTACCACCGCGTTGTTCATGGCCGGCTTGCTGGCGATTGTGATTGCCCTGTTCGCCCGCTGGACGAGCGTTGCCGGCGCCGTCTTGGTGATGAGGAGTTTCCGCACCTTCAGCGCCGGAACGGTCAAGATCCTGACCTGGGGTGGATTGCGCGGCGGGATCTCGGTGGCACTTGCCCTGTCGATCCCGGCTGTGCCGGAAAGAACGGCGATTGTGATCATGACTTATCTTGTCGTTATTTTCTCCATCGGCATTCAGGGGATGACTCTGGGGAGACTTGTCGAACGAATTTATCCAAAAGTTCAGGGGCTTTCCGAGCGAAGCTGACTTTTTTCAAGTAAAACCGCCTGATCTGCCAGACCTGGATCTTTCCCCGCTAAAATGGATATTTCACTCTAACTATGAGGTCCCCGACATATCACGATTAACCAGACATGAAAATGGCCACCTTAGAAATTGGGTGGTCATTCTTACATTGCAGGAGTGTTTTGCCTCAGCTGGAAATGGAGAATTGCCCCTGTTGAGTTAGTGGGTTAAAAGTTTCACCAGCTGTCGGCGGCAAGTGGTGCGCGGGACGACGTTTTTCCTCCAGCCATTTTTGTTTCAGGGCCGCCCTCGCGGCATCAAGTTTTTGATCGCGTTCTGCGAAAATTTGTTTGTCGCGGCCGTCCATTTTGTCCTTGGGAGCGATGTAGCCGATCGAATTGATAGATCTGCAGTTGAAAAACGTCCGCACATATTTTGGATATAACATACTATAAATCAGTAGTGTCCGGTTAGGTTTTTGCAACCAAGACAACGAGGAAAAACATTCATAAAAAACAGCAAGTTTCGACATTTTTAGCTTGACAAGCCAATGAAAGGCGCCTCGACGATTTTCGTAAATACCTAATTCTAAAAGGATTTACGGAAATGTCACTACTTGCGCGTTTGTACCACACCCGGCTTGATGCTCGTTCCATTGCTCGATTATTCACACCACTCAGAGGTGCTCTCGAACAGATCCCGGTTCTTGAGGCCCGAGGAAACAGGCCACTGCAGATGACGTTTGAAGATCAGTTGAAGATTCTGACCTACTACCAT
>JBDNGT010000258.1:0-2935 GCA_041689145.1 Geopsychrobacter sp. | reverse complement strand
TGATTATTATTGAGTATATCGTCAGACTACTCACCAGGGGCCTTCAAGAGGCGATACGCGTGCAACGCATTGAAATAAAAAAGGAATTCAGCCAACTACTCCCTGTCGGAAGTTCAAGAGGCGATAGCCAAAGGCCGCCTCCACAGGATACTTTATGCCATCAATCATGACTTTCCCCATGAGGTCGGTATGACGGTATCTGTCCCTGCTTTGCCTGAAGCAATGAACATTTCAATCGGCGGGATCGGCGAGCGCTTTGCCCCGTTGCGGATTACCCATCCGGCTGCCGAGCGAGCCATGCTCTCTTCCCTGCAGAAATACGGGCAGTTGTCCCCGTTGGTCATCTGCCGCTTTGCTGCCGGCGAGCAGGAGCTGTTGGACGGGTTCAAACGGTTGCAGGCCGCCAGACAGCTCGGGTGGAAGGACCTCGCTGTTCGCCGCCTGGAGATGAGTCTGCGGGCGAGCAAGGCCGCCATGCTGCAGCTTAACCGGGTGGGCCGTACCATCTCCAGCATGGAGGAGGCCTTGGTGGTGCATTCGCTCAGCAACGAGGATGGGTTGACGCAGGTGGAGATCGCGCTACTTCTGGGCCGCCACAAGAGTTGGGTTTGCCGCCGACTTATGCTGATCGAGCGACTGAGTGACGAGGTGCAGCAGAGCATTAAGCTCGGGCTTCTTCCTGCGAGCCTCGGGGTGGAGTTGGCCCGGTTGCAGCGCTGCAACCAGGAGGGACTATTGGCGACAATCCGCGAACAGGGCCTGACCTGGCGCGAGACCCGGCAGGTGGTGTCCGCTCTTTTGAACACGCCTAAGCATGGACATGCGCCCATCCTGCGGAATCCGCGCATGGCAGTTCTTGCGCCCGATGAGGATATCCTGATCGCGCCTGCCGATGAGAAGGGGCTTGGTTTACAGGCCAAGCAACTGTTACGTCGACTTCTCGTACTGGAACGAAACTGCCTGGAGATAACGTTTTTGTTTTCCAGCACCGAACTTGGTCAGTTTGAGACCCACGAGGAACAGCGGGTGCGCAATGGCTGCGCCTGCGCGCTGGTTAATCTCGACAAAGCCAAAGAAGCACTGCGCGAAGCGGCCGCAGAGACTTGAACCACGCCCCTCAAACCGAGAGAGGAGCTATCCACCGTGGTTATGTTCATCCATGACAGGCAAGAGCTTGAACAGCAGCTCGTCATGCTGAGAACCCAAAAAGGGTGGTCGATTCGAGCGTTGGGCCGGCATTTCGGGATCAGTCGCAACAGAGTGCGGCGTATCCTGAGAAAACACGACAAGTCTCGGGATCAGGGGCACGACATTCTGCTGGCCCAGCGGCAGGGTCCGCAGATCCGCAGGGCCAGTAAACTCGATCCTTTTGAGAAGACCATCAAGCTCTTGCTGGAGAAATATCCCAAGATCACCGGAGAGAGGCTCTTTGAGGAGTTAAAACTGACTGGCTATGACGGCGGCATCAGTATCCTGCGGGATCGGCTGCGCTTGGTTCGTCCCGGCCCCAAGCAAACACCGGTGATCCGCTTCGAGACCGAGCCCGGCATCCAGGGGCAAATGGACTGGAGCCCGTACCGCATCAAATTCCTGAAGACCGGCCCGATGCAAGTGCAATGTTTCTCCTACATCCTCGGCTTCTCCCGACGGCATTTCATCGACTTCACTCCGCGCCGGGATTTTTTCACCCTGATCCGCCGCCATCATGACGCGTTCACCCACTTCGGCGGGGTGCCTACCCAGTGTCTTTATGACAGTGAGAAAACCGTCGTTCTGCGCTGGGAAGCAGGCAGACCCGTGCTCAACCCGGCGTTCTCCGCCTTTATCACCCATTACCACTGTCGGCCAATTATCTGTCAGCGGCGGCGTCCGCAAACCAAGGGGAAGGTTGAGCGCCCGTTTCAGTATGTGGAGGGGAATCTGCTGTGTGGCCGTGAGTTTCAGGATCTCGAAGACCTGCGGGCTTGCGCTCGCTGGTGGCTCAAGGAAAAAAGCGATCGGCATCGTCATGAGACCACCGGCCAGCCGCCCCTGGAACTTTTTCTGGAGCAGGAGCTATCGGCCCTTACGCCCTTGCCACTGCATCCCTATGACTGCGCGGAAGTCGCGCTACGGGTCTGCAACCTCGACGGCTATCTCGACTTCGAGACCAACCGCTATCCGGTTCCGTACGAATACGTGACCGATATCCTGACCATGAAGGCCACAGGACACGAGGTTCTAATCTACTCGCCGGAGCTGGCCCTCATTATCCGCCATGAACGGGCTCCCAAAGGAGCAAGACTTACCCTGGATGCTACCGATATCCATCGCCACAAAACGGTCCGCTATGGACTGGAGTCGGTGCAGACACAGTTTCTGGCTTTGGGCGAGCAGGCCGAGGACTTTTTACGTGGATTGAAAGAAGCCTACCCTAAAAATGCCGGCTTTCATGCCCGCTACATCCTGCATCTCAAAGAGCGCTATCACTGTGGCGACATTCACCACGCGCTGGCCCATGCTTACCGGTATCATGCCTATGATTGCAAGGCGGTGGAACGGATTCTTGCGACCAAGGCCCAACCCCGATCCCTGGAGATGATCCGCAACGAACGGGCCGCCGAGGAGCTGCGCAAGGTTCTCCCTAAAATCGAGCAACGCTCGCTGACGGAGTATTCTGTTCTCTTCAATCCCGCCCCAGGTGGAGACAAAACATGAAAAGTACGGACACCACCGCCCGGATCAAGGGCTATCTCAAGGCCCTCAAGCTCAAGCAAATAGCCAGCGTCCTGGATGAGGAGCTCGCCAGGGCCGTCAGAGAGGCAATCCCCTGCGCCGACCTGCTCGAACGACTGCTTGACCTAGAAGCGTGCGCGCTGACCGAACGACAGATCGAGCGGCGCATACGAGAGGCAAAGCTGCCGGAACGAAAACTGCTCGCGAATTTCGATTTTGG
>JBDNGT010000257.1:0-3920 GCA_041689145.1 Geopsychrobacter sp. | reverse complement strand
GAGGATGTTGGATTTAGCCCTGTGGGTAAAAGCGTCCTCTTGCTTGGAGCAGGTGGGGCTTGTCGCGCCGCAGCCGTGGCTTTGTTGCGTGCAGGAGTGTATGACCTCAGTATTGTTAATCGCAACAAGGAGCGAGCGGAGCAATTAGTCGCGAGTGTTTCATCTGTTTTCACAGCACAGAGAATCAGGGCACATGGTCTGGGTGACGCTGGTTATATGGATGATCTTGAACTGGTTGATTTAGTCGTTAATGCCACCTCGATCGGTCTTAAGGGGGACGAACTTCCGTTCTGCCCTTTGTCAAAGATTAAAGCTAGTGCATCTATTTATGATATGGTATATTCATTAACTGAAACTCCCTTTGTTCGCGCCGCCAGGGCTCGCGGTCTGGTTGCCGCCGATGGTCTCGGCATGCTGGCCGGGCAAGGGGAGGAGGCTTTTTTTCTGTGGTTCGGCATCCGCCCGGAAGCAGGACTAATGAGAAGTTGTCTGCAGCGCAAGTACGAGAAATAATTCTTACCGGAGGGGTCAGGACAGTAATGAGTGTAAATCGTCTAGGGGAACTTCTGATCCGAAATCAACTGATCACCAATGATCAGTTGAGCAAAGCATTGGATGAGCAAAAAAAGGATGGAACCAGGCTTGGCGCCACATTGATCAGGTTGGGGTATATTCAAGAAGCGCTTCTTGCAACCTTTTTGTCCAAACATTTCGGCGTCCCTTCAATTAACCTCTCCGAATTTGATGTTGAGCCCGCGGTTATCGCTGTCGTTCCACCCGAAGTTGCCCAGAAATACCAGATGATTCCAATAAATCGCGCCGGAGCAACCTTGATTGTCGCGATGTCTGATCCATCCAACATCTTCGCCATCGACGATATTAAATTCATGACCGGGTACAATGTCGAGGTTGTCGTGGCTTCTGAGGCGGCCATCAAGGAGGCCATCGACAAATACTACGACCAGAGTTCCTCGCTTGCCGATGTCATGGGTGACTTGGAGGACTTGGAGGACTTCGATGACCTTGAGCTGATCGAAGATTCTGACCTGGAAGATTCTGGTTCGCTCGAAAAAGCCAGTTCCGACGCTCCGGTCGTCAAGTTGGTCAATTTGATTCTGACCGATGCAATCAAAAAGAAGGCCTCAGATATACATATCGAGCCCTATGAACATATCTTTCGGGTGCGTTACCGAATTGACGGGGTCCTTTATGAGGTCATGAAACCACCCAAAAAACTAAAAAATGCCATTACTTCGCGGCTCAAGATTATGGCGACGATGGATATCGCCGAACGCCGACTGCCTCAAGACGGCCGGATCAAAATCAAGCTGGGGCGCGGCGTAGAGATGGATTATCGGGTTAACTGCCTGCCGACCCTTTTTGGTGAGAAAGTCGTCTTGCGACTGCTCGATAAGAGTAATCTCCAGTTGGATATGACGAAACTTGGTTATGAAGAACAGGCCCTCGCCTATTTCAAAAAAGAGATTCACAAGCCTTTCGGGATGGTGTTGGTTACCGGGCCTACGGGTAGCGGCAAAACGGTTTCGCTCTATTCTGCACTATCAGAACTGAACAAGGTCAGTGAGAATATTTCAACTGCCGAAGATCCGGTCGAATTTAACTTTGCCGGGATCAATCAGGTGCAAATGCACGAAGAGATCGGGCTGAACTTTGCCGCCGCGCTGCGGGCTTTTTTGCGCCAGGATCCTGACATTATCATGATCGGTGAAATTCGAGATTTTGAGACCGCAGAGATTGGCGTCAAGGCAGCGCTGACCGGTCATATGGTTTTGTCCACGCTGCACACCAACGATGCGCCGAGCACGATCAGCCGGTTGATGAATATGGGGATTGAACCTTTTCTCGTCTCTTCGGCCGTCAACCTCATCTCGGCCCAGCGCCTCGGTCGCCGTATCTGCGCTGAGTGTAAAGAACCTGAAGAGTTTCCGTCGGAAGCTCTGAGAGAGGCCGGTATCCCTTCAGATAAACTCGGTTCCTTCGTGACCTACCGGGGCCGCGGTTGCTCGATCTGTAACGATACGGGCTACAAGGGGCGTATCGGTATCTATCAAGTGATGCCGATGTTTGACGAGATTAAAGAGATGGTTCTTTCCGGGGCCAATACTGCGGAAATCAAGCAGGAATCGATGCGGCTCGGGATCAAAACCATGCGCCAGTCTGCACTGACCAAGTTGATGGAAGGGGTAACCACCCTGGAAGAAGTTCTGCGTTGCACCGTCGGCGATGATTGACTAAACTTTTGATGTGCCATGTTCCATGTTCTACGTTTGACGTCATGATTTAACAACGAACATAGGACGTGGAATATTTCCCGAAGGAAAAAACATGCTTAACATGCACCAGTTGCTGAAAACGATGATCGAAAAAGGAGCTTCGGACCTGCATATCTCAACCGGAACCGCTCCTCTGATTCGGATTGATGGGCAGATGGTGGTTTTGAAAACGGAACCAATGTCGCCGGCAGAAACCAAGAAACTCTGTTACAGCGTTTTGACTGATGCCCAAAAGAGAACCTTTGAAGAAGAGAATGAACTGGATCTCTCCTTCGGGGTTAAGGGTCTTTCCCGTTTTCGCGGGAATGTTTTTATGCAGCGCGGTGCTGTTGCCGGAGCCTTTCGGGCAATCCCTTTTGAAATTAAAGGGTTCAATGAACTTGGGTTGCCTGCTGTTGTCAGAGAAATGTCCAGAAAACCTCGAGGACTGGTTCTGGTGACAGGTCCAACCGGGAGCGGAAAATCGACGACCCTCGCTGCAATTATAGATGCGATTAACTGTGAGCGTGCAGAACACATAATTACGATCGAAGATCCGATTGAGTATCTGCATCCACATAAGAAATGTCTCGTCAACCAACGTGAGGTTGGGGCCGACACCCAGAGCTTTAAAAAAGCGCTTAAATATATTCTCCGCCAGGATCCCGATGTTGTGCTGCTGGGAGAATTGCGTGACATTGAAACCATTGAGGCTGCACTGACCATTGCCGAAACCGGGCATCTATGCTTTGCGACCTTGCACACAAACGGATGCGTGCAAACCATCAACCGAGTTGTCGATGTCTTCCCGACGAATCAACAGTCTCAGGTTAGAACTCAGCTTTCTTTTGTTTTGGAAGGGGTCCTTTCGCAGGCGCTGATAAAGAACGCCTCAGGTTCCGGGCGTTCGATGGCGCTCGAGGTTATGGTGCCCAACGCTGCTATTCGGAACTTAATCCGTGAGGACAAGATCCATCAGATCTATTCTCAAATGCAGATCGGTCAGGATAAATTTGGCATGCAGACCATGAATCAAACCCTGTTCATGCTGGCCCATAGTCGAAAAATTACCCAAGATGATGCGCTGTCCCGCTCTTCAGATATTGATGAGCTCAAGCAGATGTTTGCTAATCCGGCGGCGATTCTCCGACGGCAGAAAGCAATGGCACCAGCTGGCTCAAATTAATAGTTTAGCAATTCAGAAAGAGGTAAAAGAATGGTCAAATTTTCTTGGACCGGACGTTCCCGCGATGGAAAGAATGTCAAAGGTGTCATGGACGCAGCAAATGAAGGAGCTGTATCTTCACAATTGCGCCGTCAAGGGATTATGCCAAGCAAAATAAAGAAAAGCGGCGGATCGATTCTGGATATTAAAATCCCCGGAATGGAGCAGAAAGTCACCACCAAAGATCTGGTTGTCTTTACCCGTCAATTTGCCACGATGATCGACGCTGGTCTGCCGTTGGTCCAATGTCTTGATATTCTCTCTAGTCAGCAGGAAAATAAAACATTAAAAACGGCGCTCCTGCAAATTAAGGAAGATGTTGAGTCGGGCTCTACCTTTGCCGATGCCCTTGGCAAGCACCCCAAAATATTTAATGAACTGTATGTCAATCTGGTCGCCGCCGGCGAGGTCGGGGGTATTCT
>JBDNGT010000256.1:0-2634 GCA_041689145.1 Geopsychrobacter sp. | reverse complement strand
GCAGGCGATCAATAACCAATCGGCGCTCTTGCTCAAGGTTCATACCAGCAACTATAAAATCGTTGGATTCACCAGCTGTATTGCGGCTGCTGAACTTGTTTCTCTGGCCAGAGATGCCGGCTTGCCCTTGGTCGAAGATCTCGGTAGCGGTCTACTCAGGCCGCTCCCGGGTGAGGCCATGCCCGAAGAACCTACGATTTCTGAAGCTGTTGCCAGTGGGGTTGATCTGCTGACCTGCAGTGGCGATAAGCTGCTGGGCGGTCCGCAGGCCGGTTTGATTTTCGGACGACGGGATTTGGTCGAAAGGTTGCGTAGCCATCCGCTGGCTCGCGCCTTACGGATTGACAAACTGTCACTCGCCGCATTGGAGGCGACTTTGCGCCTCTATCTGACTGGCCAAGAGAGGCATATTCCGCTGATGGCCTACTTTGCTGTTTCGCAGCAAGAGCTGAAGGAGCGTTCTTGTGCCCTGCAGCGCCAGCTTGAGCAGTTTGGTCTCAAGGTTGAAATAAGGGATGACGCCGCAATGGTTGGTGGTGGGGCGATGCCCGAAGCCGAACTGCCGGGGCCGGTATTGGCAATCTCGCCGGGGCTGCTGTCGGTTGCTCAGTGGGCGGTGGCGTTGCGTGGTGCTGAGCCGGCGCTGGTCGCGCGGATCCATGATGATCGGTTGTTGCTTAATCTGCGAACCGTCGACCCGGCCGATGACCGGGTAATCGTTGAGATTTTCAAGCGCCTATTGTCGGTCGGTGTTTCTGCTCCCGGCTCAGGCGCATGAATTCTGCCAGCTTCAGACCGGTGATTATCGGCACCGCCGGTCATGTCGACCATGGCAAGACCTCCCTGATTCAAGCCCTGACCGGGGTTGATACCGACCGCCTACCGCAGGAAAAAGAACGCGGTATCTCCATCGAACTCGGGTTCGCTCCCCTACATTTGCTCGATGGCCGCTTGGCCGGAGTGGTTGATGTGCCGGGGCATGAAAAGTTCATCCCGCAGATGCTGGCCGGTGCCGCAAGTATTGATCTGGTGCTGCTGGTGATCGATGCCGCTGAAGGGGTCATGCCGCAGACGCGTGAACATCTGCAGATTCTGCAACTGCTCAATATCCAACGCGGCATCCTGGTGCTGAACAAGATCGATCTGGTCGAGGAGGAATGGCTCGATATTGTCGAGGAGGAGATTCGCGAACAGGTCGCGGGAACCTTTCTCGCCGCTGCGCCCTGTTGCCGGGTCTCGGCCCGGCAGAAACTTGGCCTAGAGTCGCTGCTGGAGGTGTTGGCTGAGTCCGTCGCCCAGTTACCCGCGCGCGACAGTGCGGGCCCGGTGCGCATGCCGGTGGATCGGAGCTTCAGCCTGAGCGGTTTCGGCACAGTGGTGACCGGGACACTGGTCTCGGGGACCGTCAGAGTCGGTGAGCGGCTCGAAATTCTCCCTCTCGGTAAACAGGCCCGCGTGCGCGAACTGCAGGTTCATGGGCAGAAGGTTGAGGTCGCTCAAGCGGGACAACGGCTGGCGATCAATCTCGCCGGAGCCGAACGCAGCTGGTTTACGCGCGGCTCGATCGTCGCCAGCCCCCATCGCTTTGCCGCCACAGAGCGGATCGACGTGCGTCTGCAGTTGTTAGCCGAAGCTCCGCGGCCGCTTAAATTTCGCGACCTGGTCCATTTCCATCTGGGTACGGCCCGCGCGGTCGGTCGGGTTATTCTGCTCGAAACGGACAGCCTTGAGCCGGGCGGCACTGCTCTGGCGCAGATTGTTTTGGATCGTCCGTTAGCGGCCTGGCGGAACGACCCCTTTGTCATCCGCAGTTATTCGCCGGTGACCAGCATCGGTGGTGGTCGGGTGCTCGATGCGGCACCGGCCAAACATCGCCGTTTTCGACCAGAGGTACTTAAACGCTTGCAGCAGCTTGAAACCGGCAGCAGTGGTGCCATCTTGCACGGTGTCGAACAACTGCGGGCTGCTCGCCTGCGCGATCTTGAGAAATTGACCGGCCTGTCACGCGACCTGCTGCAGCAGAATCTGCAAGATCTGACCACTGCGGGTAAACTTTGCCAGTTGGGCGAACAATGGCTGCTTTTAGGAGAGTGTGATGCCTGGCTCGATCAGCTGGTCGAGCGTTGCACCGAGCTGTTGGCCCTTAATCCCCTGGCTCAGGGGATTGCGCGCGCCACTTTGAAGGTCGGATTGCCGCCGGTGCTGGCGCTCAAAAGTTTTGATCTGTTGCTTGACCAGCTGTTGGCTGCCGGGCGTCTCAAGGTCACCGGTGATCTCTTCTCGCCGCTGGACTGGCAACCTCAGGTTACCACCAGGCAGGCGGAACAGCTGCAGCTGATTCTACAGCGTTTTGAAGAGCAGGGGCTGCAGGTGGCGAATCTGAATCAAACCCTTGAGGATCTGGGCCTCGATGCCGTATCGGTTGAATCCTTAATTGCTTATCTGCTGGGACAGAGGAAGCTGGTTCGCTTAAGTAGCGAAAGCCTGCTGGCCAAATCGGCCTATAAGGTCGCTCTGGAGAAACTCTGTGGACATTTTGCGACAGAAGATGACCTGAGCCTTGCCGCGTACCGCGATCTGATCGGCAGCAGTCGTAAGCTGGCTCAGGCGCTGCTCGAGCAGTTTGATAGTTAT
>JBDNGT010000255.1:0-10417 GCA_041689145.1 Geopsychrobacter sp. | reverse complement strand
AGGTTATCTGGACACTGTCACCCTTTACAATTATTTAACTCTGATGCAACCTGCTGAATTCATAAGGTCTTCTTGACAGGTTTGAAATATCAGATATATTGTCAACATTGTTAGTAACTCAATTATCGATTCTCTCCCCCCCAGGAGGCTCTATGAACAAGTCGGAACTGATGGAAGCACTTTCCGTACGTGAAAGTCTGACCTATAAAAAAGCCGAGCAGATAGTCAATCTGGTTTTTGATTCCATGGCCGAGGCTTTAATTGAAAATGACCGGATTGAAATTAGAGGGTTCGGTAGTTTTATGGTTAAGGATTACAATGCGTATATGGGCCGAAATCCGAAGACAGGGGAAGTCATAGAGGTGAAACCTAAAAAATTACCCTTTTTTAAAGTCGGTAAGGAATTACGTGAACGAGTTAATGGTAAAAACTGATAAAACAGCGAATTTAATTAAATAAATAAGCCTGATTGTTTACAACGATCAGGCTTATTTTTCGACCAAAATCCGGAGTGATTTCATCATGAATGTTGATTTTACAGGTTTAGATGATAGCCCTATTTTTTTAGGATTATCTACCGCTGAGATCCAAACCTTAGCGACCGTATTCACCTCTAAAAAAATCAACGAAGGACAGACTGTTTTTATTGAAAATATGCAGGGGGAGTCTCTTTATCTGATCAAACAGGGAACAATTCGCATATCCAAGATGATGGCAGAGGGTGATGAAGAGGTTCTCGTTGTACTGGGCCCCGCTGATATTTTCGGCGAAATGGCCATTTTCGGTGATTCCCAGCGCAGAGCAACCGCAAGGGTCGCCGAAAACGCCATTCTCCTAAGTTTAACGAAGGCCGATTTTGAAACTCTGGGCAGTAAAGACCCCGCCCTTTGTCTTAAGCTTGCCATCAATATCATTCGTGTTTTCAGCGAACATATTAGAGCATCTCAAGCCGCGCATCGTGAATTGCTGTTGGACGCTTTGGGCCGTCGCGATTAATCCAGTTACCGGACTGTGGAAGTTGACATTAAACAAACAGATTTTTCCAGGCTTCCTGACTGATTTAAGGGCTATGACGGGCTTCACCCTACAGGGGTCTGCGATCCTTTCACTGGGGTCAAATCTGCTGATTTCATTTTTCCCTTTTCGGTTGTGAAGAAATAACAGACCCAATACAATTACTGTCAGCTTAAGGCGGTCTGCCACAGGGGCAGGCCGTTTTTTTTGGTGGCAAGAGACGGGCAATGAATGGTTGAACTTGGCGGACAAAATATTCTGTTTGGCCTAATCGGAGGATTAGGCCTTTTTCTGTTTGGCATGCGCACGATGTCGGATAGCCTGCAAAAAGTTGCAGGCGATAAAATGCGCAAGATCCTTGCCGCACTAACGAACAACCGCATTATGGGAACCCTCGTTGGATTGGCGGTCACTGCGATTATTCAATCATCCAGTGCGACCACAGTCATGGTTGTAGGTTTTGTGAATGCGGGTCTGCTCTCCCTGGTACAGGCAATTGGAGTGGTCCTCGGTGCCAATATTGGGACAACCGTAACCGCACAGCTTATATCGTTTAATATTGCTGAATTTGCGTTGCCTGCCATAGGAGTCGGTTCTGTTATTGCGCTGTTCTCTCGGGACCGTCACAAGGGCTATTGGGGTGAGATTCTACTGGGATTCGGACTGCTCTTTTTAGGTTTTACGTTCATGAAGCAGGCCTTTAATCCGCTGAAACATTCTGAAGAAATACGCCAAATTTTCACCCTGGTGGGTGATTATCACTTGCTCGGTGTTTTGATCGGCGCCCTGTTGACCGTTATCGTCCAGAGCAGTACCGCGACTATCGGCATTACTTTAGCTTTAGCAACTTCAGGTCTCATTAGCTTCGAAGCCAGCGTTGCTTTAATTCTGGGCGAAAATATAGGGACGACAATTACTGCAAATTTTGCAGCGATAGGGACCAACCTGGCAGCGAGAAGGACAGCCTTTTGTCATTTTTTATTTAATGCCATTGGCGTCGCATACATGCTCATCTTCTTCCCATACTTCATTCACCTGATCACCATGCTGACCCCGGGGGACGCTGACGCGATTATTTCGACCCAAACTCAGGCGGACCTTCTTGGTGGGATTATCGGGGATAAGCCATTTATCGCCAGACATATTGCCAATACCCATACACTGTTCAATGTGGTCAATACCCTCGTTTTTCTGCCATTTATCGGTCTATTGGCTCGATTCTCTACGGTTCTGATTCGTGGCCAGGAGAGAACAGTTAAAATGGGGCCGCAGTTTATTGATAGTCGCGTATTGAATACCCCTCCCATCGCACTTGGCCAGGCGCGACGTGAAACCTACCGGATGGCACGGACTACCCTTGAAATGATGCAAGAAACCAACAGATTTATTGAATCTGGAGATCTAAAATGGATCAAGGGCTTGGAGGGCCGCGAGGAGTTGGTCGATCTGCTGCAGCAAGAGATCACTGATTTTCTTGTCGATCTTTCTCAAAAGTCTGTAGCCGCCAGGACGTTGAGGGAGATTGCCGTTTTGATGCATGTGGTGAACGACTTGGAACGGGTTGGTGACCATTGCGAAAATCTCTGGAAACTCGGTCAGCGAAAAGTTGAATCCAATATCGTTTTCTCAGAAATAGGGTTGAATGAACTTGCCGAAATATCGGGCAAAACGGAAGATTTTTTAACTTTCGTCGTTGACGGACTTGAAGCGGGGGACACCGCAATCGGAACTGCCGCGATGAGCTACGAAGCTGCGATCAACGATCTTGAAAAATCCTCCCGGAACAGACACATTGATCGACTGAATACGGGCGAATGTGCCGTTCGACCCGGTATGATCTTCATTGATATGCTGCACAATTTTGAAAAAATCAGTGATCATATCTACAATGTTGCCGAAGCGGTAACGGGGAATGCCGAGTGATGCGCGCCGCTATAGATGTCGGCAGCAACAGCGTCCGAATGATGCTGCAACAGACCGATGGCTCTCGCTCCCCCGTTCCTCAATATTATCGTCAAGTAACACGCCTTGCCGGGGGGTATCACCCTGTTTCGGGTCTGGCCCCTCAAAGTATGGCTCGTACGCTGCCCGTCTTGGAACAGTTTGCAGCCCTGCTGAAGCAAAAATCGGTCGAAAAAGTCAGAGCCGTCGGAACCGCAGTACTCCGGAATGCCTCTGATTCCCTTGAATTTATTGAAACTATTCGACAGCGTACTGGTTTGAGAGTCGAGATTATCGATGGGCAGACAGAAGCCCGCTTGAGTTGCCTAGGGATTGTGTCGGTACTTGACCCTGTCCCCCAAAGAGCACTCTTATTTGATATCGGCGGTGGCAGTACTGAGGTTATCCTTTTTGATAACCAAAAGGTCTGCATTCAAAGAAGCTTCCCCCTTGGTGTTGTTCGCCTATTTGAAGATTATCCCGACCCTGCCCAGGGTTATGCGGCAATCCAGCAAGAGTTGTCCTCTTTCCTAGAGAATCCAGTCTGGAAAAAATGGCAACAGGACGCAGCGCCGATTGAGCTTGTCGGTACCGCTGGCACAATAACTACGCTGGCAGCGCTTAAACTGCAAATGGTCGAATATGATGCCAGCCGCGTCAATAACCTGAGCTTAGAGCGATCTTGGTTAGAATACATGCATCACTTCTTGCTGGGATTGCCGTTGAATGAGAGAGCCTTACTGCCTGGCATGGAAGAGGGCAGGGCAGATGTTATCGTTCCAGGCTTACAGATTGTGAATATATTGCTCGATATCGTCGGTTGCGACTCCCTACGCGTTGCTGACGCCGGTCTTCTTGAGGGTCTCCTGCTTGAACCGTCCGGTTTCAGTTTCATCCTAGATCCACCAGCTAAAAAATAAAGAACCTCGTTGATCCCAGCAAAGCCGGGGAGATAGAATGCTTGCGCGAACAATGCAACTATCACCAACGAGGTGCAACAATTATGGCACAAGGCGTTCTTCCGATCCGATACCGCAGGATATCAGCAAGAGTTGCTGCGCTACTGTGCCGAAGGGGGCAACGAACGTTTCGGCGTCATTGAATTCGCTATCGGAGCCGATGTCACCGCAAGTTTTCGGCAGGCCGTGCGTGACGTTGATGACGATCAATGGCGTCCGGTCCTGCGCTCCGAGCCGGATGACCGTCTACACGAAACGGAACAGCAATGGGCCGAAGTTTGTTATGTCCCCAGTTGGGCGGGACACAGTAAAAAATGGGCCGAAAAGGAGCTGAAATATGAGCCAAACAGCTGGGTTTGCAGCCGGTCATGGATTGTCGGACAGCCTCCTGGTCTTGCCGCAAAGTTGGAGATGCAAACGGCTCAAGGCGATTCGGTTCGGGCTGATCAATCTCGCGGGCCAAGTAACGAAACGCTCGCGCCAGTTGCTAATCCTCATCAGTTCCAGGCAACCGGCCTGTGCTCTGCTGTTGCAGATTCGAGAGCGCATAATGCAACTTGCCAGAGAAGGGCCCTCCGGAACAGAAATGGCGGGTTGAAGGGGTTAAATGGCAAAAGAAAACTGACCATCAAGGGTCAACTACGCCCGAAACGCGCCCAGAAAGACATACAGAGAGCCACTTTTAGCATTATCCACCAGATCCGATATTTTCCGGGGTAAAACCCCCGTCAGCGCGACGATCTTGGCTCAAAATCGGGGCGTCGCCGATCATTGCCTTTATAGGACCGGGGGATCTGGGTATATGGACCTGACTTGACAACAACGGTCATCCATGTCATTGTAATTCGTATACGAATTGTTTGTATATTAATTTTCTGCCTCTGAATTACCCTGCCCTCGGCTTAAAAGAAATCTGAAATGAACGCCAAAAAAAGGGCTTGTTTCTGCCTTTTGAATTGCAGTCTCCCCCCAGGCCGCTAAGCCGTGGCTTAACCTCGCTCAACGCAACAGCTTGTACTTAGGTACTCAGGAAATGCAGTAATCGCTAATGCCCTTAAGCAATGCTGACGATTGTGCGCAAGGAGCTTCGAACCTAATCATGACTATTTATTCTAACACCCAAAAAAAAATCGCCGACTATCTCAGTGACGGTACTGTCGCAACCTCCAAATGGAAAGATTGGCACTGGCAACTCAGACATTCCATCACCAAGGTTGATACCTTCCAAGAGTTGCTCGGCATCGATCTGACTCCGTTAGAAAAACGGAAGATCGAATTGACGCTGAAAAAGTTTCCGATGTCGATCACGCCCTACTACCTGTCCTTGATCGACCGCGATGACTTTCGCAATGATCCGGTCTTTCGCCAGGCTTTTCCCGATCCCAAAGAGTTGCAGATCGAGAAATGCGACATGGCAGATCCGTTATCGGAGGATCGTGACAGCCCGGTGCCGGGGATTACCCACCGCTATCCCGACCGGGTTCTGTTTCACATCAGCAATGTCTGCTCGATGTACTGTCGCCATTGCACCCGCAAACGCAAAGTCGGCGATATTGATTCGATCCCTGACCGCGCCCAGATTCTCGCCGGGCTCGACTATATTCGCAACACCCCGTCAGTTCGGGATGTGCTGCTCTCCGGCGGTGATCCGTTGATGCTCAGTGATGAATACCTCGACTGGGTTCTGACCGAGGTGCGCAAGATCAAACATGTTCAGGTCATCCGCATCGGTTCACGAATGCCGGTGGTGCTGCCCTATCGGATTACCGATGATCTGGTGAACATGCTGAAAAAACACCACCCGGTCTGGCTCAACACCCACTTCAATCATCCGCGCGAAATCACCAGTTCCACCCGCGAAGCCCTGAGTAAACTGGCCGATGCCGGGATTCCGCTCGGCAACCAATCGGTGCTGCTCGCGGGAGTCAATGATTGCCAGCGGATTATCAAATCGCTGGTCCATAAACTGGTTGAGAATCGTGTACGTCCTTACTATCTGTATCAGTGCGACCTGTCCGAAGGTCTGTCCCATTTCCGCACTCCGGTCGGTAAGGGGATTGAGATTATGGAAGGGCTGATTGGTCACACCAGCGGTTTTTCGGTACCGACCTACGTTATCGATGCCCCCGGCGGCGGCGGCAAGATCCCGGTCAACCCCAACTACCTGATCTCGCTGTCGACCAACAAGGTGGTGCTGCGAAATTACGAAGGGGTCATTACCACCTATCAGGAACCGGACAGCTACAAGGCAAAATTCTGCGACCGCAAGTGCGATCAATGTGACCTGCTGATGAACTTGGAAGAGGGCGAGGAGACCGCATCTACCGGGATCGAAAGGTTACTCTCCGACCACGACGCCACCATCAGCCTGACGCCGGCGGATAACGAGCGGATGGAGCGACGCGATGAAAATTGATCAAGTTGAAACATTTGATAATTGTGTGCTTCAGCATGGACCGGCAAACGACCGTATCTACCTGATGAAACTGGCTCGGGAAGATTTCCCTGAAATTCTCGCCCACCTGAACGAACTGGCGGAATCGCGCGGCTATTCCAAGGTTTTCGCCAAGGTTCCGGCCTATGCTCAAGCAGGCTTCGAGCAAAATAACTACCGGCTCGAGGCCGCCATCCCGGGATTTTACCATGGCGAGACCGACGGCCTGTTCATGGCTCGTTACTACGACCCCGCGCGCTCGATCGATCCTGATGCCGACCGGGTCGCTGCGGTTCTGGAAACGGCCCAAGCAAAAGCAGTGGCGACCCCAGCGGCCAAGAGCTACGCCGCAGGTGACTGCCGGCTCGCGCTGCCGGCCGATTGCGCGCAAATGGCTGAGCTCTATCGCGAGGTTTTCGCCAGTTATCCTTTTCCGGTCCACAATCCCGATTATCTGGCCGAAACAATGGCAGAGAATGTCACCTATGCCGGCATCTGGGAGGATGGCCGCCTGCTGGCGGTCGCGTCCGCCGAGAGGGATAAGGACAGCTCAAATGCTGAAATGACCGATTTCGCGACCCATCCCGATTTTCGCGGTCGCGGCCTGGCCAATGTGCTGCTCTGGACATTGGAAGAGTTGATGGCCGAAGTAAACTGCAAGACCTGTTATACCATCGCACGCGCAACCTCATTCGGCATGAACATCACTTTTGCGCAAAATGGTTACAGCTTCGCCGGTACGCTGATCAATAACACTCAGATCTCTGGCGGACTGGAAAGCATGAACGTCTGGTTCAAACGCTAGACCGTAGGGGATGAGGGAGATAAGCCCTTGTTTGTAGGGAATTAACTTTCAGCCCACCCGTTCAATGATGGTCGCAATCCCCTGACCACCGCCGATGCAGGCCGTTGCGCAGCCGAAGCGGGCGCCCTTTGCCAGAAGGGTGCGGCCCAGGGTTCCGACCAGCCGCACGCCGGTGGCTCCGAGGGGGTGGCCGATGGCGATGGCGCCACCGTTGACGTTGACCCGTTCGGGGTCGATGTCCAATTCCCTGATCGCGTTAAGCACGACTACGCTGAAGGCTTCATTGATTTCCCAGTAATCGATGTCGGCGGGTTTCAAGCCTGCTTTTTTCAGTGCTTTCTGCACCGCTGGAACCGGGCCGGTCCCCATCAGGGTGGGGTCGACACCGGCAAAGCCGATGGAGCGGATACTGGCGAGGGGCGCCAGCTGCTTACTCTCGGCGGTCGCGCGGGACATCATCAGCAGAGCGCCGGCACCGGCGTTCTGCGGCGAGGCGTTACCGGCGGTTATCAGGCCGTCGGGGCGGAAGACCGGGGCCAGTTTTGCCAGATCTTCTAACTTGACGTTGGCGCGAATGCCCTGGTCGTGATTGACGTTCATGACCTCTCCATCGGCTTGTCGGGCCGCGATCGGCAGAATCTCGCCATCGAAAAATCCGGACTGCTGCGCCATTTCCGCCCTCTGATGAGAACGGGCGCCCCATTGATCGAGCATCTCACGGCTGAAGCAGCTCATCGCACAGAGTTTTTCGGCGGTGAAACCCATGTGCATGGTGGTTTTCATGTCCCAGTGCTGAAAGCATTCCTCCCGGTATAGCCGGGGATTGACGGAGATGGCGCCTTTCTCAAACAGAGTTGGACCGACCGGCACCCGCCCCATGTGTTCCATACCCGCGGCCACAACCAGATCGGCATAACCAGCGGCAATCTCCAAAAAACCGGTATGGAGCGCCGCCATGCTGGAGCCACATTGCTGGTCGATAAACTTGGCCGGGACAGATTCCGGCAGGTTGGCGAGGAAGACGCCGCTGCGGCCGCCGAAGGTCCACTGCTCGCTCACCCCCAGCGCCGAACCGACGATCAAATCATCCACCTCAATCCCCTCAGTTGCGCTGCGCTGCAGCAAGGGTGGAATCAGCTCGGCGAGCAGGTCATCGGCACGCAGCGTACTGAACCAATCTGTCCCCGGGTTGCTGGGCTTGACCTTGGAGTAAGCCGTACGCAGATAATCGGCAATCACCACTTCCTGCATGTATTAATCTCCCTTGTTCGTCGGCAAAGAATCACTCGGCTAGTTGGCACCAGCGGGCGAGAAAGAGCGCATAGGCTCTGGCCACCTGCAGAATGCTATCGATATTGACCCGTTCGTTGTCACCATGGATGTTCTCCGCCACCGGACCGTAGCAGGTGGCCTGTCCCTGGCCGAAAAAGTGGAAGGCCCGCAGGTCGGTGGTGCAGGTCGAAATGTAGCTTTCGGCGGCGCGACCGGTGAGGTCCTGGTGACAGCCGTTCAGGGTCGTCAACGCCGGAAGTTCGCGGCTGATCGTGTGCCCCGCCGAGCGAAAGCCATAGAATTCGACCTCGGGCGGATTACTCGTCAGCCAGGGATCGGCTTGCGCCGCCGCGGCCACCGCGGCCTGGATGCGACGGCAGACCGCCGCGTAGGGGGTGCCGGGGAAGAAGGAGAGCCGGCCATGGAATTCGGCGGCAGAGGGGACGGTGGATGGCCAGTCGCCCCCCTTGAAGATGCCGATATTCAGGTTGAGCGGGTGGCGGTGATCAGCATAGACCGTGGGCCGCTCCTCCCCGTTCATGGTCTCTTCCAGTCGGCGCAGCGCGGCGATGATCGGATAGCTCTTTTCGATGGCGTTGGTCCCGGCCGCCGTCTCTTGAACATGGCAGGAGACGCCACGCATACGGACCTTAAACCAGAGCACCCCGACCTGGGCGGTGTACAGGGTCGGGCCGAAGGGTTCGGGGATCAGTACCGCCTCGGCGTCATATCCTGCGGCCATACAGGCCAGCGCCCCGTTGCCGCAGCACTCCTCATCGATAACCGCTTCCAGGGTCACCGGCGCGCGCAGGCCGAAGCCGGTCTTCTCCACGGCGTGCAGGGCATAGGTCATGGCCGCCACCCCGGATTTCATATCGCCGGCGCCGCGCCCATACAGCCAGCCGTCACGGATCAGCGGAGTGAAGGGGTCGGTCTCCCACAACTCCCTCGGTTCCGGACTCACCACGTCCAAATGACCGTTGAACAGAGCACTCTGTCCTCCTGAACTATCTGCCGGGCGGGTCACCACCAGGTTGTAGCGGCCCGCGTAGCTCCAGGGGACCGGGGCGTATCCGGGATGGGCCGCCAGTTTTTCGGGATCGATCGGCACCCGGACCGGCGCCAGACCGAGCCGGATGAGCTCAGCTTCCATGACCTGCAGGGCAGAGGCCTCGTTCTCGAGGGTGCTGGGCTCGCTGACCAGTCGCCCTGTGAAGTCGATGATATCCTCGGCCAGGGCGTCGACGGTGCTCAGGATTTTAGTTTCAGCGGTCTTCATGGGTTCGATTCGGGCTCCTGTTTTAAAGGTTAAAACCTGGGGATCTCCCCGCTGGCGAAGAGCAGGGGCGCGGCGGTCCTCTCCTGCACTTCCCGAAGACTCGATTCCCGGGCGATCTCGCGTAGTATCAGCCCCTGGGGGGTCACATCGATCACCGCCAATTCGGTAATGATGGTCTTGACGCAGGCGCGCGCCGTCAGCGGCAGGGTGCACTGGGAGAGGATCTTGGGCGCCCCTTCCCGGGTGGAGTGGGAGGTGGTGACGATCACCCGCTGCGCCTTCTGCGCCAGCTCCATACCGCCGCCGATGCCGGGCGCCATCTTCCCCGGAATTATCCAGTTCGCCAGATCGCCATTCGCCGAGACCTCCAAGGTGCCGAGAAAGCTGGTGTTCACCCGCCCGCCGCGGATCAGCGCGAAGGAGAGGGCACTGTCGAAAAAGGCGGCGCCGGGGTTAAGGCTGACATAGTTGGCGCCAGCATCGATCAGGTTGCGATCCTCGGTCCCCTTGTCGCAGCGGGGGCCGATGCCCAGAATGCCGTTTTCAGCCTGGACGAAGACCTCAATCCCTGCCGGCAGATAATCGAGAATCAGGTTCGGGATACCGATGCCGAGATTGATCACCTGCCCCGCATGGATCTCCTGGGCCGCCCGCGCGGCTATCTTCTTTTTAAAGGGCATGGTGGGCCAATACTCCATAGTCCGGGGTGAGTT
>JBDNGT010000254.1:0-4951 GCA_041689145.1 Geopsychrobacter sp. | reverse complement strand
TGCATCTCGGACGCCAGTTTGGCCAGCAGCTTATTGGGCGCAACTCCCACCGAACAATAGAGTCCGAGCCGCGCCCTGATCCGCGATTTTATCAGATAAGCGATCCGCTGGGCGCTGCCGTAGAGGCTGAGTGAGCCGCTGATATCCAGAAAGGCCTCGTCGATCGAAAAGACCTCGACCAACGGCGAGTAGTCCTTGAATATCTGGATAACCTGCGATGAGACATGGGTGTACAGCCGATTATTAGCGGGCACCATACGCAGTTGCGGACAACATTGACGCGCCTCGTGAAGGGTCATGCCGGTCTTGACCCCAAAGCTGCGGGCTTCGTAGGTCGCGGTCAGGATGATGGTACGCTGGTTGCTACCGACCACCGCCACCGGTTGGCCGCGCAGAGCCGGATTCGACTGCTGCTCAACCGCGGCGAAGAAGGCGTTCATAT
The DNA here is from genome assembly GCA_041689145.1 of Geopsychrobacter sp. Classification (GTDB taxonomy): domain Bacteria; phylum Desulfobacterota; class Desulfuromonadia; order Desulfuromonadales; family Geopsychrobacteraceae; genus Geopsychrobacter. The sequence continues at coordinate 4,509 of JBDNGT010000254.1, read as the reverse complement.
CGACATGCATGATCAGCCGCGGTTTCACAGCGCTTCGACCTGCTGCAGCGACCAGCAACCGCTGGTCAGGTTGTAGCTCAACTCGTAGAGCGCGCCCTCATCGGTGACGTGGAAATGGATCAGTTCAGTTGTGCCGCTACGTTCACGCCAGCTGTTGGTCACCTCAATGATCTGATGCTTACGCCGGTTGAGATCAAACCAGACCGGCCGGATGCGGCCACCGGGGCCATGGACGACCCCGACCCGGATATTCTCACTGCAAATATCCATCGCTTACCCGAGCTCCCGGATGATCCCGGTCACCTTGCCGAGGATCCGCACCTCGCCATCCTCGGGGTGCAGAATAATCGGCTGCAGTCTGGCGTTCTCGGGCTGTAAACGGATCGTCCCATTCTCACGAAAATAGCGCTTAAGGGTTGCCGCCCCGTCGAGCATAGCGACCACAATCTCACCATTTTCAGCCGTTGCCTGCGGCCGGACAATCGCCAGATCCCCCGGCGCAATCTGGGCCTCGATCATCGAATCCCCCTTGACCCGCAGAGCAAAACAGCCCGCGCCGCGGACCAGCGTCGGGTCGACACAGATATGCCCTTGGATATCCTCAAGCGCTTCGGTCAGCATCCCGGCTGCGACGGACCCGATGAGGGGCAACGAAATTGCCGACGTCGAACGCCCAATAAGAGAGATCCCCCGCGCGCTTCCCAGCCTGCGCCGCAGATAGCCTTTTTTTTCGAGCGCATTCAGATGGCGCAGCACCCCCAGGTTGCCGCTCACCCCAAGGTGCACAGCAATCTCTTGCAAGGTCGGGGCGCAGCCCTGTTTTTCAAGATAAACCGCGATAAAGCGATAAACCTGCTGCTGCCGTTCAGTTAGTTTTTCCATAACGTCTCCACTGATGGTTACCTTATAGTAACTATCAGTGGAGACATGCCACTGTCAAGCGGACAAAAACAGGGAGCCAGCAATTTTCGCCGACTCCCTGATATTTAAATGTCTTTCGACCCAGAAATTGAGTTTTGCTTACCAAATCATCGGATCGACAATAGGACCCAAGCCGGCAACTCAAGCCACCGCGATTTATTCGATATCAAGATCCACATTTTCGACCGGCATCCCCAGTGCCGCAGCCGGGTCCTGTTCGAACTCATTCCGCCGGCCCACCAAAACAATCTGTAATTGATCTGGATGCAGATATTTCTTGGCCACCCGCTGCACATCCTCGATTGTGACAGCGGCAATCCTCTGGCGGTAGGTCTGCATATAATCGGGCGGGTAAGCGTAAAAGTCGAGGCGTTGCTGCCGGGTAACAATCGAATGACTATTATTGAAGGCAAAGACGAAACTGTTGATCAGACTCTCTTTGGCCGTCGTCAACTCCATGTCCGATACCGGCTCGTCGATCAATTGCTGGATCAGCGCCCGCATCAGCTTCGCGACCAGAAGGGTCGAACTACTCTTGGTCTCAGCCTTGGCAATAAAGAGTTCGGGGAGAATTCGTCCAATCTGAAAATAAGAGTAAACGGAATAGGCCAGCCCGCGATTTGAACGGATTTCGCGCATCATCCGGCTGTTAAACCCGCCGCCGCCCAAAATGAAATTTGCGACTTTAAGCGCCATTTCATCCGGGTTGTTTTTATCGATCCCCGGTTGACCGATCAGAATCGTCGTCTGGGGAATATCCTTATCTGCGATTGAGATGCCACCTTTAGGCGACATCGCCGGTAACGCAGGAGGTTTTAGATCGGGGAGTTCCGAAGCCTTCCAGTCCCCCATGCTCTGCGCTAACAAGCTTTTCAATTCATCGAGATCAATATCGCCTGAAACCGCGATCGACAGATTATTCGGCTTAAAATAGGTCTGATGCAGACGCACCAGATCTTTACGCTGGATTTTCTCGAGGGTCCTTTTTGTGGTGACACGACCGAATGGATGGTCGTGATAAATAGTTTTAGCCAAAGTGCGCCCTGCAATCGAACCTGGATCATCGTTGCGCCGACGCACCGCCTCAATTAAACCCTGCCGGGCAACCTCAAGCCGTTGCGGATCAAAGTTCGGCGCCCGTAAAACATCCGCCAGAACCCCAAAAACCTCAGCCAGATCCTGACGGCGCAGCGACACAGCGATAGCATAGGCATAGGAACTGCTGCTGACGGCCAGGTCAGTCGCCATATTGTCGAGAACCTCTTCAAGCTCTTGCGGCGAGCGTTCGCCAGCGCCGCCGGTCTGCAAGCCGTCAACAAACAGATCGGACAGACCGGTCATGTCGGCGGGATCGAAGATTGAACCGCCACCAACCATCGTGGTCACCTCAACCAGGGGGATATCGTGATCCGCCCGAAGATAGACCTCGATCCCATTATCCAGAGTCAAATGTTCAACGCGCGGAAATTCAAACTGCAATTCGGGATAACTTAAGGCGTCTGGACGCAGCGGGTGCGGCAATAACTGGCCACTACAGGCCGTTAACATCAGCACCAGGGTGAGCGATAGCAGTACTCTCATTTTTCTACCTCGCGTTGCAGAACAGCCACGGTCCGATTCATCGGAGTGAAATAACGCTTGGCAAAAGCGCTCAACTGGGGGGGATCGATCGCCTCGATTTTTTCGGCATAGTCGGTCAGATAACGCCAACTGCCAACTGCCGCGTAGGTTGAGAGCAATCGGGCCAACCCATCGTTACTGCGCATCTGCCGCAGATTATCGGTAATCAGGCGATTACGCGCACGCTTCAACTCTGTGGTGGTAACCGGCGCGCTTTTCAGCTTATCCAGTTCGGCATAGATAGCGGCTTCAACCTCGGCAACCGTATGCGGAAAACGGGGAGTCGCGTCGATCACCAACAGATTGGCATAGCGGCTCCCCGGAGCCCCGTAGATCTGGACATTGCCGGCCAACTGTTCATCGACAACCAGCCGCTTATACAAACGCGAGGTTGCGCCACCGGCGAGAATATCTGTCACCAGGTCGGCACAATAGTCATCGAGATGCGGCATGGTCGGCTTATGGAAGGCGATCAAGACAGCGGGCTCAGCATCAAAATTGACCCTAATCCGCTTTTCACCCCGCTGCGGAGGTTCAACCTCAAGCACTTGCGGGACCTTGGTCCCCGCGGGAATCGCCGAAAAATACTGTTTGACCAAGGTCAACGCGTGTGCGGAATCGAAATCACCGACCAGGGTAATAACCATGTTGATCGGACGATAGTAGCGTGTGAAAAAATCGCGGGCTTCGGCCAGGGAGAGATTGGCAATATCGGAGTCCCAACCAATCACGGGATTCCGGTAAGGATGGACGGTATAGGCGGCGGCGATCAAGGCCTCGTAGAGCAGGCCGGAAGGGTTGCTTTCGTAGGAACGACGACGTTCTTCGCGCACAACCTCGCGCTCCGTATAAAACTCACGCAAGACGGCATTCTGCAGCCGATCAGACTCAAGCGCAGCCCAGAGCTCAAGCTTATTCGAGGGTAAAGAGATCAGATAGGTCGTTTGATCCTTACTGGTGTAAGCGTTGTAACCGACCCCGCCGTTTTCTGCATAAATGCGTGAAAACTCATCTTTCACCACATATTTCTTATGTTCCTGCTGCAAGGCATGCAAACGCGACCGCAGGGTCTCAAGTTCAGCCTGATTCGCGGCTGGATCATTTTTCAGTTGATCAATCCGGTTGCCGACATCTTCAATCTGAGTCAGCAACGGCTTTTCAGTCGCATAATCGCTGGTCCCCAGAATTTTGGTCCCTTTGAATAACATATGCTCTAACAGATGAGCGATTCCGCGCGTTCGGTTCCCCTCATTGGCGCCGCCGACACGAAAGCTGATATAGGCGCTAACGGTCGGAGCAGCGTGGCGCTCCAGCATCAACAGGGTCAGCCCATTGTCTAAATGCTCTTCTTGCACCCGCTCGGCCAGACGCGCAGCATACAGGGGTTGGCTCAGCAGAAAAAAAGCACTCATTAAACAAATCAAGCAACGCATGAAACACCTCAACGGAAGGGTTAAAACTGACGGGAAGGATTGTTGATCAAATGTTACACCATTCCTCCCCACACTGGCTATAGAGCAAACCAAACATTTCCCCTGCCCTTGTTCAGCGAACAACTTGATTAGCACTGATCTTCCGCGGCCACCTTCTCCCTCAGGGAGAGGGGACAAATTCGCTTTAACGGAAGATTGATACTAATCAGCAAATCCTCATTTAGTCGTGAGCAAAGAAAGCGATTATGCGCTAAGATTCAGCTTTAAGTCGCCTTCCAGGAAGGAGCAAGAGACCGGGATGAAACGCATAGCCGTATTAACCAGTGATGGAGACTGTTCAGGCATGAACGCCGCGGTGCGCGCAATCGTAAGAGCAGGACTTGCCGCAAATATAGTTGCCGAAGGCGCCGGGAATGCGCAAAAGATTGGGGAGCAGATCAAGGATAAAATCGGCTTCGAAACACGCACCATCGTTTTAGGCCATTATCAACGCGGAGGTTCTCCTACGGTTTTTGATCGCCTGCTCGCGACACGC
>JBDNGT010000253.1:0-5135 GCA_041689145.1 Geopsychrobacter sp. | reverse complement strand
GCCTTTCTCCAGCTTCGGCGGCATCGCGTCCAAAAACGCCCCCATCCGGATGTGCCGGGCCTTTCTGACCCCGTAACTCACCCCGACGAAGGTCATCAGCATCACCAGAAACTTCGAGATCTCCTCGGCGAAATAGATGCTCTGGAAAAAAGTCCGGGCAAAAACATTGGTAATCAGCAGAATCGCCAAAGCCGCCACGCAAAACACCAGCACAGACACTTCGATACCATTCAGAATGACTCCGAGTCGGTGGTTGAAGCGCTGGAAGCGACTCTGCGGCTTTCTGTCTTTGTCTTTTTCACTCATCGACCAGAGCCCTCTTTGTTTGAGACGCAGGGGGCCGCAGTCGGCAGGTTGACTGCGGCCCCCGATTATTCAGTTACTTGATATTCAAGGCTTTTTTGGCGTTCTTCACGTCTTTCCGGAAAGCGTCAAGAATCGGCTTCGCACCCTCGCCGCCCAGTTCGACGTACTGGGGATAAACGGTTTCGGCTTTGGCTTTAAACTGGGCAACGGTTGCATCGTCTAGCTCGTAAAACTTGATTGCCGGTTTTGCCTGCTCAATTTTTTTACGGTCGCCGGCATTCCGGGCGGTGATCCATTCACCGGAAGGGACGATGGCGTCGCGCCAGAATCTGAGCATTTCCTGTTGGGCATCTTTGGTCAGACTGTTGAAAAATTTCTGATTAGCGGTGGGGATCCCGACAAAGGGCTCACTCTTCAGCTGGGTCAGGTAGTTCTGTACTTCATAAAATTTCATGCTGTAGATGGCAAATAGAGGGTTGACCTGGGCATCGATCAAGCCCATCTGCAGACCGCTGTAGACCTCACCGTAGCTCATGGGGGTCGGGCTGGCACCATAGGCCCGATAGCCTTCAACCAGCAGCTTGGAGGACATCAGTCTCACCTTGAGACCTTGCATGTCGGCCAGGGATTTCACTTCGCTCTTGGAGGAGAGCCACTGCCAGCCTTCAAACATGATGGAAAGCGGCACCATGCCATTCTTGTTGAAGGATTTTTCGAGCAATGGCATGAATTCGCCGTGCTTGACCATCCAGTCCAGGGTTTGTGGAACTTTTTCCGTGGGGAACAGGTAGTTCAGGGTCAACACCTGGGCCTGAGGAACAAAGGAGCTGATCCAGGCATAATCCGAGAAGACAAAATCAACGACGCCTAACTGGCAGAGTTCATTGATATCACCGTTGGCCCCTAAGGTTCCGTAGGGATAGACCGTGATATCAATCTTCCCGTCGGACCATTTCTTCATGTGGTCAGCAAAATTATTGGCCCAGACGGTCATGAAATCGCCATCAATCTCTTCTGACGCCAGTTTTGCCTTGATCGGTCCGCCGGTGTATCCCCCAGCAAAAGCGATGCTGAAGGTAGACAGGAAGATGCAGATAGCCAGTAATCCAACCAGTTTCTTCATAACTAATTTCCTTCTCGTGTTCGGGTTTTAAAACTGTCCTTGACCGGAGATGATCATTTCAGCTCCAGTCCGTCCCATTTTTCATTCCTCTTTAAGTCAGCGATTTCCATCACCATGGAAGAAATCAAGCGCAGTCCTTATATACATTTCCCCTCCAAGCGGGAGGCTGTCTTCATCGATATTGAAACGGCTGTTGTGATGAGGCAGATCGGTTTTCTTGCTTTTATTTCCGCAGCCCAGGAACATGAAAACCGCAGGGACCTTGGCCGAGAAAAACGCAAAATCTTCGCTGGCCAGATACTGACTCTCGACGATGGCAACCTCGGGAAATACCTTTTTCGCTGTCTCCCTCGCACGGCAAACCATCTCGGCATCGTTGACCAGCGGGATGTTTTCCGTATGGATCTCGATCTCGCAGCTGCATTGATGGGTGTCACAGACCCCGCGGACGACTCTGCGGAATCTTTCGAGCGGCTGCTCTGCGCTGTCGGAGCCACCTGCGTAAAGGAACCGAATCGATCCTTCCAGTTCAACCCTGTCGGGGATGATGTTGCTTTTGGTGCCACCGCTAATCTTGCCGAACATGATGATGGTGGACTTCAGATGGTTGATTTCGCGGGTCTGGATCAGCTGCACGGTCTGGATGAGGTTGGCCGCGGCAAGGATCGGATCGACGGCACTCTCCGGGGAACCGGTGTGTCCACCCTTGCCGTGGATCGTCACCTTGAACACCTCCAGGCCGCTCATGACCGCGCCAGCGGCAATCGAAATCTTGCCAGATTCCAGCGGCGTCCAGATGTGCATGCCGATGGCCGCATCCACGCGCGGATTCTCCAGGACGCCATCTTCGATCATGCGAAGCGCGCCGGCGACCTCTTCGTCCGGCTGAAAAACGAACTTGATCGTTCCCGCCAACTCCTGCCGGTGCTCCGACAACACCTTGGCCGCCACCAGCAACATGGCCATATGGGCATCGTGACCACAGGCGTGGCAGACCCCGACATTTTTTGACTTATAGGGCAGATCATTCTCTTCGGTCAGCGGCAGAGCATCCATGTCGGCCCGCAGCATCAGCACCGGTCCCGGCTTTGTCCCGACCAGCAAGCCGACAACCCCGGTACTCGATACCCGCGTTGTTTCAATGCCGACCTTTTGCAGATAGGTCTCCACCACCCCCGCGCTGCGCTGCTCCTGGAACCCGAGTTCGGGGTGCATGTGAAAATCACGGCGCAGGTCGATCAGTTCCTGCGTCAGTTCTTCTATCCTTTGCTGGATTTCATCCGTCACAGGAACTCCATTACATGGTGTCAGCGTAGATTTTGGTTTTGATTGCCGCATAAGCATGGTTAATCATTGTTATAAAGTCGTAAACGGGCAGGTTCGTCGCTCTTTGAACCGCCGCAGCGTACGGCGGCATCAAGCTGCACTCCAGCAGGATCGACCTGACCCCCGGATTCTGGCAGACGAGCTCCTTGGCGCTCTCGACCATTTCGGCGCGTATCTTGTCGCTGTCGAGCTCGCCCGTTTCTTCAATTGCCGCCGCCTGGAAATGGGGGCAGTTTTCCAGGCCATGAATGACCAGCGTCTCATCAGCCATGATCCCGATCCGCTCGAAAAGATCAGACGTCAGCGCGCTGGTGTTGGCGGTCAGGATACCGATTTTAGCAGCGGCGGGAAGTGTAGATTTGATAAAGGGGATCTGCAGCAGACTCGACAGGAGCACCGGAATGTCGACGGCACTCTTGACCTCGTCCTGATAGATCGCCATGAAGCCGCAATCCCCGGTTATCGCCTTAACCCCTTCGCGCTCCAGTTCGCGAGCGCCCTCGACCATCTTTTCGACAAATGACCGATCGTGGGCGAAAATGCGCGCGACAGTCAGGCCATCGATCCGTTTAAACCTGACCGGATAATCGTAGGTTGTGGCATTGCCGACATCCCCCTGAATAAACGGGGCGCCTGAATCGAGCAGCAGTATGCCGACCGCTTCGCCATAGGAGGTCTGGTGTTTTTTGGCCTGGAACAACATGGTTCTTCTCCTGCAATAATACCTATGTTGATGACGATGCCGCTTGGATTTGCAGCAACTTGCGCGGGAAGTCGGCAAAAGTCTGGCAACCGCTTTCAGTGATGCTGAACGCTTCGCTGCATTCAAAGCCACCATCATCGAGCCACATCCCCAGGATCATGTGAAAGGTCATGTTCGGTTGCAGCACCGTTTTGTCTCCCGGCCGCAGGCTCATAGTGTGCTCCCCCCAGTCTGGCGGGTAGTTAAGCCCCGTGGAGTAGCCGATGCGGGATTCCTTCTCCAGACCGAACTTGGCAATGTGCTGCCGCCAGACGAGTTCCACTGCTTCGCAGGTGATCCCTGGCTTGATCGCCTCCAGGGTGAGGTTTAAACCGTCGACCACATTCTTTGCCAGATCCTGCAGCTTCTGCGGCGGGTTCCGGCCGATGTAGGCGGTGCGGGCCAAGGGGCTGTGGTAGCGATGGCAACAACCTGAAAGTTCCAGGTTCACCGCCTGATCATTTTTGTACGGTTCGTCGGTCCAGGTCAGATGGGGGGCCGAGGTTTTTTCGCCGGTCGGCATCATCGGTACGATGGCCGGATAGTCGCCGCCGAACGCTTGGGTCCCGCGAATCTGGGCCCGATAGACTTCGGCGACGGCATCGCACTCCCTGACCCCGGGAGCGATATTGTCGACAGCGGCCTGCATCGCGAGTTCGGCAATTTTCCCGGCCCGCTGCATATACATAATTTCCGTCTCGGATTTGATGCTGCGGACCCAGTTGACCAGCAGACTGCAGTCGAAAAACCCGATCCCGGGCAGCGTCTGCTGCAACTCCTCCAGCCATCTGGCATTGAAGTAGTAGACATCCTTTTCCAGCCCGATCGAACGCTGCTCCCAGCGATGCTCTTTCAGAAAATCGGCCACAAAACGCATCGGATGGTTGTCGGCGGTCTGAACCAGACTGTCCGGGTAGCCGAGGATGTGCCCCTCGGAAAGACAACAGGTATGCCGGGCACCGTTAGCGTCCATGCCGCGGCCGATCCAGTAGGGCTCGCTCTCATCGAGGACCACCACCACAACCTGCGGCGTGTAGAAGGACCAGCCATCATAGCCGGTCAGATAGTTCATATTGGCCGGGTCGGCCAGCAAGAGGACCTCTAGACCTTGCTTTTGCATGGCGTCTTTGGTCTTCTGCCGCCGGAGCTCAAATTCGGCTTTCGAAAATATCTCCATCGCTAGACTTCTCCCCAAAAGGTACGGTGCTGTTTAGTCGTTACTAGACCCAACCGCGCAACTTCATCGCCTGTTCGATTTTTTTCAACGCTTCGATCCAGGCGCCGATCCGGATCGATCCAGTTCCTACAGCCTCAGCCCTGTCTCGCGAGTTGGTATAGGCCGCCATGATCCGCTTGTTGAGCGAGGTGTTGACCCGCTCCAGATCCCAGTATTCATCGGATAACCCCTGGGTTCGCTCAAAATGGCAGACGATTGCACCGCCGCTGTTGGCAACAACATCGGGAACGATCTTGGTCCCCTGCGCCATCAGGATGGCATCCGCTTCCGTGGTCACCGGGCCGTTCGCCCCTTCGACGATAAGTTTAGCTTTAATCTCGGCGGCGTTATCGGCATGGATAACGTTTTGCACCGCCGCCGGGACAAGAATCTCGACCGGACATTTCAGCAGCTCTTCGTTC
>JBDNGT010000252.1:0-5494 GCA_041689145.1 Geopsychrobacter sp. | reverse complement strand
GGGCGCGATGAATCGCGCCCCTACGAAAACCATTGATTGAATGAGGTTTTGGCGGCGTGAGTAATTTGAATATTAAAGATTTACCGGAAGGCTGGTCAGTTGTCAGGATTGATAAAGTCTGCGGTGTAAACCCTCGGCTAAATAAATCCGAAATCTCCAACGACCTTTTAGTTTCCTTTGTCCCAATGCCAGCCGTAGGTGCTGGCGACGGTTCAATTGATGTTTCTCAAGAGCGACCAGCCTCTGAAGTTAAGAAAGGTTTTACTGCCTTTAAACAAGGGGATGTTCTTTTTGCCAAGATAACACCTTGTATGGAAAACGGTAAAATGGCCGTTGTTCCCAAGGTCGAAAATAGATATGGATTCGGTTTAACAGAGTTTCATGTTCTGCGTGTTGCTAATCACCAAATAAATAACCTATCCGATAGTCCAATCTCTTGCCGAATCAACCACCGTTGTGGCACTCTTCGCGCTTATTGAAAAGCTCACTGAAAAGTGCGCCGATGATTTTTTGTGCCTCAGGACAGGTCACCTGGTAGAACACTTCGACCCCTTCACGGCGACCTGAGATAATCGACTTATTTTTGAGTAGTGCCAGATGTTGGGAGACCGTCGCCTGTGGCAGACCGAGACATTCCCAAATCTTTTTGACGTTGCACGACTGCGACATCAGCCCCGCGACGATTTTCAAGCGTACCGGATGACCAAGAACCTTTAAAATCTCAGATTCGCGGGTGAAATCAAGACTTTTATCGAAGGGTAGTTCATCCATGGTAACAACCTCATAATTAAGTTAAAATCGAATATATGAATATTAGTTATCTGTATTCGACAGGTCAAGCCAATTATTGGGTTTCACAGGTATTTAAAGAGCCTGAAGAACCCTTTAATGCTTTTGAATTACAGCAAATTCAGAATTACATTAGTTCTGAGCTTGCGTCGTTGTGAAAATCAGCAGGAGATTTAGAAATCAATGAACATAACTTGTTTCAAGGCCTATGACATTCGTGGACAACTCGGCACTGAACTGAATGGTGAGATCGCTTACCGAATTGGGCGCGCTTACGCGGAATTTCTTAAGCCCTCAAAGGTGATCGTGGGCCGTGATGTGCGCCTGTCGAGTGAGGAGCTGTGCCGGGAGCTTTCGCGTGGATTATGCGAAGGCGGGGCGGATGTCCTGGATATCGGTCTCTGTGGCACTGAAGAGGTTTACCATGCGACCTTCACCCAAGCGGTAGATGGTGGGATCATGGTGACTGCCAGCCATAATCCGATGGATTACAACGGCATGAAGTTGGTGCGGCAAGGTTCTCGGCCGATCAGCGGCGACACGGGGCTTGATGAGATCCGGCGTTTAGCTGAGGGCGGAGAGTTCGCCAACCCAGGTCGGGTTGGAACCATTGAACAATTGGAGATGAAACCGGCCTATATCAGGCATCTGCTCGGTTATGTAAATGTCACAGCGCTACAACCGCTAAAAGTTGTGGTTAACCCTGGGAATGGTTGTGCTGGTCCGGCGCTTGATCTGCTTGCCGCGCAGCTGCCGTTTGAGATGATCCGGGTCCATCATCACCCTGACGGCAATTTTCCGAATGGTATTCCGAACCCGCTGCTGCCGGAGAATCGTGCCGCGACGCGGGATGCGGTGCTGACGCATGGGGCGGATATCGGCATCGCCTGGGATGGGGATTTTGATCGCTGTTTCTTCTTCGACGGCGCGGGCGAGTTTATTGAGGGGTACTACATTGTCGGCCTCTTGGCGACCGCGCAATTGGCGGCCAATCCGGGAGCGAAGATCATTCACGACCCGCGCTTGTCCTGGAATACCGTCGAGATGGTGACCGCAATGGGTGGCACCCCGATCATGAGTAAGACCGGCCATGCCTTCATCAAGGAGCGGATGCGGGCAGAAGATGCAGTATATGGTGGCGAGATGAGTGCGCATCACTATTTCCGTGATTTCGCCTATTGTGACAGCGGGATGATCCCCTGGCTGCTGGTATTGGAATTGATGAGCCGCACCGGTCAACCCCTGGCGGCTCTGGTTGGGGATCGGATGCGCCGTTTTCCGGCGAGCGGTGAGATCAACCGTAAGTTGCAATACCCCGGCGAGGCAATAAGCATGGTCGAGAATTTCTATGCGAATCAACATCCTCGGATCGATCGCACGGATGGCTTGAGTCTGGAGTTTGCTGACTGGCGTTTTAACCTGCGCAGTTCAAATACCGAACCTGTGGTGCGCCTCAATGTCGAATCGCGCGGGGATCATGATTTGATGGAGAGAAAAACGACGGAGATTCTAACCCTACTGGATCGTTAAGGGTTGCGCCATAAACAAGTGACCGATGAAGCTTATGCTGCGCAGACGCGGCAGGCTCTGGAGTAAATCCTTCAATAGCCTTTGCTCGTTAACGGCCAGGTGGAACGATGAAAAAAGAGACTAAAGAACTGCAACTTCTTGCGCTGTTTACCAGTGTGTATTGCACCGACCATCATGCTGAACAGGAACCAGTCGCGCTTGATCTGGGTTTGTCTGGGACGGCAGGTTACCGCTACTGTGCCGTCTGCGCTGATTTTTTGCGTTATGCCATTGAACGTCGTCAGCGCTGCCCGCTTAAGCCGAAGTCAACCTGCAAGCATTGCACGGTTCACTGTTATCGGGCGGGGCATCGTGAAAAGGTCCGCGAAGTCATGCGCTATTCAGGGAAGACCTTAATAAAACGCGGGCGCGTTGATCTGCTCTGGCACTATCTCTTCTGATTATTTATCATGAAGTACGCTGTGAACGATGCGGGATTTGTCCTGTGAACAAACATCAACTCCGGGGCAATGCCCCTCGGGACAGGGTTCGATATGGATAGTCACGTCGGCGCCGAGGATGGCATCTTCGATCCCTTTTTCAAGCTGATCGGCAATATCGTGTGCCTCTTTGACGCTCATATGCCGACAGACCTCGAGATGAAAATCCATAATCTTGCGTGAGCCGGCACGGCGGGTGCGGAGGTTGTGATACCCCTCCAGCGGCAGGTTTTGCGCGGTGAATACTGAGCGGACCTGATTCTTGATCTCGTCCGGTAATTCATGGTCGAGCATGTCGCGTAAGGCGTGACGGACCAATTTGAACGCCTCTGACAGGATATAGGCGGCCACCATGATCGACAGGGTCGGGTCCAGCCAGGGGAGTTTAAACCAACGGATCAACAGCATGCCGGTCAACAGACCGAGGTTGCTGAAGATGTCCATCCGAAAATGGAGGGAAGCTGCCGCCAGCGCTGATGATTCGGTCTTGACTGCGGCCCGTTTCAAAAAGCTGGAAATTCCCCAGGCCGCCAGGGCGCCGAAGGCGAGGATCCCGATCCCCTGATCGACATCCAGCTTCTGTGTCCCTGTGTAAAGGCGGTTTCCTGCTTCATACACGATCCAGCCGCCGGTCGCCATAATGATTAAGGCCTGAAACAGGGTCGCCAGGGTTTCAAACTTACCGTGGCCGAAGGGGTGACTCTCATCGGCCGGTTGTTCGGCGTGGCGGATGGCGACGAGATTCACCCCAGACATGACGATATCGAGCAGCGAATCGACGGCTGAGGCCAGGACCGCCATCGAGCCGCTGGTGAAGGCGACCAAGACTTTGATGATCGCCAGCAGCACCGCCGCGGTAATCGAGAGGGTTGCGGCACGTATTTTGGGGTTACTTAAAAACATCGTTTATGCCAGCGCACAGGCCTGATTCCAGGCGCTGTACCCATCTGCCTGAAGTTGGTGGAAGTCCTCAATCCGCTTGCTGAAAAATGCTCTTTCGTGAGCGATTGTATCGATATCCCTGGCGGCTTCTGCCCTGAATAGATTCTGCTCGGTGCAGTAGCGGTAAAACAGAGCGGTCCCAAGCAGCATCGGCTCGAGTTCTGCACAGTTCGATTCCAGGTTACTGACTATGTACCAGTTGCCACCAAATTGACGCAGTTGTTTGGCCGTCGCGCAGAAGATATTCTCTCTTCTTGCGCCGATCATGAATTCCCGCAGAAAATAATCGGCCCCCGCTGCAAATTGACCGGCAACCAGAGCCTCTTGATGCTGTTCGTTAAGGAGCCAGCGATGGAAGTGTTTCAGCAGCTGCGCACAGTAGCGATCGGCGCGAATTTCGGCTTCGAGCGAAGAAATATCGTAGTGCTCTTCAGTGACCAACGCTGCCAGCGGGATCTCTTCAACGGGTTGCGACATTTATTCTCCTCAAAAGGGAAATTATTTGGTTTGCTGGCGCATCATAAACAACTGGCTTTTAAACGGTCAAGCGGATTGCCTGAAAGGGTACTTTCTGCTAAGTTCTTATGCGTGTGAGGGACTGCAGGGCTTGCCCCTTCTCTAAATAGTAAACCCACGGAAAAACAGGTTTAATTTATGTCTGCATCGACCCCTTTGATGCGCCAGTATCTCGAAATCAAGTCGCAGTATCAGGATGCGATTCTGTTTTTTCGACTCGGCGATTTTTATGAAATGTTTCTGGGTGATGCCGTGACTGCTTCGCGTGTGCTCGGCATCACTTTGACCTCGCGCAACAAAGGGGATAAAGACGCCATCCCGCTGTGCGGGATCCCTTATCATAGCAGTCAGGGCTATATCGCCAAGCTGGTCAGCAATGGTTATAAGGTTGCGATCTGTGAGCAAGTCGAAGACCCCAAGACCGCCAAGGGGATCGTCAAACGCAAGGTGGTCAAGGTTGTCACTCCCGGATTAGTGACCGATACCGACACCCTTGAACCGAAAGAGAACAACTACCTGCTGGCCCTGGTCGGTGAACCTGAAACCGGCTACGGGCTCGCGCATATCGATATCACGACTGGTGAGTTCCGCGTAACCCACCTGAACAATGCAGAGAAGGTTCTCAGCGAATTGGCCTCCTTGCAGCCCCGCGAGCTCCTGCTGCCGTTCGAGATTGAAGGGGACAGGCTGCAGCAAGCCTTTCTCCGCAACCTCGACGGGATGATGGTCAACCGCCTGAATGATTGGGAGTTCGAACCAGATCGGGCGATTGAGACGCTCTGCAGTTTCTTCAACTGTACCAGTCTTCAGGCTTTCGGCTGTCAGGATCTGCCGCAATCGGTCCGCGCGGCCGGTGGGCTGCTCTCTTATCTGCAGCGCACGCAGATGGATGATCTGCTGCATATCCGCAGTCTCAACACCTACTACACCCGCGACCATATGGTCCTCGACGAGTCGACGCGACGTAACCTGGAGTTAACCGCGACCTTACAGGGGGGACGTAAGAAAGGTTCGTTGCTCGGGGTGCTCGATCGGACCCTGACGGCGATGGGGGGTCGTCTGTTGCGCCAGTGGATCCATTATCCGCTGATCGACAAAGAGCAAATCATCAGGCGTCAGGATGCCGTGCAGGAGCTGCTTGACGATTCGATCGGGCGGCTCGACCTTGGCGCTGTGCTTGACGGGGTCTATGACCTTGAACGACTTAACGGCAAGATCTCGATGGCGAGTGCCAATGC
>JBDNGT010000251.1:0-2416 GCA_041689145.1 Geopsychrobacter sp. | reverse complement strand
GTTTTGTGTTTAACGATGCGACCCCGGATGCACTGCTTGAGGCTATCGACCGGGTTCTCGAGCTCTACCCACAACGTAAACGCTGGCTGGCACTCATAAAAAAAGGGATGGAAATCAATTTTGGCTGGGAGGTGTCGGCACGCCGCTATGAAAAGATTTATCAGCTGGCGCTAAATAAGCGGAGAACGGGCTACTGAGTACGCGATTCAATGGGACCCAACTGCGCGGGGCCTGGCACGACCATATCTAATATCAGTAATAAATTTTAAGCAGTTTACAGGAACGTCCCATCCTGGATTCAGGATGGGACGTATTTTAGAATCTAATAGCATTGGCATGTCCACCAACTTGTTCATAGTTACTGAACAGAAGAAGCTTTCTTAATTACTACCCCGAGCTCACTACAATGATTTTGACCTATCTGCAGGGCTTGCCTTGCAGCGCGAGAATCCTTGGCGTGTGATGCTTCAACAACTTTGGTGTGCGAGAGGGGGCGTCTGACTGACTCAGGGGCAACACCAGCCTTTAGTGCATTCATAACCCCAACGGCTTCCCAATAATTTTCAACTTTGAACAATTTCCCCGGAGCAAAGGGTAGGTCATCCAGATTATTCTTCATGCGGTTGGCATTCTCTTTTACCGCTATGACCGGGATGCCCTGTTCCATAGCAGCCAAGGTCGGCAAACCGACACAGCCGTCGGGGATAACCAGGCAAGAGATATCGGTTGCGGTTATCAAGCCTGAGCTACCGTTTAAGGATGGATCGGCAATGATTCTGGGACTTCTTTGCAGGCCCTTTAGGATGCAATGGAGATAGGTTGTCGAAACCGCTTCGGCTGATTTTCTCGGGTCAACAATACCGACATCCAGATTCAGGATCTCTCGAGTGGTCATCATTGGGGAGTGGGCCGATGGCACATTAAAAATCGATGATACCGCATGAGTCAGCATCGCCTCCACGCCACCCCAAGGATTAACCATATCTTCTTGATCGAAATAGTCTTTGTGAAATGTTTCAGGAACGCTGATCAGGGATGACAAGGCAACCGCGTCGTATTGATCGCGATATTCCTCTAAAACCTCACAGAGTCTTTCCAGATATTCAATCCGACCTACCGCTCGACCAGAGCTTGAATACAGGGCGTGCATCAGAACCCTGTCTTCCATCAAGACAACTTGTGGACAATCAAGACCAAGGGCCGCCCTGGCGGCAGAAGCTGAATTTATTGCACATTCGTGGATGAAAGCATCCTCGTGTTTATCCAGAACCAACATCACACGATTAGCGCGGACCTTTTGCAGGCCTACCGTCCCCATGAGAAGACGACTGATCACGCTGCCTTCAACGAATAGAGAATTCTCGGACAGCTCGTTTATGTCTGCCGCGTTAACAACATTCGGGTGCGTAATAAGGTTGTCGCAACCAGAAGCAAGCAGCCTGGAAAGAGGTCCGCCATCGCCGGAATGTCCACCAACTTCGGCACCGACACCGGTGGGGACAAGCAGAACCGCATTGAACTGATCAATGTTTTCGTACTGTCTCTTCTGGAAATCAAAGATTGGGCTATTGATAGGATATTTTGAGTGATTTGACAAAGCGCCAAATTCACATTTTATTTTTGATTCGTTGCTTTCTGTGATAGCGATACGGACAGGTACTTCACCACTCTTTAACTCGCTTGAAACAGCCTCTTCAATGTGCCTTAAAAGAGAACTCCCCCCCTGGCTGGTTGGGATTTCTATCTCTTTTTCAAACATCAACATATTTATATCCTCTTAATAAAATGCGATGTGCATTCCTTAGCTTTGAACCATTCTATCGAAAATTCTTCGGCTTTGTCCTGATCAAACTCTTTACAGGAAAAAATATTGATATAAACAGCCTCTAGTAAATCAAGTGTGTGGATAACAATAGAGCTTGTCAGGATGAATTGTACGGCCGAGGTTCCTTTCGTATGAGGTGATGTTTGTTGTTCTTCAGGCGGTACGCCTACATCATCCCAAAAATGGAGTTCACAACGTGTCATGTCAATTTGGTGGCAAAGTTTTTCGAAATATTCCTCAATTGACTTTCTATTAAACGTTTCGGGAGAACAGTCATGCAAATCCAAGATCAACTCAAACCCAAAGGGTCTGTTCGTTATGGTCCCAGTAATTTCAGACATTTATTCCATATTCCACAAGAGCCCAAGTAATTAGTGAGCCATATTCACCCTTTGCTTTATTCAACAAAGCCTGTTTAGGTGCCAAAGCAAGTGGGTCATCCTGGCTTGGAAGCGAAACAATCTCTCTAATCGCCCTCATTATTTGGAAATAAACTTTTTGTCTTCCTCTGATAAGCTTGGGTCTGTTCAAGTCTGCATGATTAATAGTCGTTTCACCCGACTTAGTTATAGGGTTTCTATAAACACCAGT
>JBDNGT010000250.1:0-4976 GCA_041689145.1 Geopsychrobacter sp. | reverse complement strand
TCTCTTTCCGGCATGGCCGTAGTGTCTTGGCTATGGGCGCATTGGCGGTGAGCAATGTCTCCCGCTTGCCGGGCCAGTCCAGCCGATAGCGCTCCTGCGGGCCTTCCACAATGGACTCGGACAACTCCTGCCGCAGCTGATCAAAGTCCACCGAAAGCTTAAGTTTACCCTGCTCATCATGGGCTTCGCTCACGCAGCTGGGAAACATCTCACGGATACGAGTAATGTTTTCCCGGGTCAGGTTCGGCGAGTGCAATTTCATCTTTTCCATCAGGCTCGTCCTTTACAGTGCAACTACCGCCCCACTTACAGGAAGGGGGCGGGTCAAAGTTTTAATTTCTTGCTTTAAATCGCGAAGTTCTGCGTTGATCATCACTTTGCGATTGAATTGGTTTTCTTTATGCAGGCTGGCTTCGCATTTTTCGAGCTCTCGTCGTCTTGAACGGATCAACTCCATTCTCCCAACAAAGGCCTGCAATCCTTCTCCAGGACGAGCTGAAAATGGCATGAGGGGGGTCAGCAGGTGCGCATACAAAACTTCAAGGTCGAGCGCTACCGGCAAGCGAGCTCGCGGTGTCTCGCTCGGTAACCATGCGCTTCCAAAGTAGTCGCTCATCACCCATTTTGACCTGTCCGCATCGCTGGGGCGCTTGAATGCTGCAATGACTTGGGTCTTGCCCTCGTACTGCAGCTCGAAAACGATCGGGAACGGGATAGCCCGGTCAATGCAATGTAGTACGTCATGCTTAAGCTCACCCGTCTTAAGGGTGATGCGGAAAATCTGAATTTCGGGCACTGCCCGAGATGGCTTTAAGTTAGCTGTCTCGGGTGCCAGTTTGTATTGCCAAACGATCTGTTCCACCTGGCGGACAAACAGATTCTTAACGGCACTGCTTGGGCTTGCGTGCTCATAGATTTTGTTCTTGGGCAGCACGGGGCCGAAGGTGGCGCTCTTTGGATAGTCGAAGAGCACGGCTGTCATCCTTCCTCCTGTACCACAAGAAAGGCTACAAGCTCGAAGTCGTCGAGCCCGGCGATGGTGTTCACCAGCGCCGTGGTCCTGCCACCGGAGAACAGGCTGTCGAGATCCTTTTCCTCCTTGACGTCGATCATCGAACGGATGGCGGCGCTGAGCAGGTCGGAGCAGGCTTTCATGTCACGGCCTTCATCGGTCTGCTGATTGAACAAGCGACACATCGTGTTTATGGGTTCTGCCTGCCCCTTGCAGCTTGACCGCACCAGGTCGAGTAATGGTTTTACCTCGGTGTGATTGGTAATGACCTGACCGTCATTTGCGATATAAATCAGGTAGTAGGGATGTAGTCTGTTCTGCTGGTTGATGTTGACGGCGTCGTTGAGGTTACGCAAGGCAAATATGACGCCGGGATGCAGGCCCAATTCGTGCTTGGCGGGGACAACTGCATGCATGCCGTTAGGCACATTGGCCAGATCGCCATTGGTTTTGACATAGTTCAGCAGGTCCATGCGGAAGTCGTTCAGGCCAAGATCGGTGATAGATACGCCTGTCTTCAGATCTTCTAGTTCGATCACCTCATCCTGTAGACGCCGGAGTTGCTCTTTGCGGTACGAGACATCACTGCTTTTTGCTGTCAGTACGTTGTCATCGCCGGTGGCCGTCACGTCGGCAATCACCATCCGGTTTTCGACCCGCTCCTTGAGGTTGATGTATTCGTCCAGGGAAATATCGGGCCAGTAGTTAACCAGTTGGATTGTCTTATTGATAGAGCCTATGCGGTCGATGCGGCCATAGCGCTGGATAATGCGAACCGGATTCCAGTGGATGTCGTAGTTGACCAGGTAGTCACAGTCCTGAAGGTTCTGGCCTTCTGAAATGCAGTCTGTACCGATGAGCAAATCCAGCTCACCTAATTCATCTGGCAGGACCAGCGATTTTTCCTTAGCGCGTGGCGAGAACAGTGTCAGTAGTGATTGGAAATCGTAGTTTTTCTCGAGTGTTGATTTAGGTGCATCTTTGCCCGTAACTTTTCCGGTATGCAGGCCCTTTGTTGCCAGAATATTTTCAGCCAGGTTCTTGTACAGGTAATTGGCGGTATCCGCAAAGGCCGTAAAGATCAGGACCTTTTTATTGCCGTCATTGATGGGATTTTCAATCTTGTTGAGGATGAGAGTCTTAAGGTGTTGTAGCTTGGCATCGTCATCGGGCGTCACTTTTGCCATTGAGTCTAGCAAGGTATTAATGACTTCCAGATCACCTTTCAGCTCATGTTCCCATGAGGGTAGATCCATGTCAGCAAGGTTAATCTTGACCTTGCCGCCGATTTCGTCTTCACCCAAACCCCCATTATCAGTAAAAACATCATCTTCCTCTGGTTCAAGGGTTTCCAGACTATCCGTCCAGTCGGAAACACTTTCTACGCTACCTGCAGCCTTGAATGAATCGATCTTACTCAAGGTGCGGGTATGGTTGTCCAGCAGACTTTTCAGGGTGAGACGAAAAGCCTCGACCGAGCTTTCAAGGCGCTTGAGCAGATTGGTCGTCATCAGTGCCTGCAGGCTTCGTTCGCGATCAGCCTGACGTAGCTTGCCTTTGCCGCCCTCGACCTGTGTGTCATACATGTCTTCATACTTTTTGAGTCGACTGGGCAGGATGTAACTGATCGGGGCATAGACGGCGAGCTTGAGCAGCGAGAGCTGCTCAAATATCTCGTTGAAGTTCATGACATCCGTGCGCCCGGTCAGTAGAGAATGAAACGACAGGGGCTTGAGTCGCTCAGGAAATTGACCTATGTCGCTGGTGTCGTAAAAGGTCTGGATGTGCTTGCGCGAGCGGGCAATGGTGACGCTATCCAGCAGTTCAAAGAAGTCGAAATCAAGGGAGTTCAGAATAGCCCGTGCGGTGCGATCCTCCGAGGGCAATTTCGACCACTGGTTGAATACTGTTTGGGCATTACGGAAGATTTCTTCCACCGTTCTGCCTGTACGCAGCTTCTTGCTGAGATTTTCAGAGTCGCCTTCATAAGCCAGGGCGAGTTGGTTGCGCAGATCATTGAAGCGGTTGTTGACCGGAGTAGCAGACAGCATAAGAACCTTGGTTTTAACGCCCTGGCGGACTACCTGATTCATCAGCTTTTGATAACGGGTTTCTCTATCTTTAACGGCATCGTTATTGCGAAAATTGTGTGATTCATCGATGACGACCAGATCATAGTTGCCCCAGTTGATGCGGTTCAGAGGAATGCCATACGACTCGCCCGAGGTGCGGGAAAGGTCTGTGTGGCACAGGACGTCATAGTTGAAGCGATCCTTGGAGAAGATATTGGTTGTCAGGTTGCTGTTGTAGTTTAACCAGTTGTCCGCGAGCTTCTTGGGACACATAACAAGCACCGACCGGTTTCGCAGCTCATAGTATTTGACGACGGCAAGGGCCGTGAAGGTTTTACCAAGCCCCACGCTGTCGGCCAGGATACAGCCGTTGTAGGTTTCCAGCTTGTTGATAATGCCTATGGCAGCATCGTGCTGGAAATTGAAAAGCTTGTTCCAGACCAGCGTATCCTGATAGCCCGTGCGGTCGTTTGGCAAAACATCTTCGTCAATATCATCGAGGAAGTCGCTAAAGATATTGTAGAGCATTAGGAAGTAGATGCGCTCGGGCGAATTTTCCTGATAAACCGATTCGATATGATCACAAATTGCGGCGGTCACATCTTCGATCTTGGCGGGGTCGTTCCAGATTTGGTCAAAGAGCTGAAGGTATGTTGATGTAAAGGCAGTCTCATCAATACGGTTTACGATATTAGAAACGGCATCACCTTGCTGATATCCCAGATCCACAGCGGTGAAACCATGTAAAGGCATATACGCAACATCGTGCTCTGGCCCCTGAATACAGGCAAATTGCTGCATCGAAGATTTGGTCTTGTTAGAACGGAATTTAGCCTTGCGCCGCATCCACTCAGCGCATTCGCGCGCAATGGCGCGCTGTGTGAGTTTGTTACGCAACTGAATTTCAAACTCGGAGCCGTACAGGCTGCGTTCACGGTCGGCCTTGGGAATGAAGAATTCCCGACGTTCTTTTCGGAGCTTATCGGTGACTTCATTGGGAACAAAGGTCGGCGCGGTGAAGATGAATTCCAACGAATCAATCTTTGAGAGTTCGGACTTCAAGGCTTCATAGGCATAAATGGAAAAACAGGATGCCGCAATCTTAAGCCTGGTTTTGGGGCGAATAGTTGCCTTAAGATCATCGCCCAACAAAGAGTTGATGTTGTCGATGATCTTCATTTACCCGAACCCTTCTCGTTAGGCTCCGCCGTGCCTCCGGATCGAACCCACTCGTCAACTTCTTCCTTCCTGAACTTCCACAGCCGACCCACTTTGTGGGCTGACATCCCTTTGCGTTCAATCCACTTATATATGGTGTCCCGCTTGACCCCGAGATAGGTGGCAATTTCATCTACCGAAAGCCATCGATCATCTGTCATCGCCTAGCACCTCTTTATGAAGCCACACCACAAGCAACCCTGGAACTGCCAGGAATCACCCACGATGAGGCTGACACAGATTTGTCCAATAAAATCGGGTATATTTGGTCATAGAGTATTAGAATAGGCAGGTGAAAGCTAGATTTTTTTGCCGGCCCGTATAACGACTCTCAATTGGAAGGGACCGAAAATCAAGATGTTATGACTGACATACCGGCTATTACCGGAAGGAGATGATGGTGGAGGTATTCTTTTCCTACTCGCACCAGGACGAAGGGTTGCGCAATGAGCTGGAAAAACATCTGTCACTCCTTAAGCGTCAGGGAGTGATCGATATTTGGAGTGATCATCGGATCGGTCCAGGTGAGGAGATCGGCGGCGAAATCGACCAGCACCTGGAATCGGCTGACATCATCCTCCTTTTGGTGAGCCCCGACTTCCTGAATTCGGACTATTGCTATGACATCGAGATGACACGCGCGATGGAACGCCATGAACGTGGGGATGCCCGTG
>JBDNGT010000249.1:0-2035 GCA_041689145.1 Geopsychrobacter sp. | reverse complement strand
CTTTAACGTTGACTTATAAGGGTTGAGGGATGGCCAGGATAAGCAGGGTGGATAGCCTGGGATAGTTGAAGGGCTGCCATTGAATTCGAAATTCATGAAGAATACGCCTTTTTAGGTTCCGTCTGAGGCGTTACATGTTTCCGGTGAATAAACGAAACGGTTTTATACTTTAATCGTTGGCGATTTTTAGGCGTAAATTGTAAAGAGGGATGTTTTCGTCTGCGGTTATGAGAATCAACCCCTCGGCCTGAGCTTGGGCGATCAGCATCCGGTCAAAAGGGTCGCGGTGATGAGCGGGGAGGCTACCTGCCAGTTGACCGTGATAGAGGCTGATGGGGAGCTTGCTGAATCCCTCATCCTCAACAATTGAATCCATATCCTCTGGTGCAATCAGTTTGCCGAGGGCAATTTTTATCGAAATCTCCCAGGTTGTTGCCGCGCTGACAAAAATCTGATTACGCTCATTGCCGATTATCTCCTTGCAGCGTGGTCCAAGTTGGGGTGAGTCATTGAGCCACCAAAGGAGAGCGTGAGTATCCAGCAGGAATCGCTGCATTAAAGTTCCCCTTCAAACGTATCAATGACATTATCCGGTGTTTGATTAAAATCATTGGCGATTTGGATCTGGCCCTTAAAGCGACCTGGGCTCCGCTGAATAAGCCTGTCTTTATGGGGAAGAAGATCCACAAAGGGCTTGCCCGCCTTGGCAATAACTACGATTTCACCTTGACGTGCCTTTTCGGCTAAAGCTGACAAATTACTCTTCGCTTCATGCATATTGACTTGCATAAGGTGCCTCCGACATTTATTAGCTAGGCTTAGCTAAGCTTATAATACCTGTCGATAAAATCTTTGTCAAGGAGGGTAAGAAACGACTAAAGGGGTCAGCCCTTGAATATGGAAAACTGTGATAGTATGCTATCCGTAAATATGCGGTGGTAGGTTATGGCAAGGCCACGGAAGGCCTACGAGATCGTTCCCTCACTCCCGTTTGCTGGCTCCTGCCGAAAACCAGGCAGCGACCGGAACGTTACGTGAGGCTCGGGACTTCTTGAGAGAGTTCAGACATGCCCACGACCTACCGGATTGAAATAACCCCGTCAGCTGAGGCGGATATCTCGGCGATCTGGGAACGAGGCCGAGGAAATCTGCTGACTTAATTTGTCGAGGTAGGTTGTCACAGTGTCCTAGATGATAGAAAAACAATTATTAATGGGAACTTTGTGGAGGTGACATCATGAGAGAATCAATTGTTGATTCAGTCGCAAGCATAGTAAAAGACCTGAATAAAAGTGGGTTGGTTGCGGAACTATGCGACAGGCATTTATTTCTTCTTTTCAGAAAAGCCAAAGTACACCGCAGGCAACCTTTTAAAAATGAAATAATTGGACAGGATCTTATTTGTTGTATTTGGTTTGAAATTAGAGATCGTCTCACGGGGGCTAAGCAAAGGTTGTTCTGGTTGTTCTGGATAGGGCTACTTTACAAAAACTGTCTTTTTAGTATCCAACTTCTTTTTGGTGTCGCACGGCAACGATTACAGCAGTTTGCCTGTCAAAGTGATAGAGCACAATATAGCCGCTGTTGCCGAAATTAATTAGCCATTCACGATATTCGGGATCCATATCTTGGTCTGGTCTTCCAACCTCGGGTTGTTTGGCTAAGATCTTTATCCCGTCACGAATTGCCTTTACTGCGCGTGTTGCTGTGGTGCTGTTATTTTGCGCCAGAAAACGGTAGAGGCGTTGTACATCAGCAAGTGCATGTGGAGACCATATCAGTCGTGGCATTTAGGTAGCTCCGTGTCTTGACCTGCTTCAAGTGCTGCCAGCCAATCATCTGCTTCTTGCATTGTTACATGTTGGCCATTGTCTTGGTACTCATTCCACGCCTGAATGCCATCTTGCCGGAATGATTCGCGTTTTTCCTCTCGTTCAACAAATTGGTGAATTGCCTCACGTACCATCCAATGTGGGGTACGGCGACGGGATGTTGCAAGATGTTCAATCCTGACGCGTGTTTCTTGATCCAGTTT
>JBDNGT010000248.1:0-2299 GCA_041689145.1 Geopsychrobacter sp. | reverse complement strand
GGATAAACCTAATAGTCGTTTGCAGAAGTATCGGTTGGTGCTGAAAGAAGGCAGCGAATGAGCATCTCATTTACAGGGTTAAGCAACGCCTACACTCCCGAAGCTCTCAATTTTCAAGCTGATTAGTATCAACCTTCCGCTAAAGCGAATTTGTCCCCTCTCCCTGAGGGAGAGGGCTAGGGTGAGGGGGGATTGTGAGCACTTTACCGCCCCCTCATCCGGCCTTCGGCCACCTTCTCCCTCATGGAGAAGGGACAGGCTGGAGATTGATACTCATCTGATACGTTGTTGAGGGATGCTTTCTGTTGAACTGAAGAAGATACTGGATATCAGTCGATACTTGTATGAATCGTTTGCACAAACAAACGAAAACTGTTGCTTTTTGTGAGCAATCCATACAGGGGCCACTATGCTCTTAGAACAGATTTCACATCTCGCCTCCATCGGTATCTTTTGCTCCAGCTTTAGCGACTTGCAGTAGAAGGTTGCATCGGTCAGAATATGGATCACTCGCAGAAAATAACGAAAAGTGTTACTTTCTTCAAGTGATCCATATAGGAGGAATTCGCTTCATGCTTGCAGCAGATTTTATTTCTGAGCTGATGGCCAAAGGGCGCTACACCTTTATCGTTGAAGAAGCTGCAACGGTGCTGGGGCAGTCTCTGGTCGCAATCCGAGCAGCTTTGAGGCGGTTGGGCAAGAAGGGGGAGATTACAATGCCTTATCGCGGCTTTTGGGTGATTGTTCCGCCCGAATACAGAAGCATCGGCTGTCTTCCGCCTGATCAGTTTGTCCCCCAACTGATGGAACATCTGAACGAACCCTATTACGCCACTCTGCTGAGTGCCGCAGAATATCATGGTGCAGCCCATCATCGGCCCCAGATTTTTCAGGTTATGGTCGCCAAGAACCGACCAGGTATCGATTGCGGTAAAGTGCGAATCAGGTTTATCGCCCGTAAAAATATCGCTGAGATTCCCACCGTTCCATTTAAAACCCCGCGCGGGTGTCTGAAGTTATCATCTCCCGAAGCAACTGCTTTTGATCTGGTTGGGTATCCTGAACGTTCTGCGGGGCTGGATAATGTGGCCACTATTTTGGCTGAACTTTCAGAAGACCTGAACGGGAAGAAACTGGTCGAAGCCGCAAAAATGTCACCCGTAGCCTGGGCACAGCGGCTGGGATATATCCTTGAGCTTGTCGGGGCAGAAGGGCCTGCCGCAGAGCTTGCAAAGTATGTTGAAAGTGGGCGTTTGGTACCGACCCCGCTCATTAGATCTAAATCGGTTAAAGGCGCAATAAAAAACGAACGCTGGCGAGTGATGCTCAATGGCGTGGTGGAGGCTGAAATTTGATTGCTCGTGACTTCATTACTGAATGGAGCCAGAACGCACCTTGGACTCAGAACTATCAGGTCGAGCAGGATCTGGTGATTTGTCGAGCGCTGGTTGAAATGTTTAATCACCCGGCTTTGAGACAGGGCCTGGCTTTTCGAGGTGGAACTGCGCTGTACAAGCTGCACATGCCGGCAGTTCGCTACTCTGAAGATATCGATCTTGTGCGTGTCACCGACGGACCAATTGGGGAACTCATGGAGGGTATTCGAGCTTCGCTTGACCCCTGGTTGGGTAAGCCGGTATGGAAACAGACCGAAGGTCGGGTCACATTTCGTTATCGATTTGCATCTGAAGATGGTCCTCCCATGACGCTGAAGGTCGAGATAAATACACGGGAGCATTTTTCAATCTATGGTTACAAGATGGTTCCTTTTTCGGTTAACTCGCGATGGTATTTGGGAACGACAGAGATTTTGACCTTTGAGCTCGAAGAGTTACTGGGCACCAAAATGCGCGCGCTCTACCAGCGCAAAAAAGGGCGGGATCTTTTTGACCTCTGGTTTGCTTTTACCAAAAAGCCGCCGCTGCCTGATGCTGAAGCCGTTATCGCCTGCTTTTTGAAATATATGAAACATGGCGGATTTCCGATCAGCAGAGCATTGTTTGAACAAAACCTGATGGGAAAGCGGAATGATGAACGGTTTAATGCCGATATCGAACCTCTGCTGACGGCAGGTGTTGATTGGAATTTTGATCAGGCTTTTGACTTCATTATGGAGACATTGATTACCCGCATACCGGGCGACCCCTGGAAGGGGCTTGGCGCTCCATAACTTGGATTGAATGAACTATGGAAACATCACAACTGACAGCATCGCTCAACCGTTGCTTCAAGAACGAAAGCCATCGTCTGGTGTTCTGGTACGACGCCGATCGCGAGTTCGAAGGTGCCTTAGCGCCGC
>JBDNGT010000247.1:0-6466 GCA_041689145.1 Geopsychrobacter sp. | reverse complement strand
TGACAGAGGGGCAGGGGGCGCGCCAGATTCTGATTCTGCTGACCGACGGTGCCAACACCGCGGGGCAGTTGACTCCGCTCAAGGCCGCCGAACTCGCGGCCAGGGAGGGTTTGAAAATCTACACGATCGGCATCGGCGCTGACGCCATGGAGGTACGCAGTTTCTTCGCTCGTCAGACGATCAACCCTTCGGCGGATCTGGATGAAGAGACCCTGACCGCCATCGCCAAAAGCACCGGAGGTCGCTATTTTAGGGCACGTGATACCGAGCAGTTGGCCGAGATCTATGCCGAACTGGACCGCCTCGAACCGGTCGAGCAGGAGCAGAACGTCTTTCGGCCGATCTCTGAACTCTATCCCTGGCCGCTCGGGCTGGCGCTGCTGGTCGCGGTTCTGTTGCTTCTGCTGCCGCAACTTCCCTTTTTACCCCGGTTGTATCAGTTCCAATGGCGGAGGGGCCGATGAGCAGTTTTCATTTTCTACGCCCCGAGTGGTTTTGGGCACTACTCCCGTTATGTCTACTGCTCTTCTGGATTGCGCGGCGCCAACTGCGCAGTCGCAGCTGGCAGGCGGTCTGCGATCCAGAACTGCTCCCCCATCTGCTGCTGGGACGTTCGGTGCGGCGCGCGAACTGGCCCCTCTGGCTGCTGTTGCTCGGTCTGCTTCTGGCGGTAATCGCATTGGCTGGACCGGTCTGGCAGCGTCAGCCGCAGCCGCTCTTCCGCCAGCAGTCGGCGCTGGTGATCCTGTTCGATCTATCGCGCTCGATGCAGGTCGCCGATCTGAAACCGAGCCGCTTCCTGCGTGCACGGCTCAAGCTTGAAGATCTGCTGCGTCAGCGCAAGGAAGGGCAGACCGCGCTGATCGTCTTTGCGGCTGACGCCTTCACCGTGACCCCCCTGACCGAGGATCGCCATACCATCGAGGCGTTGTTGAAGAGCCTTGATCCCGAGATGATGCCCGCTCAGGGGAGTGACCCGGCCCGCGCCATCACCCTCGGGCAGGAGCTGCTGCAGCAGGCGGGGCTCAAGTCAGGTCGGCTCTTGCTGGTGACCGACGAGGATCGGCCCGAGTCTGCCCTGGAGGCCGCCCGTGGGCTGGCGGCGCTCGGGTTTGAGCTGGAGGTGCTCGGTGTCGGCAGCGCCGAGGGCGCACCTATCCCTCAGCCCGGCGGTGGTTTCTTTAAAGACGCGCAGGGTAATCTGGTTCTACCGCAACTGAATCAGCCCGGGCTTCAAGCTCTGGCTACGGCCGGTGGCGGCAACTACCAGACCTTGCGGATTGATGATGGTGATCTGCGCGCTCTACTGGCAGGGCTGGATGACCATCGCCTTGATCACCTTGATCAAACTGAGTCGGCCGATCAAAGCTCTTCGGTCACAGGTGACCTCTGGCTCGAAGAGGGGATCTGGCTGCTCTGGCCGCTGGTCCTTTTGGCCGCGCTGGCCTTTCGACGCGGCTGGTTGCTGGTGCTCTGCCTGATGCTGCTGGTCCCACCCTCGGCCGAGGCGCTCAGCTGGAATGAACTCTGGCGGACTCCCGATCAGCAGGCATCCCAGGCCTTTGCGCAGCAGGATTACTCCACGGCGGCCGGGCAGTTTGAAAATCCGCGCTGGAAAGCTAGTGCGCTCTATCGGGCCGGCGATTTTGCCGCTGCGGCCGAGTTGCCGGCCGATTCTCTGGCTGATGCACAGAGCGCCGATGATTGGTACAATCAGGGGAATGCCTTGGCGAAAAAAGGGGATCTGTCGACGGCGCTTAAGGCCTACCAGCAGGCGCTGAAGCTGGAACCGGAGCATGCCGACGCCCGGATCAATAAAGGACTGGTCGAAAAGGCCTTGCAGGATCAGCAACAGCAGGACCAAAAAGATCAGCCAAAGAAGCAGGACAGCCAGCAAGGAGAGAAAAACGAACAGGGGGACCGGCAAACGCAAGCTGATAAGGGAGATAATAAATCCCAGAATCAGCAAACTTCAAAAGATACTCAACAAGATCAGGACAACAAATCAGCGCAACCGGATCCTTCCGACAGTGCGGCGGATAAACCGCAGGAGTCTAAGCCTGCCGCGCAGTCCTCTTCGGATGAAGATAAAAAAGCGCCACCGTCCGAGACGGCTAAAGACGCACAGGCGCAGAAAGCAGATAATGCTGCCGATCAGCCTGCCGATCCGTCTGCCGAACAGTCTGAAGGCCAGGCTAGTGCGGCAACCGAAACTGTGGTACCGCCCCCCGAAACCGCCGAGCAACGCGAATCGCGCCTGCTGTTGCAGCAGATCCCCGATGATCCGGGTGGCCTGCTGCGGCGCAAGTTTCTCTATCAATACCGCCAGCGCGGTCAACAACGCGAAACGGATCGATCATGGTAATGAGACGGCCTAGAGGTTGGAGCAGGGGATGGTCCAAGGGATGGCAGATGGTCCTTCTCTCCCTGCTGATTTGGGGATTTTCGGTGGGCAGTGTGGCGGCGCTCACGGTTCAGGCGGTTGCTGACCGCGATCGGGTCGCCGTGGGGGAGAGTCTGCAGTTGCAGTTGCGGCTCGATGGCAGCCCCGATGGCGAGCCGGACTTTACCCCCCTGCAACAAAACTGGGAGATCCTCAGTCGCTCGCAGAGCAGCCAGATGCAGATCGTAGGCAGCAGCTTCAAGCGCTCGGTGGTCTACAATTTGACCCTGATGCCGCGCGGTCAGGGACGGCTGCTGATCCCGGCGCTCTGTTTCGCTCAGGATTGTTCGCTCCCTCTGCCGATTGAGGTTTCGAACAGCTCTGCGCTGGGGAGTTCGACCAGCGAACCGCTGTTGCTTGAAACCGAAATCAGCGCGCCGCAAATCGTGACCCTGGGGCAGTTGCTGCTCAAGGTGCGGCTGTTGCACCGGGTCGATCTGCTCGAAGGGCAACTCAACGAACCCCAGCCGACCGGCGTTGAGGCGCTGGTCAAGAAGCTGGGCGATGACCGCAGCTATGAACTGCGCCGCAATGGCCAGCTCTATCAGGTGATTGAGCGGACCTATGCGATCTACCCGCAGGGGAGTGGCCAGATGCAGATCCCGGCGCTGCAATTTGATGGCGCGATCGCAGTCGGGAGCAGTTCCCGTTTCGATCCTTTTGCCCGCCAGGGGAAACGGGTGCGCCGCACTTCGCAACCCCTGCAAATTGAGGTCACGCCGCTCCCCGATGACCTCGGCCGGCGCCCCTGGCTGCCTGCGACCAGCGTTGAGCTGCAGGAGGATTGGCAACAGCAGCCTCCGCAGTTGGTGGTCGGAGAGCCCGCGACCCGCACCCTGCGCCTGAGCGCTAGTGGTCTGCTGTCAACCCAGTTGCCGGTGCTGACCCCGGGCGTGCCTGCCGGCTTTAAGACCTATCCCGATCAGCCGAGCCGTGAAGACCAGGTGACCAGTAGCGGGATCAAGGGTGTGATGGTGCAGAAGATCGCCCTGGTGCCGACACAGGCGGGCCGGTACCAGTTGCCCGCAGTCGAGTTAGATTGGTGGGATCTCAGCAGCGGCAAGTGGCGCAAGTCCCAGCTTGCGGCCCTCGATGTTCTGGTTGCCCCGGCAACCGGAGCGAGCGCATCGAGTTCGGCGCTGACTCCGGCGCCTCCACTACCGGATGCGGCACCTCAACCCTCGGCAGCTGCCTCGCTTGAGATCTCCCCGACCCAGGCTGGAGAT
The DNA here is from genome assembly GCA_041689145.1 of Geopsychrobacter sp. Lineage (GTDB taxonomy): Bacteria > Desulfobacterota > Desulfuromonadia > Desulfuromonadales > Geopsychrobacteraceae > Geopsychrobacter. The sequence continues at coordinate 2,797 of JBDNGT010000247.1, read as the reverse complement.
TCCAGTGTCGCAGCACCAGTGCCCTCAGGGGTCTGGCCGTGGCTCAGTCTGGGGCTCGCTCTCGGCTGGCTGCTGACTCTGATTTACATGTTTACTCTGCGGCGCTCGACACCCTCCGCCACTGAAGGGTTGGTCGCGGATATGGTGCTCACTGAAAAGGCGGCCCGTAAGGTAGTGGTCCAGGCGGCCCGCCGCCATGATCCGCAGGCGACCCGGCAGGCCTTGCTCGCCCTGAGCCGTATCCTCTGGCCTGCGGCACAGGGTGGCGCTTATGAGCGGCTGCGCAAAACCGCCGATCCGGCGCTGCAGGACGAACTGGAAAACCTCGATCTCTGCCTGTATGGCCGTTCAGGTCAGCGGTGGGATGGGCAGGGGTTAGCGGACAAGCTGGCAAACTGGCATCCGGCTACACCAACCGGCAAAAAATCTGGATTGCCCGGACTTTATCCTGATGCCCCGGCTTAGGATTTGGCGGGGTGGGTTGGTTCGATCCGAGAGCAGAGCCGCCGGAGCTGGATCCGGCGGCTCTGCATCTTTGGTCTTTCGCTGGTGCGACCTAATGTCATCATTGTTCAACAGAGAGCACTGCATGTGCAGGTCAGTTTTGCGTGATATCTCCGGCAACGTTATCCACGATTACCGGCGTTTCGAAATATTCAACACTCGGCTCAGCCCCATATTTACCCACGATGAACTCACGCCACTCGGCAGTGAACAGCTCCTCGGCAGCCTGCCGGGATTCCCAGAGATAGACCCCGCCGGCAGTCGTTCCGTCATCCGAGAGCAGGTAGTACTTGCGGACCAATCCCCTGAGCTCAAGGTACTTTGGCGCAGAACCCAGGAACAGCTCCTGCGCCTTGTCGCGGCTGATTGGATGCGGGAGTTTGAACTGCACGATGCTAGTAATCATTGTGTGGGCCTTTCAGCTGAAGTCAGGGTTTAAGCGAAGCAGCGCCTTTCCCTGGTGGTGAAAATATTGAGGCTTCGAAAGGAAATTAACTTACCAGTTTTCCCCATATTATTATCTCTAGGTTGGCGGCCTAGTGCAACCCGGCAGGGGCTTCTCCTTCCCCCTTGCGTAGCAGCAGCAAGCAGGGGATGACCGCCAGAAATGCAATCCCTAAAATCCAGAATACGTGGTTGTAGGCGAGCATCCCCGCCTGGTGTTGGACCATGCGGTAGATCATCGCCAAGGCGGTCTGTTCGGCTTCGCTCTGCGGCACACCGTGCGCGACGGCGGCCTGGCTCAAGGCTGCGAGTTTTTGCTGGAACTGCGGGTTCATCGGGTTAGCGTGGGCGACCAGCTGGTTCTGGTAAAATTGATTGAAGCGCTGCAGCAGGGTCGCCGAGAGCGCGATGCCGACGCTGCTGCCGATGTTGCGCAGCAGGTTGTACATACCGGTGGCGTTCCCCATCTCAGGCTTGGGGATGACCGAGAGGGTGGTCGTGGTCAACGGTACAAAGATCATTCCCAACCCCAGGCCGAGCAACATGCGCGGCCAGACGAAATCGAAGTAGGCGGCCTCGAGGGTAAAGCCCTGCATGATGAACATCGACAGTCCGCCGATCGACAGCCCGCAGAGTACGATCCAGCGCCCCTGTACCCCGCGCGACAGAGCGGCACCGACAAAAGGCATGATCAAGAGGGTCACTACCCCACCGGGGGCGAGAACCATCCCGGCGCTGGTCGCACTGTAGCCCATCAATGTCTGCAGAAAGAGCGGGATGAGCATGACCGAGCTGTAGAGGCAGAAGCCGAAGAGGAACATCAGGAAATTGCCCGCCGAGTAGGAGACGTACTTGAACAGGCGCAGGTTGACGATCGGGTGGGGGTGGCGCAGCTCGACCAGGATCAGGGCGATCAGCGCGAAGAACGAGACCAGCGAGAAGAAGGTGATGAAGCCAGATGAGAACCAATCCTCCTGATGCCCCTTGTCGAGTACGATCTGCAGGGTGCCGAAGGCGAGGACCAGGAGCGCCAGTCCCCAGTAGTCGATGCTGATCTTCTGGCGGTTGCGTAGGTATTCGGGATCGACCAGGAAGGCGGCGGCCATCACCACAGCGATCACCCCGATCGGCATGTTGATGTAGAAGATCCAGCGCCAGTTGAGCTGGTCGGTGACATAGCCACCCAAGGCCGGACCGATGATCGGGCCGAACATGGCGCCGATGCCGAAGATCGCCATCGCCATCCCCTGCTCTTTGGGTGGGAAGGTCTCCATCAGGATCGCCTGGCTGTTGGGGATCAGCGCCCCGCCGGCCGCACCCTGGATGATGCGGAACAGGATGAGAACGCCGAGATTGGGTGCGGCGCCACACAGGAAGGAGGCGATGGTGAAGATCACGATGCTGGTGATCAGGAAGCGTTTGCGCCCGAACATGCGCGACAGCCAGCCGGTCATCGGCAGGACCACCGCGTTGGCCACCAGGTAGGAGGTCAGCACCCAGGTGATCTCGTCGGTGCCAGCGTTGAGGCTTCCCTGCATATGCGGCAGTGCGACGTTGGCGACCGAGGTGTCGATGATCTCCATGATCGTCGGCAGCATCACGGTGATGGTGATCAGCCACTTGTTGATGACTCTGGGTTGGCTTATAGCTGGGATCCGGGACGCGACAAAGCTTGGGCTAAAAAGGGTTGAGCGGGGCGAGGATATCGCCCAGGCTGCGGCCGGTGAAGATGGTCGGCTCGACGCTCATGCCGACGCGCAACAGGTGCTGCGGGTCGCTGGCCGGGTCGATGGCGATCTTGACCGGTACGCGCTGCTCCGGCGGGCCCGGGTCTGAGCTACGGCGGCGA
>JBDNGT010000246.1:0-6946 GCA_041689145.1 Geopsychrobacter sp. | reverse complement strand
CAAGGTTCGCCAAGAAGTGAGACAAACGCCGGAACAAAAAGCATAGGGAGACGTGCGTGAAAAAACAGCCAATGTTTCTAACCTATTGATTTACAAAAGATAAATATTTTTCTTGACGGGGGCAATATAGAATGTCCCCTACTGCTTCTATTCAGACTCATCTTCGGATTGGAATAGACTTTTACACAAAATATTTTACAGGGCTTGCAATGACACATTTGTGTCATTGCAAGCCCTGACCCCGGACCCCTATAAATCAAATTCAACTGGATTTATATTGACGGAGTTACACGCTTCTCTTACAACTTTTTTTTCGTCAGGGTCAAAATTTCCATCAGCACCACCGATAATTATCCCTATCTGGATCACAGCTCTCGCCTGATCTTCCTTTTTCCTTAATTTGGAAATTGTTTGAATGCATTCAATTTTACCGAAGTCGAAATCTTGGGTTAATTTATCACAATAAAAATTAAATTTCTCTAAAAGGTCTGATGCTTGAAATATTTTCAACGACTCATTGGACATAATGAAAGAAGCCGTTTTCTGTTTTTCTGACGAGTCAATGTCTCCGTCTGCTGCAGCGACAAGGGCGCATATAGCCATTGTGGCATTTGCAAACTCTGTGTTTTTAAATTGAGATACCTTAGTTGTCAAGGCTTGGTTCATGTCACCAATTTTCTCTTTCAAATTATCCCAAAAAGCCATGTTCCTTCTCCTTTAAAGTGTAATTTGTGTGGTTGCATTTTATTTATGATAATTTCAGGTGTAATTAAAAAAAATTAAAAAAAGTTTGCTAGAGTTATCCTTAAAAACCTCTTATTATGAATCCAGGTCTTATAGCCAGCATAGTTGATCTAGGTCAACAGCCTTGGCCCATGCCAGCTTTGCGTGAATTATTGATGATTTTTTTTCTTCAATTGGATACCGCTAGAAACACCTATTTATTTTAATATTACTTAACTTTTTAACTCCATATCGGCTCTCTTTCTTGTAAGGTTGATTGTAATAGCTAGTAAGATAATAAGTAGCAAGCAATCTTTGCGTTTAAAGGTTGTACGCTCAATATAATAATGGAAAAACCTATTATCTTAACTTAAGAAAATACACTTTGAATTAAAATAAGTTTTTCAGAAATTATAGTAGCGAGTTCAAAATCATACGCTCGACCTATAACATATAGAACAAAGGCTCCATACATAACCATTAATAATGATGCGCTAAATTTTGTAAATTGTTTGCTGAAAAAGAAGATAAAAAACACGATCGCTGTAAGAATGAAAAGCAGGACCCGTAATTCTACAATATGGGACGCTACGCTTGCTTCAATTGTCAACGGGCCGTAAATTAACGTATATATGAATAACGGCGCACCGAGAGCGAAGCAAATATCGAATATATTACTGCCGAGCGCGTTTGCAACTGCATCATCATAGTTCCCCTTCTTGGCATCCTTTATTGAAAGGATTGTATCTGGGACGCTACTTGCAGCGGCCGCAAGAATTACTGCGACGAAATATCCATGCAAGTGAAGCGATTGGCCAATCATCTCACAGCTTAAAACCAGGAGCCAGCACGCTACAGCGATGACTGCGGTAGATAGAAGCAATAAGACGGCGGCATTCCGTGTGACAAGGGGGCGCCCCCCGACAACAACAGCCTCCAAATCTATCTTTAATAAAGCAAAAAACCTTTCGACGAGCGTCAGCGGGTGCTCGTTATCGTCTTCAGAATCATCGATATCTTCGTCATCAGAGTCCTCGCTGCCATTGACATTCTTTTTGTGCTGATAAAGCATTAAACCTGCATAAGAACAGTACAACAACATCAAAAATAACCCGTGGTACCACTTTAAAACATCACCTAAGAAAAAAATCAGAAAGAATTCCGCAGTTAGCAGCGTAAGACCATCTCTGACTATAACTCTCCTAGACACCTGAATTTTGACATTTCTGACTGTCCACAGTGTAACCATAATAACTAGTGCAGGGATAACCATTGCATTAAATACTGCACTTCCAGCGGTTGTCCCGATCCCACCAGAAAAGCCTGTCGTATCATGGAAGAAAAAGAGATAAATGAACGTAACCCAAAGTTCCGGCATCGAACTGCCAATAGCATTAATTGTCGCACCTTTCATGCCATCCGTCATGTTTCTGCCAAGATAATCAGCAGCCTCTTCAAACCCGTCGCAAGACTTGGCAATCAACCAGCTCGACACAAAGACCAAAAATAGCCACAAGACAAAATCCACAGAAATCTCCTTTAAATTAATTAAACAATATGTTGAAAGCCAACCGACATTAGTCGTTCATCTCTCTTTTCGTCTTTCTAACCGATGCAAACAGTAAAGGACATTTGGTAAAAAAGCCTAGTGTAAGAGGCTATTGTACTTTTATATCAATTGACTCTATAAGGTCACTAATTTGGCTCTCAAATCTTTCAAAGTTACGCCAACTAAACGCCTCTGGTTTATTGCGAAGTGAAAGGATATCTAAAGCGGACAACTCTAATGCCTTAAATCGAATTGGCATCATTGGATGAGTTCTTGCTCCAACATTTGCAACCTCTACCCCGTCAATGTGATCCAGCAGAGTCTGATATTGTTCACGCAATGTGGTCAAAACCCTGCCTTCATCAATACCGACAAGACCGCTACTAATACAAAATAGTGCGTTTACCGACTTAGTCATACTACCGCAGCATAATAAACCCAAACGGTCGGCTGAAATCTCACAAGCACAGGACCAACGCAAGAGCATCTTTGCCACGTCTTCGCATTCGTCACTAAGGGCCTCAAGAATGCTTTTCAGTGGATATACAGAATGCCCAAATACGACATGTCCGAGTTCATGCCCAAACACGAAGCGAAGTTCTTCATCGGAGAGTTTCTCAATAAGAGAAGAATGCACAAGCATATTAAATCGGCCATTATGGGCACTCACTGAAGCATTCATCTCTTGGCTTTGGCAGACGAACAAATCGCCATCAGAACTGCATCCTGTAATTTTTAGACAGTCTTGGTACGAATCATAAACCTCAGGGAGCAAACTAGGTGTAACGAGGATCGCATTTGCAAGAAAACTGCGCTTCTGACTCTCAATAAGATCACTGCCATGACCAAGATCATTCAATGTCGGAAGTTCACCAAACTGGCGACCAATCGAGTTTAGAAGCTTCTCCTCGTAAGTAAAGCGAAGTTTTTTTTGCATAAGCTATCCTTGGCGAGGATTAATACATATCGTTATTACAGCGCTGAATTTATTTGGACCCTGCTTGCCACCGCATCCCCCACTGGTTGGATTTATCACAATCTTTATGCCCAGTATGAAAAGTCACTAACTTCGTTACCTCAACACCCGCGCCATCGGGCGTAAAACTAAGGTCTGCTATGGTACAAAAATTACGCGAAGAGGCCTGCTCGCCCATTTGCACTTCTACCGTTGGTTGACCAGGAGCTTTTATTGTCACAATTGCATCTGTTTTTTTCCAACTTGCTGCACCTTCGTAAATAAAGGCGTATATTGTCATGCGCTTTATGTTTTTCAATTGTGCCGAGTTAATCTTGATAAACTCACCCGCAGACGCTGCACCGGTACGGTCATCACCTAGATGGTAAATATAAGGTGGTGCAGTTAAGCTTCCTTGTTTTCTTGGATCATCACTAAACTGAAGACCATCAATAACGCTTTTATTCCCATCCCTTAACTCATAGAAGCATCCAAGATCAAGATCAACCTCAGATTGAAAGATGGACTTAAGGAACCCACCACCAGCTGGTTTCTGGTTCCAGTTAAGGTTGATGATAATTTCTCCATCACCTTTAGTTTTCAGCATATGGCTGTCACCCTTTTGGGCGAGTGTGACTTTTGACGCCAAGCGGATATTATTGGCCCCAGGGACAATGTTTTGGAACTGGTTAAAAGGCATAACAGAACTGTCGTTTACAAGCTCAACCCCCATAAAGCCTGCGGTGAGCTTACAAAGGACGGCGACGGTTCCTTGCGTATGCGAGTCAAGAGAAACTATATGCGTTTCACCGTTGTCTGTCATAACCTCAACTCGTGCATCATAGTCCGAAAAGACTTTTTCACTATTAGTAGATGCTTCGGTGAAGTTTATGGCACAAATATACAGTTCCTCTATAGTGTCAAGATTGAGGATTTGCAATTCTTCACGATTATCCCCTCCGACTGCCCCAACCCCTTCATCTACAGACAATTGCATAAAAGGAAAAGCATTCAAGTCACCAAGCGAGCCACCGGAATAGTTGTCGGAGTACACTCCTCCAATCTGTCCGGACTTGGTCTTGTAAAAAGCCATAAGATCGAGGTCGACCGATGAAGTCCATACGAGCGATACCTTCAATTGCTTGAAAGATCCAATTTGTGCAGAGTTACCTTTTTGTTTAAGCTCCATGATGTACACCTTTTCAGGAAAATATTTTCTAACTCCCGTACCGCCTTCAATCCAACAGAAAGCGATACGGGAGTCAGAACAATAGAATCAAGCGCCAAACATGTCGATCTTGAATTTCAGTTTTCCAGCAATGCCTTTAGCGTTTGCCTTTATGTTCTCAAGCAATGCTTTTTCATTTTCATCATACTCTTCATCGCCTTCAATTCTGGCAATCAGCCAATCACCTTCGTCTTCATCGACCTCCCCCGGAGATGTTTCATCTTCAAGCAGATGTTTAGAAATAGCCTCTACAAAAAAAGCTTTCCAGGAAGAGTCATGGCCCTCTTTGGAGGTTGTCGCATCGTTAATATCAAACAACATGTCGGCTTCAGCACGATCAACACCTTCTCCGTCTCCTCCACCAAAACCATAGACAACCTTCTTCATCATTTCGACTTCATCAGCATCAACAATGCCATCGGCAATCACCGCTGCCTTCAGCGTGTTTAGTACAAAAGTATTGAATGAAGGTGTACAATCTTTCGCTTTTGCTGTGACATTAACCAACAGTGCCAGCTCAACATTATCTACCAGTCCATCAGATTCTATCTTTTCGATAAGATACTTTGCTTCGTCTTCATCAAGGACGTCCGGAGACACATCGTCTTTTAGAACATGATCAGTTAAAGCTTCGACAAATAATTCTTGCCAGGAAGAGTCGTTATTTTTCCCGGAAACACCATCATTAAGCTGGAAAAGAAAATCAGCCTCTTCACGGTCGATTATACCGTCTTGGTATATTCGCGCTTTAATACCCTGCACCTCATCAGCATCAATTATTCCATCTGCCAAGATATCGGTAGATAATTCTGCAAGAGTTTTGGTCATATAATCGCTCATCAAAGTTCCCCTTATAAAAATTAAGCTGCATAAATGTAAGTCATAAAACAAACCTCTCCACAACAGATGGAGAGGGTTATCAACACATCAATTTCAATTATTTCATTTAGGCATTTATAATCGACATAATCTGATCTAAGTTTTTCAGGCCCTTGAGAGTGCCTGCCTTACTGACGTTTACAAACTTAGCTCCCATCGCACTAGAGTTGTCTACAGTCGCTACTACACAGGTGTTCCCTGCGTCGCCCGTATCCAGTTTGACGGCATGACTGGCCCCGGCATCATCCATCACAGAGACAGAGACATCAGACCCAGCAAATCGCGCTGGCTTCCCATCCTGTACTGCGCCATAATCCCAGCAGACCACGTAAATATACTTCATGTCTTCAAATTTCGTGACACGCATTTCCTCTTGGTTGTCACCGCCAGAGTCACCAACCCCCTCATCGCCGCTCAGTTGCATGAAAGGAAATTCGTTCAGGCTACCCAATTCACCAAAATAAACCATCCCGATTTTACCGGCTTTTGATTCATAAACAGCAGCTAGGTCAAAATCAGCCGCTGAAGTCCATTTCAGAGTAACCATAAACTGCTTCATTCCACCTAATTGTGCCTCTTGACCCTTCTGTTGAAGATCCATCTTTAAACTCCTTTTTTTATTAATTAAACTCATGCGCACCCAACATTAGGTGCACACAAAACAAATCCTTACATTCGTTCACCCACTTCAAACCACACTGAAATACATCACACTATGTGGGATACACGCTTAAACCTGATCCCCATATAAAGACAAAAAACCACCTTCAATTGAACAGAGGTGGTTTTTCACATAAGTAACCTTATCCCCTCATTGCAACCCGGCTGCCCTATTCAGGACCAGTAGCTTTGCGTCATCATGTTGTCATGATTTTGCCCTAGTCAAAGCCACATTGTCATAGTAATAAACAAATTTCAACAACAAGCTAATATTTATAAAAAAGTTGCCATACTTAGATTCAGCTAACATGAAAATTCAGGCCTGCTTTCCATCTAGTGTCTAGCTAGGCGAAAGTCTCGGCGGCAATCGAAAATCCAATAATTTGAGAAAAATCAATTCCACACCTGCTCTTATCCGTCTAAAATAACTTTTTTCGCTAACGCTAATATTGCTTTAGTTCCCAAAGTTCAACAAAATCAAAAACACCTATCACAAGAATGGATTTAATTAATGAGAATAATAACGGCAGCTTACACCCTTGTTGTGCTTGTACTTTTATCGGGTTGCGAAACAACTCAACAGAAAGCCTATGATTTTAAAGCAGACACAATTGGTACACATCGAATTGTTGAGATTTATACTGAAGCGGGTGAAATGGTCGCCAAGATTGAAGACAAAAGTATGCGTTTTGAAATGGTTGGTGAACGATCTGCTCGTTTGTGGCTAGGCGATAAAAACCAAAAAGTGATGATCGGCAACATGGGATTTGTCATAAGAGACCTATAAAATACAATGGTCATGACTAGTGTTATGTCAATCAACAAGTGTCGGATAAAGTCGCGACAGCTTGGTGCGTGCATCCTTAGTCGTAAACTGCCAATTCACTTTAGCGTGTTTGTTGTTCCTGAACTTTTGCCATGCGCGCACTTCTCTTCTCACAACTTCGATATT
>JBDNGT010000245.1:0-38274 GCA_041689145.1 Geopsychrobacter sp. | reverse complement strand
GGGGGGGATTACGCCGGGCATTACAGGAGTCGGTCTTGGCGCGCGTGGCACTAAATGCCCGTTGTTCAGTCTACCTCGTGCGCTGATTGTGTTCTGATTGTGTTCTGATGGGTGCTGAGGATTATCTCTGGTGTCAGTTGGCCAGGCGGAGTTTTCCAAGGGCGATTGCCGCATGTCTGCGTAGCGCGGGGCGATTATCGGCAAGTGCCTTAAGTAGAGTATCTTCCCCATCAGGAAATCCTATTGTCCCTATCGAATCAATCGCAGCCAGCGCAACCTGTTCTTCGCGACTGACGAGTGCCGCGAGAAGTTTGGGCAGGCGTGAATCGGAGAATTGGCCAAGGGCTGTGACGACCTCTGCGGCGACTCCCGCTTCAGGATCATCGAGGGCCTGAAGCAGGGGCGCAAGGGTCTTTGGGTGGTGTTTTTCGCCCAGGATGCGGGCGGAGGCGGCGCGCAGATCAGGATCGTCTGCGCGTAAAGCTTCGAGCAGCGGGACAAAAACCTTGACGGAGTGGATTCTGCCGAGAGCATAGACCATGGCAATGCGCGTTCTGCGATCTCCCGTTGCGAGCAGTGTCAGCAGTTGAGGAAGTTCGCTTAGCCCCTCAATTTGGTCGAGTGCCGTACTTGCAGCTTCGCGCACCAGTGGGTCGGTGTCTGTGAGAGCCTCTTTGAGAGCTTTTTTTCTTTTTTCCAGCATTAATTTTCATCCTTTGAATGCAAGTAAATACCGCGCTTTTCTCTCGCGGTCAAGCCTGGTGGCAGCATCTTGCAACCATTATGTTGCTATTGAAATTAACAGCTGAAGACTTGTCCCTCTTGCTGAAGACTTGTCCCTCTTGTGTGTGCAGTGAAGTTAATTCACATCTAACTTGTTTGAGGGGGTTAACTATGAAAAATAAAAGGATGTCGGCTGTGACGGAGTCGAAACGGCGAACATTATTTGCCATTTTGGACCCTTTTTTATGTCCAGGCCGAGGTCGTCGAATTGAATAGGCTTCATACAGATAGATGCAGCAGGGCTAGCCGGAATGTAAAGTTTTTGCAGACAGATTAAACGAAAGTCAGCACTGTTCGGCCTGGGCCATCTCTTGCCCCAGGATCGCCAGTTTGCGCTCGACTCCCCAGCGGTAACCACCGATCAGGCCATCGCTGCGCAGGACCCGGTGACAGGGGATCAGCCAGGCGACCGGATTGGCGCCGACGGCTGTGCCGACGGCGCGTGAGGCGGCCGGCTGGCCGAGTTGAACAGCGAGTTGTCCGTAGGTTGTCAGATGACCTGCCGGAATGTGCAATAACGCCTGCCAGACCTGAAGCTGAAAGTTGGTCCCCTTTAAGAGCAGCGGCAAGGGCTTTGGTTCGGAGGCGGTAAAGAGTGCAAAGACGTCGGCGAGGGTTGCGGATGTGAGGGCGTAATCGTTGCTCAGTCGTGCCTCGGGCCAACTGCGGCGCAAGTGCTCCAGCGCCGCCGCCCGATTGTCATCTATAAAATACAGAGTGCAGATCCCGCGCCCGGTGTGGGCGATCAGGCAGTCGCCAAAGGGGGAGGGATGAATCCCCCAGCGGATCTCAAGCCCCGCCCCGCCCGATTTGAATTCACCGGGGGTGACCGCATCGACGACCACGAACAGGTCATGCAGGCGCCCGCTGCCGCTGAGTCCGACATCCCAACTCGCCTCCAGCAGTGAGCCTGATTCTTTAAGGCGCGTCTTGGCATATTGGATGGTTAGAAATTGCACAAAGCGCTTGGGGCTGACTCCGGCCCAGCGTTGAAACAGACGCTGAAAATGACAGGCGCTCAACCCCAGTTGGGCGGCGATCTCATCCAGGTCAGGCTGTTGCGTCGCTTGAGCGCGAATATACTGAATCGCTTGGGCAATGCGGGCGTAATCATCAGGCTTCATGGCAGACTCCATTGATGGTTTCAAGTTTACCACCAAGTGAATTATCGGCCCACCTGATTCTTGCGTCCGCTGTAACCCTGCACAGCGTTTGAACAATAAAAAAGGGGCTGTCGATTTTTAGGCTGCCCCCCAGGGTTGCGGTGATAAGGGCGATAATCCTCGCTGAGATCATCCCGGCAAAGGCGCCGTGTCCCGAGAGCATGCCGAGGGCCGCCCCAAGACTTAGGGCGACAAAGCTGACCGTCAGGCCGATAATGATGTTTTGTGTGATTTCGGCTAGTTTTGAGTCGTCCGTTTTCATTGGTGAAGGTCCTGTCTTTGATTTTTTTTGCAGGCGGCAGGGCGGCCAAGGTTGGAAAGTAGAACACAATACGTGTAAATAGAACGCTGCGCAATAAAATAGTACAGTCTCGCTAAAAAAAATCAGTATGGCTAAAAAAGTCAGTCTAGCTAAATAATGACCGCGTGAGATTTTCCCGCTGTTGTGGAAGGGTTTTTCTTTACCCTTTGTGAACGGATGGTTACTATCGGCGCGACATATTTAGATGCAATAATCGATGAGGCGAGTGAGGTGTAAAGGGCAGATGGTTGAAATATTTTCTGATGGGGCCTGCAGTGGCAATCCCGGCCCAGGAGGCTGGGGGACCTTGCTCTGTTACAACGAACATTGTAAGGAACTCTCTGGATTCGAGCCCGAAACAACCAACAACCGGATGGAGATGATCGGTGCCATTGAGGGGCTGAAGGCGCTCAAACGACCGTGCCAGGTGCGGGTGACAACCGATTCGCAGTATCTTAAAAAAGGGATGACTGAGTGGCTTGACGGTTGGGTTAAAAAAGGCTGGAAAAACAGTCAGCGTAAGACGGTTGCCAATCGTGACCTCTGGGAGCAACTGCTTGAACTGAAACAAATCCACGAGATCGAATGGTGCTGGGTCAAGGGGCACGACGGGCATGCAGAGAACGAGCGCTGTGATGAGCTGGCGCGCGCCGCGATCGAACAGGGCCGGCAGAATTAACCCTTCTTTTTCTTTCGGATCATCTACCCGTCACAGATTTCCTTATGCTACGCTTGGCAGAAATTAGCTGAGATGATTCTTCTTGTTTCATTTTAATCTCCTGCTGGAGGGTGCATGGCTGCAAACACTGCGGCATCGACCACCGAATCTCTTCTGAGCTCGGTACCACCTTCAACCGAAGCGCTGGTTTCGCTCGGGCTTTATGCTTTAATCGCGGTTCTGTTGATCGGCATCTTGTTGTTGATTACCCGCTTTCTTGGTCAGCGCACCGGCGGCGCGGTCAAGGGGCAGCCCTACGAATCGGCGGTCATACCGAGCGGCGATGCGCGCCTACGTGAGCCGGTCCCCTTCTATTTGGTCGCTATCTTCTTTATAGTTTTCGATGTCGAGGCAATCTTTGTCGTCTCCTGGGCGGTCACCTGGGACCGGCTCGGCTGGACCGGTTTCTGGCAGATCACCTTCTTTATTGTCATCCTGTTTCTGGGCCTACTCTATCTGTGGAAGAAGGGCGGCCTCGATTGGGGCTCCAGGTTTCTGCATGGCTCCGGCCAGGGAGGGCACTAAGTGAACGAAGAATTGCCACCCAATGTCGCGCTGGCGAAGCTGGATGACCTGATCAACTGGGGGCGCAAGAACAGCCTCTGGCCGATGTTTTTCGGACTCTCCTGCTGTTTCGTCGAGATGATGACCAGCATGACCCCGCGCTTCGACCTGTCGCGCTTCGGTGCCGAGGTGCTACGTGGTACGCCGCGCGAAGCCGATTTGATGATCATCTCCGGCACTCCCTTCAAGAAGATGGGGGAAGCGATTCTGCGCCTCTACGAGCAGATGCCGAACCCCAAGTGGGTGATCGCCATGGGCAGCTGCGCTAATTCGGGTGGTATGTACGATGTCTATTCGGTGATTCAGGGGGTCAACCAGATCCTGCCGGTCGATGTCTATATCCCCGGCTGCCCGCCACGCCCCGAGGCTTTTATCCAGGGGTTGATCACCCTGCAGGAAAAGATCGCCGCCGAGGAACATCCGGCGCGCAAGGTGCTGGGTCTCAGCGGTGGTAGCGAGGGGACGAGCGCCCCGATCTTGATCGACGGGGTCACTAAGAGCCGCGACCCGCGCGGCCCAGGTTATGGCGCGGCTCAGCTGCGCGGCAGCTCGCAGCTGCAACCCAAGTTCGTTGCCAACCGCGACAGCCAGACCTGGCGTCCGCCGCAATCCAAGGTTTTCTCTAGCGACGATTTTACCGAGCTTTACCATCAGGTTCGCCAGCGCTTTAACGGTGAGGTACAGTATGAAGAAGGTGCAGCCGACATGCCGACTCTGCGCACCTCGACTGAACAGTTACCGGCGTTGTTGCGTTATCTGAAAGATGAGGCGAAACCCGCATACCGCCGACTGGAAGACCTGACGGCGATCGACGAGCGTACACGCCAGCGGCGTCCGGGGCACGATTACACCCTGGTTTATCACCTGCTAAGTTTCGAGCGGCGCGGTTACCTGCGGATCAAGGTGCCACTATCCAATAGTCCGCCACGAGGGGTGTCAATCGTCGATATCTGGCCGAACGCCAACTGGTACGAGCGTGAAGTCTACGACATGTTCGGCATCGATTTTCGCGGCCACCCCGACCTGCGCCGCATTCTGATGCCCGCAAGCTGGCAGGGGCACCCGTTACGCAAGGATCACCCCTCGCGCGCCACCGAGATGGCCTCTTTTACGGTTGAAACGGCCCTCGGTATGTTGCCGGTAGATGGGGATCTGCTCGTACCGCTCAAGGGTGCGGACGACGGCTCGATGGTCTTAAACCTCGGGCCGCATCACCCCGGGACCCATGGCGTGCTGCGTCTGGTCCTGCGCCTGCACGGCGAAGAGATCTCCGACCTGGATATCGATCTGGGTTACCACCACCGCGGTGCCGAGAAGATCGGTGAACGCCAGAACTGGGCGCAGTTCATCCCCTATACCGATCGGATCGACTATCTCTCCGGGGTGCAGAACAATCTCGCTTACCTCAACAGCCTGGAGACCCTGATGGGGGTCAAGGTGCCGGAGCGTGCCGAAGTGGTGCGGGTGATGCTCTGCGAACTGTTCCGTCTGGCCAATCATCTGGTCTGGCTCGGGACCTTTGCCCACGATGTCGGAGCGATGACGCCGGTCTTCTACTGCTTCGAGTCGCGCGAGAAGATCTTCGACATCATCGAATTGATTACCGGGGGAAGGATGCACCCCTCCTGGTTCCGTATTGGTGGCCTGCCGAATGACCTGCCCGCCGGCTGGCGGCAGAAGGTAGACACCTTCACCGAAGGCTTCAGTGCGCGGATCAACGAGCTCGACAAGCTGCTCAGCGACGGGCCGATCTTCCGGGCGCGCACCGAGGGGGTCGGTGTGATCAGCCTTGAGCAGGCGCTCGATTGGGGGATCAGCGGGCCGAACCTGCGTGCGACCGGTTTTGAATGGGACCTGCGGCGGGCTATGCCTTACAGCGGTTACGAGCGTTTTGACTTCGAGGTGGTGACGGACACGGCCGGTGACAGCTACGCCCGTTACCGGGTGCGGCTGGAGGAGATGCGCCAGTCGTTGCGGATTGTCCGTCAGGCGGCGCGCAGCATGCCCGCGGGGCGCTGGATGAGCGCGGATTATCGTTACGGCTATCCGCAGCGCGAGGATGGGCTGAAGGATATCGAAAGCCTGATCCATCATTTTGTCAATGTCAGCAGCGGACCGTGCGCGCCATTTGGCGAGTGTTACCGGGCGACCGAATCGAGTAAGGGGGAGTGCGGCTATTATC
This sequence comes from Geopsychrobacter sp., assembly GCA_041689145.1. GTDB lineage: Bacteria > Desulfobacterota > Desulfuromonadia > Desulfuromonadales > Geopsychrobacteraceae > Geopsychrobacter. Next base: position 32,563 of record JBDNGT010000245.1, on the reverse strand, counting down.
TGGTCAGCGATGGTGGCAGCAGCGCTTATCGTTGCCGCATCCGCACCCCCAGTTTCCCCCACATGCAGCTGGTGCCCGACATGAGCCGCGGCTTGCTGATCGCCGATCTGATTACGATTCTGGGGAGTATCGATTTTGTATTGGCCGATCTGGATCGGTAGGAAGAGCGTTTTTAACGCAGGGGCGGAGAGGAGCAGAGGGCGCAGAGAGAGGCAGGCCTTTTTGGCTAAAGCCTAAAATCGAAGTTTTGGATTTTTCTCTCCAACTCTCCAACTCAGCGACTCTGCGTTAAGATCGACTTGAAAGTAAATCCATCAAACACGGACGATATGAAGAAACTGCTCCTTAAAAAACAGATCGACACCTTCCGCAGCAAAGCGCAAAAGCTTGAGCATCCGCGCGAAATGATCATCGATCTGCTGCGTGCGATCCAGGATCATCACGGCTGGGTGCCGGATGAAGGGGTCGAACTGGCGGCGGATATTCTGGGCATAGCGCCGATCGAAGTCGAGGAGATTGCCACCTTTTACGACAAGATCTATCGCCGGCCGGTCGGCCGTTTCACGATTCATATCTGTGATTCGATCTGTTGCTGGACGCGCGGCGGCGAGGAGATTGCCGCCCATCTGCAGACCCAGCTCAAGATAAAGCTCGGCCAGACTACCGCCGATGGTCTGTTTACCCTGTTACCAACCTGTTGCCTCGGAGGCTGCGGCCGCGCACCATCGATGATGATCGGCCGCAGGTTTCATGGCAATCTGACCTGTGATGAGCTCGATCGAATCATTGCCGAGCTGCGTGAGGAGACGGGGGGATGAGCAGCACTCCGCAACTTCTATTTAAGAACCGCACTCCTGGGAAGACGCTGCTTTTCAAGGAGTACTGCCAGACTGGCGGTTACCAGGCGCTCGCGAAGGCGCTCAAAACCATGGCGCCGGCCGAAATCGTGCAACTGGTCAAGGCATCAGGCTTGCGCGGACGCGGTGGTGCCGGATTTTCGACCGGCCTGAAATGGTCGTTCTTCCCGTCCGACAAGCCGGCACCGAAGTACCTGGTGTGCAACTGCGACGAGATGGAGCCGGGCACCTATAAAGACGGCGAACTGCTGGCCGCCGATCCGCATCAGTTGGTTGAGGGGATGATCCTTTCGGCTTATGCCCTTCAGGCCGATGTGGGTTACATCTTCATCCGTTACGCCTACGACCGGCAGTTGCGCAACCTGCAGCAGGCGGTTGCCGAAGCGGAAAACGCTGGCTATCTAGGGAAAAATATTCTCGGCAGTGGGTTTGACCTTGAGATTCATCTGCACAGCAGCGCCGGGCGTTATATCCTCGGTGAAGAGACGGCCCTCTTGAACGGCCTCGAAGGGAAACGCCCCAATCCGCGCCTCAAACCGCCTTTTCCGGCCGAGCGCGGCTTGTTCGGGCGGCCGACCACCGTGAATAACGTCGAGACCATCGCGAATATCCCGCATATCGTTAACGGCGGCGCTGAATGGTTCAAGGGGCTGGCGCGGAATCTCGAAGGGGCGGGCACCAAACTGTTCGGGCTGTCGGGCCATCTCAATATTACCGAATGTTTCGAGCTGCCGGTCGGAATACCGCTGCGCGAAGTTGTGGAACTCCACGGCGGCGGCGTCTGGAAAAAACACAAATTTAAAGCCTGTCTGCCGGGCGGGGCTTCGACCCCTTTTCTGACCGCCGAGCATATGGATATCCCCCTCGACTTTGACACCCTGGCTGCGGTCGGAAGCCGTTTCGGCACCGCCGGCGTGACCGTATTTGATGACCGGACCTGTATGGTCGCAGTCACCCTGAACCTCTTGAAGTTCTTTGCTCGGGAGAGCTGTGGCTGGTGCACCCCTTGTCGCGACGGCCTGCCGCTGGTCTGCTGGCTGTTGGAAAAGATCGAAAAGGGGGCGGGGACCAGGGACGATCTGGCGATGCTGAAACAGCAGCAGCGTCACATCAGCGGACGCAGTTTTTGTGCCCTGGCCGACGGGGCGATGGGACCACTCGATGGTCTGCTGCGCCTGTTTGAACAGGAAGTTATCGACCATATCGAAAAGGGGCATTGCCCTTTTTAAGGTGAAGAGTGAGGCGAAGGGGGTGAGGTGCAAACCTTTTCCATCCGCCGGTTGAAGAGATTTTATGCCGACACTGACGATTGACAATCAGACTGTAACCGTAGCCGAAGGGGCGAGTGTGCTCGATGCCGCAATCGCCTTGGGCATTGTGGTGCCGCATTTCTGCTACCACCATGCCTTGGGCGCCGTCGGCGCCTGCCGTCAGTGCGCCGTGACGATCCTCGAAGGGAAGCAGAAGGGGCTGAAGATGTCCTGTCTGGTGGCCGCCGAAGATGGGATGGTGGTGAGCAGCGGTGATGCCGAGTCGGTTGCCTTTCGTAGGCAGGTGAGTGAGTGGCTGATGACCAATCACCCCCATGACTGTCCGGTCTGTGATGAAGGGGGGGAGTGTCAACTGCAGGAGATGACGATCGGGGCCGGGCATGGCATCCGCCGTTATCAGGGGAACAAAAAGACTTACATCAATCAGGACCTCGGTCCCTTCGTTATGCAGGAGATGAACCGTTGCATCCAGTGTTATCGGTGTGTGCGGACCTATAAGGATTATTGCGGCGGCCGGGATTTCGGCGTCCTGGGGGCACAGCAACGTATTTTCTTCGGGCGTTTCAAGGATGGCCCGCTGGAGAGCGATTTCTCCGGTAATCTGATCGATTTCTGCCCGACCGGGGTGTTTACTGACCGCACCAACCGTTTCAAGACCCGCTATTGGGATCTACAACAGGCCCCGTCGATCTGTCCCCACTGCAGTCTCGGTTGTTCGACCCTGCCCGGTGGGCGTTATCAGGAGCTGCAAAGGGTTCGGGCCGGGGGGAATCGGCTGACCAACGACAGTTTCATCTGCGATCGCGCCCGTTTTGGCAGCGACTGGAACAATCATCCGCAGCGCCCGCGCGAGGCGCGGATCGCTGGTGAGAGAGTAGAGTTTTCCACCGCCCTGGAACAGTTAGAGGCCCGTTTGCACAAGCTGGTTGAAGAATATGGCGCAGGGGCACTGCGCCTGCTCGGATCGTCGCGGGCTTCGTTCGAAGTGAACCTGCTGCTCAAGCGGCTGGCCGAGAAGTTTGGTGCTCCGCCCCCCTATTATGATGCCCATCCGCGGCGGGGTTTTGCCGCACGCGTGGCGGCCTCGATCCCGAGTGGTCAATTGGCGTCGCTGAAACAGCTGCGCGGCAGTGACCTGATCCTGGTGGTCGGCGTCGACCCTCTCGCCGAAGCGCCGGTGCTCGCTCTGGCCCTGCGCCAGGCGGCCCGCTCCGGGGCCAGGATTGTGGTCCTCGATCCGCGGCCGGTGGAACTCCCCTGCGACTTTGAGCATCATCCCCTGACCCAGGAGACGCTGTTGTGGAGCCTCTCGGCACCGGAAGAGCATGAACTTTTCGAGACGCTGCGCCAACAACTCGAGGCCTCTCAGCGACCCGTGCTGGTTGCCGGTGGCGACCTGCTGGGCGGTGAGGGGCTGCGTCTCCTGTTGCGTCTCAGCGAAAGCTGCTGTGCCGCCCACGATTGCCTGATCTTTCCGGTGCTGCATGGGCCGAACAGCTTCGGTGGCGGGCTCCTCGGCGAAGCGGGTGACAGCCAGCGCAATCTGCTGGAGGATATCGAAAATGGTCAGGTCCGGGCGCTGATCTGTGTTGAAAACGATCCTGCGCTCGAACATTCGGAGCCGGGGCGGATGCAGCTGGCACTATCGCGCATTGAGTTGCTCGCCGTATTTGACCACCTGCCGACCAATACCGTCGCTGCGGCCGATATCTTCCTGCCGACCCGAACCCTCTACGAATGCGGCGGTACCTTTATCAATAATGAAGGACGGATGCAGAGATTTGAGCCAGTCTTGGAGCCGGGCCTTCCGCTTGCAGTGACCGGCGGAGGAGATCATCCTCCCCGTCAATTTGAAAAGACCGCACCGGGCTCGGCGCCCCGTTCGGCCGTCCACCTGCTACAGTGGTTGTTGAAGGATCGTCAGAATTTGCTCGGTCTGTGGCGCCAGATCATCAAAGAGATCCCCTGCTTGCGTGATCTGGATCGACTTGAGGCCGGTGATAGCGGACGACGCATCGCGGATTGCGAGGATAAACTTGAGGAGAGCCGGCTTGAAATCTGGGCCCACGAGGGGGAGCTGCAGGTCTTACCGATTACGGCACGCTACGGCAGCGACCACTATTCCCGTTTGAGTCACAACTTGGCTTCGCGAATAGAGCGCCCCTGCATCTGGATTCATTCCGTCGAGGCTGCGGAGCGGGGTTTTGTGGATGGACAGCAGGTGGTCCTGCGCACCGCCAGCGGGCATTTTCATCTCCCCCTTCAGTTCAAGGCGACGATGGCGCGTGGACGGTTGATGGTCCCCTGTCTGTCCGGAACGCCGCTCGAAGTCTTTACGCCGGGCGGCCTCTCGCTCCCTTGCCAGCTCTACGCGGAGGGTGACCATGGCTGAGTGGTTGGTGATATTGCTGCTGATCATCATTAAGTTGGGCTTGATCTTTATGGTCCTCTTAACCCTGGCGGCCTATCTGGTTTTGGCCGAACGCAAGATTCTTGGCCGCATGCAGCTGCGTCCCGGTCCGAACCGGGTCGGCCCCTTCGGTCTGATGCAACCGCTGGCGGATGTCATCAAGCTGCTGACCAAGGAAGATTTTATCCCGGCCCAGGCCGACAAGTGGCTTTTTCTGCTCGCGCCGGGTTTGGCAGCGGTGACTGCGCTTTTGACCTTCGCCGTCGTGCCCTTCGGTCCGCCGCTGACCCTCTTCGGCCATCAGGTGCCGCTGGTGGTTTGCGACCTGAATATCGGCGTGCTCTTTTTTCTCGGCCTCTCGTCGCTGGCTGTTTATGGCATGACCCTCGGCGGCTGGGCGTCCAATTCCAAATATTCGCTGCTCGGCGCGATCCGTGGTCTGTCGCAGCTGATCAGCTATGAGTTGTCGATGGGGCTGGCCCTGGTGCCGGTGGTGATGCTGGCGCGCTCCTTTTCTTTGACCGATATTGTGCTGGCCCAGGCCGATGTCCCCTTCGCGCTGGTCAATCCGCTGGCCTTTCTAATTTTTCTAATCAGCGCGGTGGCCGAGAGCAAGAGAATCCCCTTCGACCTGCCCGAGGCCGAAAACGAACTGGTCGGCGGCTTTCACACCGAATATTCGGGGATGCGCTTCGGCCTCTTCTTCGTCGGCGAATATATCAATCTGATCATCCTCGGTTCGATGCTGACGGTCTTTTTCCTCGGCGGCTGGATGGGCCCCTTCCTGCCGGGGGTGGTCTGGTTCGGTATCAAGGTGCTCTCAGTCTGCTTCTTCTTCATCTGGGTACGCGGGACCTTGCCACGCTTGCGCTACGATCAGTTGATGCATTTCGGCTGGAAAATTTTGCTCCCCCTCTCGCTCTTGAACGTGATCCTGACCGGGGCCTTTCTGCTCTGGAGGCAGGGATGAGTATCTGGCGCGATATCAAGGGGACCATCGAGCCCTTTTGGGTCACCCTGCGCAATATGTTTAGGCCGGTGGTGACCATTGAATACCCGGAGGTCAGGACGCAATTGCCGCCGCGTTATCGGGGACGGCTGATCTTGACCCGTGACCCCGACGGCCAGGAACGCTGTGTCGCCTGTTATCTGTGCAGCGCCGCTTGCCCGGTCGATTGCATCTCGATGCAGGCCACCGAGGCGGAAGACGGCCGGCGCTATGCGGCTTGGTTTCGCATCAATTTCAGCCGCTGCATCTTTTGTGGACTCTGCACTGAGGCCTGTCCGACTCTGGCGATTCAGGTGACCGGCGATTTTGAGATGGCCAACCGCAATCCGCTTGAGACGGTGTGGGAAAAAGACGCCCTGCTGGTCGATCACTGTGGCCAGGAGCCGGACTACAATTTCTATCGTCATGCCGGAATCGGTGTGGCGGCGGCGCGCGGTGAAAACCCCGGCGAGGACAAGCCGGTCGATGTGAAAGATTTGATGCCGTAAAGCGTGCGGCATTTTAACGCAGAGACGGAGAGAACACAGAGTTCGCAGAGAAAAACAAAAAATCTGATTTACAGGTTCTAACCAAGAGATTGGGCTTCTGGTTTTCTCTCCGTTAAAGGCATTTCTTGATGACAATGCAGATGAAAGTTTAAATATGGCAACCTGGCTTTTCTACATACTCGGTGCGGTCGCGGTGGTGGCAACGGCGATGGCGGTGACTCGGCGCAACCCGGTGCATGCAGTGATCTACCTGGTCAACAGCTTTTTTGCGCTGGCGCTGATCTTCTACCTGCTGGGTGCGCCATTGGTTGCGGCCTGGGAGGTGATCATCTACGCCGGGGCGATCATGGTGCTCTTTCTGTTTATCATCATGATGCTTAAGCTCTCCCCCGGAGAAGAAGCTGATCGACAGGGCCCGGGCCCATTGCAGTGGCTGCCGGTCATGTTGCTGGGCGGGGCGATCCTGACCTGCACGCTGTTGCTGCTGCAATTCGACCCCGTCGGTGGGCAGGGTTTACCCCATTGGTATGCCTCGCCGCGTGATTTCGGTTACGCCCTGTTCCATAAATATGCCCTGGCGGTCGAGATCGTCTCCTTTCAGCTGCTGTTTGCCGCAGTCGGCGCCTTTTATGTCGGCCGCGCTGGCGGCAGGAAAATAGCGCCGGGAGGTGAACAATGATTGTCCCATTTCAACATCTGCTGATCCTGGCCAGCATCCTGTTTCTGCTCGGACTGATGGCGGTGCTGGTGCGCCGCAATCTGATTATGCTCCTGATCGGGGTTGAAATTATGCTCAACGCCGCCGGACTGGTGCTGGTCGGGGCGAGTGCGCTCTGGCAACAGCTCGATGGACAGGTGATGGTGATCTTTTTGATGGCGATGACCTCGGCCGAGGTTTCTATCTCGTTAGCGATGGTTGTCTACCTGAACCGGCGGAAGAAGACGATTGATGTACGTGCCTTTGATGAGTTGAGGGGCTGATGGATTCACGACTGCTTTTTCTGCTGATTCTGCTCCCCTTGGCCGGCGGGGTGATCAACGCCTGCGTCGGCTGTCGCATGCCGCGCCGCCTGGTGGCGCTCTTGGCGACCACCAGCATTCTGGGCAGTTTCATCGCCACCCTGTCCTGCTGGTCGTTGGCGGCTGGAAGCGGCACTCAGGTGAAGCTCTTCACCTGGCTCGCCAGCGCTGGACTGCAGGCGGATATCGGTCTGCTCTTCGATCCGCTGGCGGCGAGCATGTGCCTGATGGTCACCGGGGTTGCCAGCCTGATCCATATCTATGCGGCAGGCTACATGGAGCACGATGAGAATCAGGCGCGGTTCTTCGCCCTGCTCAACCTCTTTGTGTTCGCCATGCTCTGTATTATTCTGGCCGACAACCTGTTGCTCCTTTTTCTGGGCTGGGAAGGGGTCGGTTTCTGCAGCTACGGACTGATCGGCTTCTGGTACGAAAAAAAGGAGAATGCCCTCGCCGGGCGCAAGGCCTTCATCGTTACCCGGGTTGGCGATCTCTTCTTCACCATCGCGCTGCTCTGGCTGTTCAGCCTGCTCGGTACGGTCGAGATCGCCGAGATCAACCTGCGGGCTGCTGAACTCGACCCAGCGCTGATTACTCCCCTGGTGCTGCTGCTGTTGGGTGGCGCCTGCGGCAAGAGCGCCCAGTTACCGTTGATGACCTGGCTGCCCGATGCCATGGCCGGCCCAACCCCGGTTTCGGCGCTCATTCATGCCGCGACCATGGTAACAGCCGGTGTCTATCTGCTCTGCCGGATGTTCCCACTGGTTTCGCTGTCGCCGGTCGGCATGGCGGTCATCGCCTGTGTCGGTGCCTTCACCGCCCTGTACGCGGCGAGCTGCGCCCTGGCACAGCGTGAAATCAAGCGCGTGCTCGCCTATTCAACGATGAGTCAAATCGGCTACATGTTCCTTGCGGTCGGTATGGGGAGCGTCGCCGCCGCAGTCAATCACCTGTTGGTGCATGCCTTCTTTAAGGCGCTCCTCTTTATGGGCGCCGGTACGCTGATCCATCTGGCAGGGGAAGAGAACGATATCTACCAGATGGGGGGGCTGCGCAAGAAAAACCCGCTGCTCTTCGGGCTGTTTCTGATCGGGATCCTCTGCCTGGCGGGCGCGCCTTTTACCGGCGGCTTCTTCTCCAAGGATGCCATCCTACTCGCCGCCTTTTCGCGCGGCGATGGTCTCTCCGCCTGTCTCTGGGGGATCGGCGTCTTCACCGCAGGTTTGACCTCCTTCTACAGCTTTCGCCTGCTCTATCTGGTGTTCTTTGGTGAATACCGTGGGCAGGAAACCAGCCCTCATCTCTCCCCGCTCTTGATCTGGACCCTGCCGCCTCTGGCGTTGCTCGGTCTGTTCGGCGGGCTGCTCAACCTGCCGTATTTTTACGGCGGGCATGAGATCCTCAGCCGCTTTCTTGGCACCCCGCCGTCGGCTGAGGCCCCCCTGGCCACAGAGCTCGGCCTGTTGGTGCTGATGAGTCTCGTTTTTGCTGTGGGCTGGCTGCCGGCCCATCTGCTCTACCGCAATTTCCAGCCAGAGCCTGAGACCCCCTGGCGGCGCTTCTTGTTGCAGGGCTGGCGCTTCGATCTCCTTTACGAGCAGATTATCCTGCGCCCCTATCGCTTTGTCGCGCGCTTCTGCTGGCTCGCCGGCGATCGTGCCTTGATTGATGGCGTGGTTGAGGGGATCGGTCGCACCATGCTGCACTGGGGCGGTTATTTCCGCCTGTTGGCGACCGGGCAGATCTCTTTTTATCTGCAGGGTTTCGCCTGGGGTCTGCTGTTGATGCTCGGTTGGCTGCTGCTCAAGACGGCGGTTTAAAAGCGGTGAGGCGTGAAGCGAGAGGAGTGAGGTGAAAAATATGGTCTTTTTGCTTTTTCTGCGCTTCAGCCCTGACCCCTCACCCCTCTCTCCTCACGCCTCACGGGATTGAATGGATATTCCACATGACTTTTGCTGCTCCGACAGAATTTCCTATCTTAAGCCTGGTGCTCTGGTTGCCGTTTGTCGGCACCCTGCTCTGTTTGTTGATGCGCCACTCGCCGCAGGCCTGTCGTTGGCTGGCTCTGCTAGCGACCCTGAGTGTACTGCTATTGACAGTCGGGCTATTTGTCGGTCTGCCGGCAGAGCCCGGCTGGCTACTCAAAGAGAATTACGCCTGGATTCCGAGCTTCGGCATCCGTTACAGTCTGGCGCTCGACGGCATCTCGCTGCTGCTGATCTCTTTAACCGCGCTGCTGCAGGTCGCGGCTGTGCTGATCAGCTGGAAGCAGCAGGAACATCCGCCCCTCTTCTACGCCTTGGTTCTGGTGCTCGAGACCGGAATCCTCGGTGTCTTTCTTGCGACCGATCTGATCCTGTTCTACCTCTTCTGGGAGCTGATGCTGATTCCGATGCTGTTTTTGATCGGGATCTGGGGTCATGAGAACCGCGTTTACGCAGCGCTCAAATTCTTCTTCTTTACCCTGACCGGCAGTCTCTGCCTGCTCTTGGCGATCATCAGCCTCTACCTGATCCATGGTGAGCAGACCGGGGTTTACAGCTTCGCCTTCGAAACCCTGAAGCAGACGCAATTAACTGGCGGGATGGAGATGCTGCTCTATCTCGGTTTCCTGCTTGCCTTTGTGGTCAAGGTGCCGCTCTTCCCCTTCCATACCTGGTTGCCTGATGCACACACCGAGGCGCCGGCCGCCGGTTCCGTCGACCTGGCCGGGCTGCTGCTCAAAACCGGAATCTACGGCCTGATCCGTTTCGCCTTTCCGCTCTTTCCGCATGCGGCAGAGCAGAGCCTGCCCTATCTCGCCGTGCTGGCCCTGATCGGTATCTTCTATGCGGCCTGGATCGCCTACGCACAGACCGACATCAAGCGGGTGGTCGCCTACTCGTCGGTTGCGCACATGGGCTTCGTCATCCTGGGACTTTCCGCCTGGAACCAGCTGGCCTGGGAAGGCGCACTGCTGCTGATGATCAACCACGGCGTGACGACCGGCGGCCTGTTTATTCTGATTGCAATGTTGCAGGAGCGGACCGGCTCGCGGGATCTGCGCGGGCTCGGCGGCGTGTGGAAAACCCTGCCGTTCTTCAGCGCCTTCTTTCTGCTCTTCTGCCTGGCGTCCCTCGGCCTACCCGGACTCGCCAATTTCGCCGGCGAAATTTTGGTGCTGCTCGGCGCCTTCGCGCGCTGGCCGCTGTTGGCTGCGCTGGCCGCCGCCGGTGTGGTCTTCTCCGCGGCCTATATGCTGCGCGTCGTGCAGGGGGTGCTCTGGGGTCCGCTCGGCCAAAGCTGTAAAATTGACGTCAAGGACTCTCTGCCTACCGATCTTGATCGCCGCGAATGGATACTGCTGATCCCTCTTGCGCTCCTGGTGGTCTGGCTCGGACTCTACCCGGCACCGGTGCTTGAACCGCTGCGCGGGCCGATCGGTCTGTTGCTTCAAGCGGGAGTCCTGCCATGAGCGGTCTCGAACTGCAGTCGCTGCTGCCGCAGATCCTGCTGGCCCTGGGCGCCACCGCCGTGCTGATGCTCGGAGCCTGGTACCCCTCGAGAAATTGGATTCTGGCTGGTGCGGCTATCGCCCTGCTGGCGGCCCTCTCCGCCGGGTTGATTGCACCCGCCATACCAGAGGTCGCGCAGCTCTACAGTACCGGCAGCTATGCACGCTTCTTCGTGGCGCTCTGGTCGATTCTCGGCGCCCTTACGCTCTTGTTGTCGCTGCGTTATACCGAGATCCACGATCTGCCGGGGAGCGAATACGCGGCTCTGGTGCTGTTTGCCAGCTGCGGTATGGGACTGCTGTCCGCCGCGACTTCGCTGATCGGTCTCTTTCTCGGTCTCGAGGCGTTTACCCTGGTGTTCTATGTCCTGATCGCCTTCAAACGCGAGGACTCACGCGGCGCAGAAGCTGGCCTCAAGTATCTGGTGCTGGGCGCGGTGGCAACCGGGTTTCTGGCCTTCGGCATTGCCCTGATCTATGCCGCCAGCGGCAGCTTCCATCTGCCCGAGGCCTTCGCCGGCCTGCAGCAGGACGGCGGCATGCGCGCGCTCGGCTTGGTCGGTTGGGCTCTGATGCTGGTGGCCATCGGCTTTAAGGTCTCGCTGGCGCCCTTTCATCTCTGGACCCCCGATGTTTATCAGGGTGCACCCGCCCCGGTGACCGGCCTGCTCGCAACCGGCTCAAAGGGCGCGGTCATTGCCGCTTTGGTCCCCCTGTTTGTCGCCCTCGGTCCGCTGAAGGCCGATCTGGAGCAGATCCTCTGGGTGTTGGCTGCGCTGTCGCTGCTGGCCGGAACCTTCGCCGCCCTGCCGCAACGCAACCTCAAGCGGATGCTCGCCTATTCCTCGGTAGTGCATATGGGCTACCTGATGATCGGTTTGCTGGTCGGCGGGCCTGCGGCGTACCGCGCGCTGCTCTTCTATCTGATCGCCTACACGGTTGCCACCCTGGGTGCCTTCGGCGTCCTCAGCTCCTTTTCGCAGAGAGATGACGAACCACAGGAGTATGCCGATTTCCGCGGCCTCGGTTATCTGCATCCCCGGCGCAGCAGTGTCCTTGCGGCCTGCCTCTTGTCGCTGGCCGGCATCCCGCCGCTGGTCGGATTTTTTGCCAAGTTCGGTATCATTGCCGCCGCTCTCAAGGGGGGCTATCCCGGTCTCGCGGTGATCGCTATCCTCGCCGCGCTGGCCTCGCTTTACTACTATCTGACCCCGATAATCGTGCTCTTTATGCAGCAGCGCGATGCGCGTCAGTTGCGGCGAGGCGGTCGCTATGAATATTTCGTGCTGACTCTCTGTTTTGCTGTACTTTTGCTGCTCGGAATCTATCCGGCGCCGCTGTTTCAATTTCTCGCAAGCCTTCTGCCATAAAAAATTATCCAACTAAGGGCCTAATTTCCATCAATGTTCGTAGTCGAGAAAGACTTTCATTTGCGGATCTGTGTACAGGGGATAATCGTAGTTGAAAAGTAGCTGGGAGAAAGGAACTGCGATCGAGTTAGGTCGCCCCTGTCAATTGCTTGGCTGTTCTGGCCCTGAATGTTATCCTGCTCTTCAGTAGCTTGGGAACCTGCCTGGTTTGCCGTTGATTCATGGTAGTTTGTCCGTTCCCAAGATTGAAATCTGTGCGTTACGCAGATTAAATTTGTCTGGGAGGTGTCACAATGATAACGCTCTATGGTATGCCGCATACGAGGTCCTTTCGTGCTCTTTGGGCTCTGGAAGAGGTCGGCGTCGAGTATCTCTACCGGTTGGTCAACCTCGGCAAAGGGGAGGGCAAGACGACTGAGTTTTTGGCGCTGAACCAGAGCGGGAAATTACCGGTTTTAACCGATGGCGATCTGATTCTCACCGAGTCCGCTGCGATCTGTACCTATCTCGCGGACTGCCATCCGCAGAAACATCTGATTCCCGCGGTTGGCACACACGAACGCGCTCGTTACAATCAATGGTGTTATTTTGTTTTGACTGAATTGGAACAGCCGCTCTGGACCATGGACAAGCATAAATTTGCTCTACCTAAAGAGTATCGGGTGCCCGAGGTGCAGAAGACCGCCGGCTTTGAATTGATGTGCGCGATCCGCGCGCTGGAGCAAGGTCTCAAGAGGCGCAAATTTTTAATCGGCGAGCATTTCACGATGGCAGATCTCCTCACCGTTCACTCCTTGAATTGGGCGCACGTCTTCAAGATCGATCATGGTTGCGCGCAGCTGGATGATTACCGCGATCGGATCAATCAACGTGCGGCCCGACAGAGGGCACAAGCGATTGATGAGGAAAAGAAAGGAGAGATGGCATGATCGTCACTGAGCAGATTGAACAGTTTTTCAGTAGTGAGGCTTTTGGTGTAGTTGGGGCGTCGAGCCGTCGGCATAAATACGGCAACAAGGTTCTCCGTTGCTATCAGCAGCATGGGCACCGCGCGATTCCGGTTAATCCCATCGAGAAAAAGATCGAAGGGGAAGAGGTCATTGCCTCCGTGGCTGATCTGCCGGATAGCGTACAGAGCCTCTCGTTGATTACCCCGCCGCAGATTACTGAACAGATCGTGGTGCAGGCGGCGGCACGCGGGATCAAGAATATCTGGATGCAGCCCGGGGCTGAAAGTCCGGCGGCGATCGAATTTTGCCGGCAGCAGGGGCTGAATCTGATTGCCGATGGCAGCTGTGTGCTGGTCGTGCTCGGCTATTCCGAGCCGCACTAATATAAGCTAGGCTGCAATCTCAAGAAAGGATGGGCACTCGTGATCGATAAGAATATGTTCGCCAGTGACAACTACAGTGGCATCTGTCCCAGCGCCTGGCGCGCCCTCGAGGAGGCCAACCAGGGCTTCGCTCGGGCTTACGGTGACGATGAGTGGACCAAGCGGGCCTGCGATGCCCTGCGAAACTTTTTTGAAACCGATTGCCAGGTCTTCTTCATCTTCAATGGGACGGCCGGAAATAGCCTGGCGCTGGCCTCCCTTTGTCGCTCCTATCACAGTATTATTTGCCATGAATTGGCACACGTTGAGACCGACGAATGCGGCGCCAGCGAATTCTTCTCTAACGGGACCAAAGTGCTGCTGGTCCCTGGGGCTGAGGGGAAGGTCGATCTGGATGCGGTGCGGCATACCGTCCAGCGCCGCACCGATATCCACTATCCAAAACCCAAAGCCCTCAGCCTGACCCAATCGACCGAAGTCGGAACGGTCTACACCCCTGCCGAGATGGCTGCCGCGGGTGAACTGGCTCAGGAGTTGGGGCTCAAACTCCATGTCGATGGGGCGCGTTTTACCAATGCGCTGGCCTCGCTTAAGGTTGCTCCGGCTGAGCTCAGCTGGCGCACCGGGGTCGATGTCTTGACCTTTGGCGGCACCAAGAATGGCATGCCGGTCGGGGAAGCTGTGGTCTTTTTTGATCGCAGCTTGGCGCAGGAGTTTGATTTCCGCTGTAAGCAGGCCGGCCAACTGGCTTCGAAGATGCGCTATCTTTCAGCCCCCTGGGCCGGGATGCTTGAAGCCGGCGTTTTGCTTGAAAATGCCACCCATGCCAATGCCATGGCGAGGTTGCTGGCGCAACTTTTAACCAAGATCGACGGGATAAATCTGGTTCATCCGGTTGAAGGGAATGCCGTGTTCGTGCAGCTGTCGGAGGCGTTGATCGACGCCCTGCATAACGCGGGCTGGCACTTTTATACCTTTATCGGCAGCGGGCATGCGCGTTTCATGTGCTCCTGGCAGACCGCGGAGGGGGATGTCTGCCGCTTCGCGGCTGAGGTGGGTCGCTTCGCGCGCATGCCACAGCCCTAGGCCCTGCCCCTCCCTCAGTCGGATTGCACCTCGAGGGTGTCATTCTTGATTTTTCCTGCGCCACCAGTATTCCGATTTTCAGGGCTTGGCTGATGAGCGGCCGCAGTTGTATACTCCACTTTTCAATCGTCAACCTGACGGGTGGATTCTGTCTATCTGGGAGTCGAAGTGTCAAAAAAAATCTTCATTGCCGCCACCGGACAGGATTGCGGAAAAACGACGACCAGCCTTTCCCTGATTCATCTCGCCCGCAAAAGATACAAACAGGTCGGGTTTATCAAACCCTTCGGACCGAAGCTGATCACCTATCGTGGGCGGAAGATCGATATGGATGCCGCGCTGATCTCACATATTTACAATCTGGATGATGATCTCGAATACATGTCGCCGGTTGTCATTGAGAGTCGCACGACCCGTCAGTTTCTGGATGGAGAAATCAGTTCGGCACAGCTCTATGAACCCCTCGATAAGGCGATTTCCGCCCTCGAAAAAAAATGTGATTTCCTGATCATTGAAGGGGCCGGACATGCGGGAGTTGGTGCGGTCCTTGGTCTGAGCAATGCTCAGGTGGCGGCGCGTTATCAGGCCCCGGTCCTGCTGGTTACCGGTGGCGGTGTCGGTCACGTTATCGATTCTGTACACCTGAATCTCGCTTTGTTTCGCGAAGCGGGGTCCGAAGTGCGGATGCTGGTGCCGAACAAGGTGATTCCTTCCAAGCGGGCCACCGCTCTGGGTTACCTCGAAAAGGCCTTTGCCGGCTACCCCTTCAAGGTGATTGGCGGTTTCAACTATTCACCGATCTTGGCCGATCCCACGCTACGGCATATCGCCAAGCTCCTCGGTATTCAGTTGCACGCGACCGACGCACAGTCTTTAAGGATCTCTCATCACCTGCAGATGGGTGCCGCGGCAACTCAGCGCGTCGTCGACCTGTTGCAACCCTCGACCCTGCTGGTCGTCACGAGCAGCCGTGATGAATTGTTGGTCATGCTCGCTTCGCTCTACCACATGCCTGAATTTCAATCGAAGATTGCCGGGTTGGTGATTCCGGGGTTGTCGCCTGTCGCCGACATTGTGCAGCGGATCTTGAATGATGCCGGGATCCCTTATATGCGGACGACTGCAACCACCGCCGATGTCTTCTCCCGTATCCGTGAAGATGTCTCAAAAATCGGGCCCGATGATTATCAGAAAGTTTCGCTGATTCAGCAGCTCGCTGAGACGGAGCTCTGTTTTGATACAATCGACGCCCTGATTTGACGGTTGTCGATACATCTATTGTAACTATTCAGCACAGGAGAGGCCCCTCTCCCCAACCCTCTCCCACAGAGGGGAGAGGGAGCAAAGCTTGTCCCCCTCCCTTCATGGGAGGGGCTAGGGGAGGGCGATTTTCCTTAATTGTGAACAATTATTTTTTTTGAACGAGGTAGTCAATGGGATTCTTAGATAAGTTGTTTGGTGCCAAAACCAATAGTGAAAAGATGCAGCGTGCTCTGGTGCAAGGAAGCTACGCCGAGGCCCTCCATCTGGGTGAAGATCTGCTTGCTGCCGGGGATGCATCCAGCGGGTTGGCCGACAAGCTGATTGCCGCTGCCGATGGGTTGGCCCGTTTGAACCTTGAGGAGGGCATCCGCTCCCTTCAGGCCGGCAATGCGCAACTGGCAACGGAACATTTGCAGTTGGCATTGTCGCAGGCGCGTTCAGCAGAACTGGTCAAGGCCGTTGAGGACGCATTCATCCAGCGGGCTGCCGCGCCTCAGGTGCCGGCCGTGGATCAGGCTGAAACGGTACAGGGGTCCGCTTGCGGCGGTTGTGCCCCCGCGCCGCAACAGGCGGAGGTTTCAGCCGAGGACCTGCCAGATCTGCAATCCCAGCTTGAGTTGATCATTGCTTCCTATCCTGCTGCGCTGCAGCAACGCTATCTGGCGCGGTCCGCCATCTTCTTAAAAGCCTTTCTGCTGCTCCACGCAGGGGAGGATCAACTGTCCCTGTCCTGTTGGGGTGAGGTGCCTAAGAACGAGCGGGATGAACTCTATCTGTTTGAGCTGGGTTGCCTGCACGCGCGGCTGGGGGATGATGCCAAAGGCCTTAAGTTTTTGCGCCAGGCCCTTGCCCTTGATTCAGGCAATGGGTTGGTGCTTGATGCTTTGCTATCGATGTTGGTTGGGATGGGTGATCTCCCTGCGGCGCAGAAACTTCTGCAGCAACAGCTAGACGCGGGGGTGAATCAGGCCTTTTGTTATGCACGGCAGTGCGAACTCCACTCGGCGATGCAGGATTCGGCCGCTGCCTTTGATTCTGCGCGTAAAGCACTTGCCGCAGGATATACGCAACCTGACTTTTTGGTTCTGGCCGCCGGGTTGTTTGAGACTGCAGGCCAAACCGAAGAGGCGGAACGGCTACTCGCGGGCATACCTGGCGGGGGCTGTGGTGGTGGGATAAACCTACCCTTGGCCGAATTCTGGCTACGACAGAATCGCGAGTTAGCCAGGGTTCTCGATGCCTTTAACGGGGCCTGTCGGCAAGAGCCTGATAATCCGCGGTGGCAATTGCGCGTGGCGCAGACCTATCTCGCACGGAAATGGCGTAAACAAGGGTTTGAGCTGTTGCGCCGCGTCGCCTACGACCCGCGCCTGGATGAGGCCCTGCGGCTCGAGGCTGAACAGTTGTTGACTGAATCCTTAGGCATGGATCATGCCTGACATTGAAGATGTGAAAACTTATCTGGCAACGCGCAAAATAGAAGTTTGGCAGTATTCGCAACCAACTCCAACTGCTGAGCTTGCCGAATTGACGAACGAGAGCTGATCGCGATGGGCGATGCTCCGCAACAGGCAAATCCGGCTAGCGAGTTTGAGCGTTTGAGGCAGGTGGCTGCACCCTATGTTGTGCAGGTCAAGGGACGGGGATGGTAGGTTTCTTGATAAGGAGCCCTAGCCTTTAAAGGGGCCTTGGGCTAGTTATCTGAGCCATGCGAACCCATCCCCCCTGTGAGGTGACGAGCCCGCAGGGCTTTTTGACGACATTATGGTTTATCGAGTTTGTGGCAGAATAGGCAGCGAAGCTTGGGAGGATGATCCGCGGGGAAGGGAATCTGGGCTTCGTTATGGCAGCTCTGACAAAATTTCTCAGCGGTTTTTTTGCCAGCCGTCCCATCCTTCGCTACCAGCGAATAGAACTTCTGATGCGTTTCATCTTTGGGAGTATGTTTTGTAGTTTCCGCTGGTGCCATCCAGAGGATGACGAGGATGACAACCCCTCCCAGCAGGACTAGAATGTCACGTTTTTTCATTAAATCTCCTTGGTGTCGTCGTGGTTCGAAGAGCGCTACACTGCTCCAAGCCGTTCGTTGAGCTATATTGTTGTGACGGTAGGTTACTCAGAGTGGATAAAGATCAGGTAGATAAACAGGATGACTGCAGCCCCCCCGCCGCCAACCAGGACCCAGACCCCGTTGCCGGATAGGCCTTGGGTGCCGGTTCCTTCAGCGACCGCATAGGAAACAGCATAGATGAATCCACCAATTCCGACGATAAGGCCGGAAGTTGTTTTCCATCCGACAAAATAGGTGATTGCAATCGCCAGGGCGAAGCCTGCTAAAACATGGTTGTTGTGAGTCAGGTCGCCGATGTTCCACGCCGCCAGCTGCTCCATGATCCGATCGGTACGGAAGTTGATCATGAAATCTAGAAATTCCTGCCAGCCCATTAGCACTCCATTCTTATAATGAATGCCGCTGTTAATCTCTGCAGCTAAACATTACTAACGGAGATTAACAGGTTTTTTCAGAAGTTAAAAGGGGGGGGGGAGGCTAAATCTTGACATCAATCAATGGCTTATCTACGATGATAAACTTATCTATTTTATCGAGTGACTGAAGCGTTTCAAGTGCATCTCCTGGAGAGAGTTTATTTTATGAACCCGCAGGCTATTGGGGTGTTCGATTCTGGGGTCGGAGGGTTGACGGTCTGTCGCGAATTGATCCGGCATCTGCCTAAAGAGCAACTGCTCTACCTCGGGGATACAGCGCGAGTCCCGTATGGTACAAAGAGTCCGGTCCGGGTGACGCAATATGCGCTGGAAGCGGCCGATTTTCTCTGTCGAAAAGGAATTAAATTGTTGGTCGTAGCTTGTAATACCGCCTCGGCCGTTGCGCTCCCGCAGTTGCGCGCGACCTTTAAGTTGCCAGTCATCGGCGTTCTTGAGCCCGGTGTGCGCGCCGCAGTTGCCAGTGGCGGCCGCAGGATTGGCGTGGTGGGGACTGAAGGGACGATCAACAGCGACTCTTATCGACGGGCACTTCTGCAACTCATACCTGAGGCGGCGGTGTTTTCTGCGGCTTGTCCACTCTTTGTCCCCTTAGCCGAAGAGGGATGGGCTGATCATCCGGTTACTCGGCAGATAGCGGGTGAGTATCTTGCTCCGCTGCTCGCGGAAAAAATTGATACCCTCGTGCTCGGTTGCACTCATTATCCTTTGCTCCAAGAGGCGATCCGGATGGTGGTCGGTCCAGGGGTGTCGCTTGTTGATTCGGCCGCCGCCACAGTGCTTGAGGTCGTTGCGCTATTGGAGCAGATGGGGCTTTCCGCCGCGCAGGGGACAGGCGGGCAACGTTTTTTTGTGACCGATGTGCCAACTCGATTCAGGCGGATTGGGACCGCTTTTCTCGGGGCAGAATTTCAGTCCGTGGAGCAGGTGGATATTGGGTGATGAACACAGAGACGATGAGTGATCTTTTCAAGAAGAATAGATTGATTTTATTGGTTGGGGTCTTTGCCCTGATGGTGGGCTTTGCTCTTTGGGCGGTATGGCCCTCCGGGCAGAGCCTGCCCAGGGGGGCTCTGCCGCCACCGAGTATCGAATCGCGTGACATAGTCCTTTATTTTGTCGACTCCGAAGGGTTTGCGCTCGTTTCCGAAGAGCAGCAGATCCCTGGTTGCAATGATGAGCGACAATGCATCGCCCAGACGATTGAGGCACTCTCAGCAGGGTCGCAAACGCTTCAACCGGTCCTCTCTGAGCGGACGCGCGTGCTGGGAGTCGAACTTGATGGGGATCTGGTCCGGATTGATTTCAGCCGCGAACTTGTCGATCGGCATCCGGGTGGTAGCCTGTCCGAGCTGCTGACGGTCTACGGGGTAGCGAACACCCTGGCGGTTAACTTTCCATATCTGCGCCGCATACAGATCCTGATCGAGGGGAGGGTTGAACCGACGCTCAAGGGGCACGTCGATATCTCCCGGCCGATAAGAGCTGATTTTCGCTACAGCTATATCCCGCCGGCCCGGGAGCAAGAGGCTTCTATGCCCGGCGGTGCCGGTAAGCACGTTGTCACTGGCAAAAACGAAGAATAAGCTGATTCTTAGGGGGGGGGGGGGGATCATGCGTTGCGGCATATGGCAGAGTGTGATGTTCAAGATCATTAAGGCTTTACCTTGGGGACCGACATGATTGTTGGGTTTAATCATAATGTTTTATATCGGGGGGTAGGTTTTCACGTCCAGACTGAGGATAGTGGTCTGAAAAGTCCAAGCTTGGTGACCCTGCTCTATCACGGTGGGATTATCGTTTCATCGCAGAAGACATCCTATGCAGATATCCTTGGGATTGACAACCTCAGTCATGTCGTTGAGGAGCTCGCGAAGGAACAGCACAAGGGGATGCTGCGTCGCTTGACCAAAGGGGACTTTGACCAACGGATATCAGAGCTTGGAATCGAAATTGAAGCATGTCAGTCGGCGAAAATGGGTGCAACCCCCTTGGTCGACAAGCAAGATCTTATTGAAAACAATGAACGACCCCGCCGCAAGCAGCGGGGTATCAACAGCCTACAACCTTTGCTAAATCGCGTAGCAAGCTACGGGGAATTAGACCCCATTGAGAAAATTAAAAATACGATTGATGCAGCTGCTGTAGAGCCTCTGCCGGTGGATGAGCTTGCGGGTGATGATGGTTCGTTTTACAATGCCGGTCGGGGCGCGACGTTTCCCCTTGCTATAGAGCCTGCGTACGAGCCGTTGGGTGCTGCTGACCGAAGCCCGCATCAGGACATCTCCGGGGCATTGGATGATTTGATTTTCTCTTATCTAACGGGGGGAAATAAGAAAAGTTGAGCCGAATCTTTTTGTGCCGCACACTATGACTACGCTCAAAAGCGATTCAGGGGTGACGCTGGTGTTGGTGCTGGTGTTGATGGCGATATTAGGGCTTTCAGCCGGGCTTGCCGGATCGACCTGGAGTAGCCTGACCCGTCGCGCGCGCGAAGCCGATCTTCTGTGGAAGGGGGGGCAGGTTCGCGCCGCAATCGGCACCTATTACGAGGCTTCGCAGGGGCAGGGGGCTGTGAAAATCTACCCCTCAAAGCTAGAGTCCCTGCTGAAAGATCCCCGTTTTCTGCAGACCAAAAGGCACCTGCGTCGCCCTTATGTCGACCCGATGACTGGATCAGATTGGGAATTAATCAAAGATCCGGCGGGACGAATTAAGGGTGTGCGTTCGACCTTTAAGGCAGAACCCTTCAAGCAGGGGGACTTCATGGAAGAGAATAAAGACTTTGCAGGCCGCGGACTCTATAGTGAATGGGAGTTCATTTACACCCCTAGCAAAGCAAAATCCGCCGTCGAACAAGTCGTCCCCCCAGGCAGCAGTCCTCAGCCACCCGCTGGCACGAATCCGCTGAAGGAGAGCAAGGCTTTTCCGCAGGGCTGAAGGCCCTGTTTCTGCTGATCGCCTGGAGGGTTGGGCGTTTAGAAGTCTGATCAGCCGCGTGATTCTATTCAACTTGCTGCTGCTCACCCTCGGTGTCGATCTCTTTCCTCACTTTCCTTTTTATCATGAGCAGTCTCACATGGTAGGGACCTGAAAAACTGCTTTTATCCCTCTGTTCGGATCCCGGCCTGAAGCCTTTCTCGCCTACCAACCTTTCCCTTTCGGTTCCAACCGCGTTAACGCATATTGACGAACGCCCAGACCAATCTTCTCGCCATGTTCGAGGGTCGTCTCCCAATCGATCAGGGGGTGGACTCCGCGAAACTTATCTCCCCCCGGTTCATGACCGCTGCTGAGGGCAGTATTTGGTAGGCCCTGGGCCTGATTGACCAGGTCGGCACAGGCCTGATCGAGGGCGACCGGGTCGGTGGATGCTAGAATGCCGATATCGGGAACAATCGCGGCATCCGAATGGCCATAGCAGTCGCACGAGGGGCTGACCTGGGTGATGAAGTTGATAAACAAGGTTTTGCCCTGTTTGCCGGTAAGGGCGGCCAGGGCGTATTCTGCCATCTTGCGCATCACCTTGTCTGACTCTTCATTCCACTGAATCTGGATCGCCTTTGTCGGACAGAGGCTGATACAGCGTCCGCAACCGGTGCAGAGCTGCGCATCAATGATCGCGCTATCCTTGCCGATTTCGATCGCGCCGTGGGCACAACCATGTAGGCAGGCCCCGCATCTGGTACAGCTCTTATCGTTGACCAGAGGTGCGACGGTCGAGTGTTGCTCAAGTTTCCCTTCGCGGCTCGAGCAGCCCATCGCCAGGTTTTTAATCGTACCGCCAAAGCCGGTCAGTTCATGACATTTGAAGTGACTGACCGCGATTAGACTGTCCGCTTCGAGGATCTCAATGCCGATGTCTGCGCTCTGCAAAAGTTCACCCGCGACTGGAACGCGCCGTGATGAATGCCCGCGCAGGCCGTCGCACATGATGAGCGGTGCATTGACCACGGCGTAGGCGAAGCCATTTTCAATACCGCAGCTGAGCGCCGAAACCGCTTCCTTACGCTGGCCGGGGTAGAGGGTGCAGCTGTCGGTCAGAAAGGGCTTGCCTCCTAGGTCGCGGATCGCATTGACGATGCTGCGGATAAAGACCGGTCGGATATACGCGTGCCCCCCCTTTTCGCCGAAGTGAATTTTTATGGCACTGAGATCTTCGTTGCCGACGACCCGAGAGAGGCCCCCTTGGTCGAGAAGTCGTTCAAGTTTGTTGAACATGTTTTCGTGATTTCCCGCGCGGAAATCTGCCATCCAGACGGTCGCTGCCATGATCTGCCCTCCCTCGTTGGTTATTTGACTCTGTGTACTTTTGACAGAATAGGCAGGATTTACCGGCAAGTCGAGAAACTTCATGCTTTTAGTTGGTGGTCTGGGGCCTCAGTGGGTAGGTTTTTTAGATAGACGGTGCGGCTCGGAAAGGCGATCTCCAGCCCCAGCGCTTCGAGGATATCCATAATTT
The DNA here is from genome assembly GCA_041689145.1 of Geopsychrobacter sp. Taxonomy (GTDB): domain Bacteria; phylum Desulfobacterota; class Desulfuromonadia; order Desulfuromonadales; family Geopsychrobacteraceae; genus Geopsychrobacter. The sequence continues at coordinate 9,996 of JBDNGT010000245.1, read as the reverse complement.
TCAGGCAGACATCCTGACGGGCCTCAAGGTATTCGCCCCAGGCGGTTGTCTTGGTGAAGCAGTAAACCAGGATATCGAGGCTGGAGGCACCGAAGTCGGTAAAGTTGACCAGGGAAAATTCTTGATCAATGGCCGGATGCTCGCATAGCAGCCTGCGGATGCATGCCACCGCCTCACGCATCTCGGCGGGGGTGGTCGCGTAGCTGATGCCGACCGACATCATGATCCGTCTTTTCGGCATTAGACTGAGATTGTCGATGGCCAGGTTGGTCAGAGTGCTGTTGGGGATGGTGATCAGGGTTTGGGCAAAGGTGCGGATGCGGGTCGAGCGAAACCCGATCTCCTCGACGGTCCCTTCGACATCCCCGGCTTTCACCCAGTCGCCGATCTGAAACGGGCGGTCGAGGATAATCATCAACGAACCGAAGATATTTGCCAGACTATCTTTAGCGGCCAGTGCGACCGCGAGCCCGCCGATGCCGAGTGAAGCAATTAACCCCGTGATCGGGTAGCCGAGGGTTTGGGCCAGCATCAGTGCGATCATCACCACCACAAAGGCGCGCAGTCCTTTGCGGACAAAGGGGAGCAGATGGTCGTCGAGGGTGGACGCAGTCTTCTGCGTCCAATGGCCGAGCCAGGCATCGAGCAGGCCGATCAGATTAAACAGAAACCAGCCGACGTTGATGATGAAGAGCAGGCGGATGGTCTCTTCGGCGCCTGCCGCGAAATTGAGCGGTTCACGGGGCAAGGCCAAAACGGAGGTTGCGAGCCAGAGCCCGCCGATCAGCACCAGAAAGCCGGTGGGACGCTTCAGTTGTGCAAGCAGGAGATCGTCTATATCGCCGGCGGTGCGGCGTGCGGAGGCAAAGAGGCTGCGCGCAATCAGTTGGGCAAAAAGGTTGCGCAACAGCAGCGTCAAAAAAAGTACCGCGCCGGCGAGAAGCATGCGGCCCAGGTTGATGCCGGCAAAACTTTGATCGAACAACTGGCTGAATTGAGTCAGGGATTCCATGTGCCGGGACCTTTATGGGAAAGGGAAGTGGATTAAATTTTCGAGTAACTATTTATGCCATAATCCCAGCTGTTGGTCACGGGCCGATTTCTCCGCCTTTAAAAACTCTGGTTTGTGCTGGAAATCGAACCGGCGATAGACGCTGGCGAACCCTTTTTCGAGGAGCAGTTGATTCAGCATGCGTCCGTCGGGCAGAATGACATAAGCGAGAGTGCGGCCGTATTTATCGTGTTTTTCGCGGTCGTATTCCAGTTGGACCTGGCGGTTTTTGACCTGTTGCAGATTGAAGCTGAAGGCTTGCTGGGCAATGTCGCGCAGGGTGGCGCAGTCGATCTGGTCGTGGCGCAGGTAGTAATCATCGCGTGGGGAAGCGGTCTTTTCCGGTGTATCGATGCCAATCAGGCGGACCTTGCCGACGCCGTCCACCTTGATGGTGTCGCCGTCGTAGATCCAACTGACATTTCCCCTGTCGGTTGTGGCGAGCGCACTGCTGCCGGTCAGCGGGCCGATCAGTAAACAACTCAGCAGGCAGATCAGCAGACAGATTCGGAGGGCCGGCAAGCCGATCGGCCGCGGGGTCGAACTGGCCCTGGACCCGGGATTGAGGAACATCAGCGGCCCCAGAAAAGCCTGGTGAATACCCCGGTGAAGAGACCCCAAACCAGGTTGGTCGCCAGCACCACCAGCGGCGTCAGCATTCCGAGGGCGAGCCCCGCCTGCTCCTTGCCCAGATGATAGGGGAAAACGACAAAGAGCATGTAGAGGGTTGGCAGCAGGCTAAGGTAGAGTCCCTTGCGTACCCATTGGCGCCGTGCGCGGGGGACGCAAACGCTCAAAAAATACAGGATGCCCCAGATTCCGCCCCAGACCAGGCGCGGGTAGAGCCAGGCTGCGGTCAGTTCTGGCGCGATCTGGACGTTGAGAAGCGCAGTGATCCCCCAATTGGCCAGCATCCAGATAAAGAGACTGCAGGCCAGACCGCCAAGCATCCCTCCGACAATGCAGACGGCGAGCAGGGCACTATTCTTCGGCATAGAATCTCCATAACATGAGGATCAGTAAGGGGTGATGGGTTATGGGTGAGGGGGAACGCCTGTCGTTCAAATCTTTGCGCTATAACTCCTCACTTCTTGCCTCACAGGGCCGCGGGCAGGGTGGCATTCATACTGCCGGTGCGGTAACCCTGTAGATCGAGGGTGACAAAGAGGAAACCAGCCTGTTTGAAGGCTGCGACCATGCTGTCGCGGAGGTGTTGATCGAGAAGTCTGGGGATCTCCTCAGTCCCAACCTCAATCCGCGCAACATCATCGTGGTAGCGGACGCGATAGTTTCTGAAGCCGTTCTCGCGCAGAAATGTCTCACAGCTATCAATTTGACGCAAGCGCTCGACTGTGATCTTGGTCCCGTAGGGGAAGCGAGAGGAGAGGCAGGCAAACGCCTGCTTGTCCCAGGTTTTGAGCCCGAGTTCGTGGCTAAGTGCGCGGATGTCCTCTTTGCCGAGCCCGGCTTCGAGCAGGGGAGAGCGGACCTGTAACTCTTTAAGCGCTTCGCGACCCGGGCGATAATCGCCCAGATCATCCAGATTGGAACCGTCGAGAACCGCCTCGAAACCTCGCGCCTTGGCCTGCTCGAGGCAGAGGCTGAACAGTTCGTACTTACAGTGATAGCAGCGGCGTGGCGGGTTGTCGGCAAAGCCGGGGACCTCAAGTTCGTTGCTCTCGATCACAATCTGCTCAACGCCGATCTCGCGTGCGAGTTCGCAGGCCTGTTGAAATTCATAGTCCGGGTAGGTGGGGGAGGTCGCGGTGAGGGCGATCACCTGTTGCGCGCCGAGACAGTCACTGGCAACCTTGAGCAGAAAGGTCGAGTCGACCCCGCCGGAAAAGGCGACAACGACCTGCTCCATTTCACACAGTAGAGACTTCAACTTGGCCATTTTTGCGTTCAGAGGCATTTCAAATTCTCTCGTGATTAGATAAAATACATGAAACGGTGATCGAGTTCTTTTTCGAGCCCCATCTCCTTGGCTTGTTCGCAGAGGGTTTTCAACGACAGGGTGGAAAAGTAGTCACCGAGAATCCGGCTGGCATCCCTCCAGATATGCTGAGTGACACAGCGGTTGTCGAACTGACAGGCCGCACCCGCTTCTTCATCGGTGTCTTTTGTTTTACGCAGGCCCTTGACGCAATTGACCAACTCCAACTCGCCTTCGGCGGCCAGCACAATGTCCTTCACCGTGATTTCGTCGGCCGGCCGAGCGAGACTGTAGCCCCCCTGAGGGCCCCGTCGGCTATTGAGCAGTCCGGCCTTTTTTAAATCCTGAAATATTTGTTCAAGGTAGCGCGGCGAGATCTGCTGACGCCGAGAGATATCTTTGATCTGTGCAGGTAGGGTGCCTGCGTGGTAGGCCATGTCGAACATGGCTCGAACGCCGTAACGGCTCTTGGTGGATAGTTTCATCGGTTATACCTCCATGATGTTCTTGTCTCAAAACTATAGGTAAAGCTGATCAGTTATGTCAAGAATATTCACCATGAAAATACGGGGTAAATGAATTTCGCGACCGCGGGAAAAACCCTTTTGAGTGCCGTGGTATCCTTTCGCTGAAACCTATCCCGGTTACTGCCCTTCAGCGTCTGGAATGACCTGCTGCTTTTGCAGACGTTTGTAGTAGAAATTTTGGCCATACAGCACCGCGATTGGGTTGTGGCCCGTTACTCGATCTTTAACGACGAGTGTTGAAACCGGCGCTTCGGAGTGTTTTGCAAACAGCATGTCATGGCCGACACAGAGGCCCACAATCAAGTTCATGTCGGTCTGCTGCTGATTTAAAATCCGGGCCTGAGCGATCGGATTACAGGCGGGTTCAAAGGTCCCGGGACGGACCTTCTCGGCTTCTTTGAGGCCCAGGGCAAGTTTGTCCAGGCTGCCGGCCTTGCAGCAGACCGAAACCGGCTCCAACCCCTGTGCGCTTAGGATGGCCGCCAGGCGAGCACTCTCATCAAGAAGGCCGATACAGGTGGCAATCCCGATTTTGTGATAGTCCATCAGTTTAGCGAGAGCAATCGTGTCTTCAACGCGCGTCCAGCGTGCGTTGACTGCGTCGCTGCCCGGCACCGGCTGATAGCACAAGCCTTCGACCTGGGCCGCCACCCGCGCCAGTTTTGCATCTTCATCCTCCCCCGTGTACCGGGTGAAGGTCCCCTTGATGATCTCAGGGCTCAGGGCCGCCGGGCAATGTGCCGGTTGGTCCGGTCCCTGACCTGGTTTACTCCAGCAGTTTGTGGTCCCCTGCTTTTGCCAGAGGGGGCTACATTTGGTACAGGATGGTCCACTGCTCTTCTCGATCATGGTCGGCCTCCATATTGATTTTTGCGCAGATTATCAGGCGCATCGATAGCTGTCCAGCGCGCACTATAATGTATATATTAATATATATCCATTTATAGCCTATTTGCCGTTGGTTAAGCCTGTTGTTCAACATTAAAACAGCCATGCTTCCAGATCCTTGGGGAGCTTTCAAGAAGAGCATCAAAGAGTCAATCGATGAAAAAAAGCGCATTCTGATTATCGGTAGCGTTAACGCCGATCTGGCTGCCCGCGAACTGAGCAAACATGGGGTCAATCTGCGCCTCAATGAAGAACTGGTCCGCCTTGAGAGGGAGGGCGGATGAGTGTGCCGCGCGGTGACAAAGAGTGGAGCTTACCGCGCGGGAGTTGTTAGTTTGAGAGCTTCTTCCGGACCTCCAGGGTTTCCTCCGTTTCCGGTCGCTGGGTGTGATCGGGGTGGAGCGCCGCGTCGAGGACCTTGCCATCGCGGCCGATGATATAACGTCCAGCGAGCGGTAACTCCCAGTGAGCGTTGCCGTTGAATCGTTCTAAGTCAATGCCGAATCCATGGTAGACCTCTTTGAGAGAATCGGGTAGCTTGAAGACCATCCGAAATTGTTTGGCCAACCGATTATCCGGATCGAGCAGTAACGGAAAGCTCAACCCGCGATTTCGCACGAGGTTCTTTGCATACTTCTGTAACATCGGCGAGATTGCGACCAGGGTGGTGCCGGTTTTTTCGATTTCAGGCAGGATTTTTTGCAGAGCGTCCAGCTCCGCGTTGCAAGTATGGGCGAACGGCCTGGATCTGCCCGAATAGCATGAAGGGTTTGCTGAGGATCTCTATCGAGAGGACAGAGGTGAAATAAATATGAAACAGAAGAAACCGAATATAGGACAGATCAATGAGGTTGTCGTCGTCGACATCGAACGGCAGGGTGCCTGGGTGGACGCAGGGGGCGAACGTCTGTTGCTGCCTAAACAGGATCTGGCGCGCGAGGTGTCCGTTGGTGAACTGCTGCGGGTGTTTATTTATCGCGATCAGGATGGTGATATCCAGGCCACCCTGAAGTTGCCCTTGGCCATGGCTGGTGAGTTTGCTGCGTTGCGGGTTAAAAAAGCATTACCCGAAGGGGTCCTTTTCGATCTGGGGCGCGGTTTTGAACTCCCGGTTTCGATAGATGAAATCCCTTTTCGGCCCAAGCAGGGAGAACGGACCCTGGTGCGGGTTGAGCTTGATGAAGATGGTATGTTGTGCGGTTCTTGCCGCATTACCGATTTTCTTGAGACCGCCCAAGGGCCGATGGTCGGGCAGCTGGCCGGGCTGAATATCGGTCAGCAGGTCGAACTGCTGGTGTGGCGCACCACCGACCTGGGGGTCAAGATGATTATCGATGACCGCTACGAGGGGCTGCTCTATGCTGACGAGCCGATTGAAGCGCAGATCGGTCAGAAGCTGGTTGGTTACGTCACACGCTTGCGCGAGGACGGCAAGGTCGACCTTAGCCTCAATCCGGGGGGGAAGGCCGGTGCCGATCTCGGCCGGGATAAGATTCTGCAGGCGCTGGCCGGCAGTGGCTTTTTGCCGCTCAACGATAACAGCTCACCCGAAGATATCCGCCGCCTGCTCGGCTTGAGCAAGAAACAGTTCAAGCGCGCGGTCGGCAGCCTGTATAAACAGAATCAGATTGAACTGCTGCAAACGGGGATCCGCCTGAAGGTTCAGAAATGAGAGGTATCGGGTTTTCGATTGCTCTGCTTGAGATGGATAACCTGCAGTTATTGGCGTAAGTCGCGAACCCTCTGAATCAAGCCGGAGGTCGAACTATCGTGTGCGCTAAGCGCGGCCCCCGGTGCCAGCTCGGGCAGAATTTTCTGGGCCAACTGTTTCCCCAGTTCGACGCCCCACTGATCGAAGGGGTTGATCCCCCAGAGACTCGCCTGCACGAAAATTTTGTGTTCGTAGAGCGCAATCAGCATGCCGAGGGTTCTCGGGTCGAGACGCCGGTATAGAAAGGAGTTGCTCGGCCGGTTGCCGGGGAAAATCTTGTGCGGCAGCAGCCGTTCGATCTCTTTCGGTGGCAGGCCCGCGTCGCCCATCTCCTGCCGAGCTTCCTCTGCCGTTTTCCCCATCATCAACGCCTCGCTCTGGGCGAGAAAGTTGGAAAGCAGGATCTGCTGATGTTCGCCGAGCGGGTTCTGACTGTTGGCCGCAGCCAGAAAATCGCAAGGGATCAGGCGGGTTCCCTGATGAATCAACTGGTAGAAGGCGTGCTGACCGTTGGTCCCCGGTTCACCCCAGATGATCGGGCCGGTACTGCAGTTGACTGAATCCCCCTTCCGGTTCACCCGTTTGCCGTTACTCTCCATATCGGCCTGTTGCAAATAAGCGGGGAAACGGTGCAGATACTGATCGTAAGGGAGGACAGCCTGACTTTCGGCGCCGAGGAAATTATTGCTCCACAGGCCGATCAGGCCCATCATCACCGGGAGGTTCTCGGTCCAGGGGCTGGTGCGGAAGTGGTCATCAACCAGGTGAGCCCCTTCAAGCAACTCCTCAAACTTTTTCATCCCGATTGATAGTGCTATCGACAGCCCGATAGCACTCCACAGTGAGTAGCGGCCACCCACCCATTCCCAGAACTCAAACATGTTGGCCGGGTCGATGCCGAAATCGATGACCAGCTCGCGATTGGTCGAAATCGCGACAAAGTGCCGTGCGATATGCTGCTCGTCGTTGGCATGGGATAGAAACCAGCTCCGGGCGGAATGGGCGTTACTGAGCGTCTCCTGAGTAGTAAAGGTTTTCGAGGCGATCAGAAACAGACTGGTTTCCGGATCGAGCAGCTTAAGCACTTCACACAGCTGGCTGGCGTCAACATTCGAGACAAAATGACTGCGCAGCTTGGCACTGGCGTAAGGCTTGAGCGCTTCGGTGACCATCAACGGACCCAGATCAGAACCGCCGATACCGATATTGATAACATCGGTGATCGGCAGGCCGGTGTAACCCCGCCATTTCCCGCTCCGCACCTGGTTTGAAAATTCCCCCATCTGCTTCAGTACCCGTCCGACCTGAGGCATAAGATCTTGCCCCTCGAGGATCACCGGGTTGTCGCTGCGGTTGCGCAGGGCGGTATGCAGGGCCGCGCGTCCCTCGGTATTGTTGACCTTCTCGCCGGCAAAGAGCGCGTCGATCTGCGTGCGCAGGCCGGCTTGGTCGGCCAGATCTGTCAGCAGGTTGATGGTTTTTTCGGTGACGAGATTTTTGGAAAAATCGAAGAGCAGGTCATCGAGTTGCAGGGAGAAGTGTTTGAACCGTTGCGGGTTTGTGTTGAAGAGTTCGCGCATCGAAGTGGACGCCAGTTGGCGTTGGTGCTCTGTCAGGGCCTGCCAGGCCGGGAGACGGGTCGAGTCGGGCATTTAAGCTTTCCTCCAATTTTTTTAGGGTCGCAAGGCCAAATTTATTATAGATTAGCGGTCGAGAATAGATGATGCCACAAAAAAACAGATTTAATAGGTCTGACCGCACAAGAATGGGCTGAATCTTTGTCGGCTTAAGTGGCCGCAAGATCTTTACTCTGGCCCGACTTGATCGGTTATACTGAGCTTTCTTTTGCCACGCTTGAAAGGGTTTTCGTGTGAAGATTTCATTGATTAAGCGCCTTTGGGCGCTGCTTACCGCTTATGTGATCGGTATTTATGCCTCGGGCATAAACCGCTTCTCGACACGTGGCATGGACCATATTCCGCAAACGGGTGGGGTGTTGATCGCTTCGAACCATATCTCCGGCTATGAGACGGTTTTTCTCCCCTGGGTGGTGTTGCGTGCATTTCCGCTGCAGATGCTCTGGGCGCCAGCCAAGGAGGAGCTTTTTCGCAACCCGCTGCTCAGTGTGATTTTTCAGAGCTGGGGGGCATTCCCGATTCGGCGCGGTCGCGATCTGAAGGCGGGAAAATATCTTGGTCAGCTGCTCGAAAATCAGAAGGTCATGCTCTTCCCCGAAGGGACGCGGCACAAGGATGGTTGTCTCGGCAAGGGGAACCGCGGCGTCGGTAAATTGATTTATGACCATCATCCGGTGGTGATCCCCACCGCCCTGACCGGCTTGAATGCCTGGAAATTCCCTGGTTTCGGCCAGCACGGCGAAGCCCGCTTCGGCGCGCCACTCAATTTTGACGACCTCTTTGTGCTCGAGGATTGCAAGGCGACCCATATTGCGATTGTTGAGCGCGTGATGGCTGCGATTGCCGCGCAGCTGCCGTCAGCAAAAACCGAGGACCTGGCTCCGTGAAGTTGGCGCGCCGATTCCCGCTGCATTACGCCTGGCTGATTGTCTTCTCGGGCGGGTTGACCCTGTTTGCCTGCCTGGGGCTGGCACGTTTCGCTTTTGGGCTGCTGTTGCCGGCGATGCGGCAAGGGCTGGCGCTCGGCTATGACCAGATGGGGTTGATCAGCACCGGCAACTTCATCGGTTACCTGCTGGCGGTTGCGCTCTCCCCCTGGCTGATCCGGCGCTACCGACCCCGCGCTGTGATCTTTTGCGGCCTGTTGCTCGTCTGTCTCTGCATGCTCTTTATCAGCCGCGCCGAGAACCTCGCGATGCTGGTGATCTTTTACGGATTGGTCGGCGCTGGCAGCGGTTTCGCCAATATTCCGACAATGGTGCTCGTCTCCCACTGGTTTCGGCGCAATAAACGCGGCCAGGCGGCCGGGCTGATCATTGCCGGTAACGGCATGGCGATCATCCTCGCCGGGTTATTGGTCCCTGCCTTAAACGCCAGCTACGGCTGGCGGAGCAGTTGGATCGTGCTGGCAATGGTGAGCCTGCTGGCCGCCGCGGTTGCGCTGCTGGTGGTGCGCAATGACCCAGCAGAATTAGGTCTTGAGCCTTATGGGCAGGTCGAGGCGCTGACGCAGGCAGAGATGAGAGGGCAGGCCGGCAGCAAGATCTTGATCCAGCTGGGAATCATCTACCTGATTTTCGGCTTGACCTATATGGTTTATGGCACCTTCATCGTCACCACGATGGTTGAAGATTTCGGCTTCAGTGCGGTTCGCGCCGGTCAGCTTTGGTCCTGGGTCGGTTTCTTTGCGCTCTTCTCCGGGGTGGTATTCGGGAGTATTTCCGACCGGATCGGCCGACGGAACGGCATGCTGCTGGTCTATGCCATGTTTACCTGCGCCTACCTGTTGGCCGGGTTGGGTGGCCTGCTCGGCTCCTGGGCCTTGTGGCTGTCGGTGATCTTCTACGGCTCGGTGCTCTTTGCCGTACCGACCATCATGGCCGCTGCGGTCGCCGAGTATCTGGGCCTCGAACGGGCGGCCAGCGGGTTTAGCACCCTGACCCTGTTTTTCGCCGCCGGACAGATTGCCGGGCCGGGGGCTGCAGGTCTGCTCGCCGAATACAGTCATACCTTTGTGCCCAGCTATCTGGTCAGCGCGGGCCTGACCGCCTTGGCGATTGTGTTGACTCTCAGGTTGAAAGTACCACAACCTAAAAGCTAGTGTCATGTCAATCAACAAGTGTCGGATAAAGTCGCGACAGCTTGGTGCGTGCATCCTTAGTCGTAAACTGCCAATTCACTTTAGCGTGTTTGTTGTTCCTGAACTTTTGCCATGCGCGCACTTCTCTTCTCACAACTTCGATATT
>JBDNGT010000244.1:0-5504 GCA_041689145.1 Geopsychrobacter sp. | reverse complement strand
CTTGCGATAGCGTGCCGTCCCGTGCTGCCTTCCCCTTCAAGCCACAAGGTCGGCAACCCAAAAAGGTGATTTCGGAGCTCAATAGCCTGGCCTGCACGCCCCCTGTCAACGCTTCGCTGCCTCCCTTACGGAAGGCCAACGAATGACTCGGGGTCACGGCTGGTCGCTAGCCTTTACCATGTAGCGGACTTTCACCGCCCGATCCATGCCGGCTTTTACCGGCGCTTTCAGCCTGACCCTATTGCCTCACTATTGCCTATTGCCTCATAATAGGCTTTATCCAAAAAAGTCCTTCGGGCGGATCGTCGATTATTTCAGCATCTTTGACGATGCAGCCAAGGCGCTGGAGTTTGATGAGAAGAGCATCCAGCAGGTTATCACCAATCTCTCAGAATTGCGCGGTGAACTGCCCCAGGCGATGGTTGATACCTTGGGTCACTTTCCTGGCGTTGATCGCTCTCTTGCCGGATTTGAAGGTCTTTCAGCGGCTCAGGATGCCATTAATACCAACGAAAAGAAGGACGCCTTCGCTCGCGACTTTAAGTATCTCGCCAAGCTGTGGGAATCGCTTTCACCGGACAATGTTCTCAACTTGTTTAACCATGATTACAAGTGGTTGGCCCAGGTCTATGAATCGGTCAAGCCTGCCTCAGACAACATCGGCAGGCTGCTCTGGTTGACACTGGGTGCACAGACGACTCAACTCATTCATGAGAACGTGCATGTCGGTGATGTTCACACCCTCGACGAGTTTGTTCTGGATGCTGATGTCGTTGAGGAAATTTTCAATAATCCAGATTCGAAAAAGATCAAACAGCTCGAAAAGGAGCTGATCAGACGATTCAAGAAGCACCTTGGGATCCCGAAATTCAAATCGCTTAGTGAACGCTTGGAAGAGTTGCGCGACAAGGCGGAACTGGGGTTAATTACCTCCATCGAATTCGTTAAGGAGCTGTGCAAGATCGCCAAAGAGACAGTACAGGCTGAGAAGGAGTATGAAGAGGAGCAGCAAGGGAAAACCCTTCAGGCTGCACTCACAGAACTTTTTCTGGAGTTGAAAACCGATAAAACACCAGCAGTTGTTGAGCGCATTGTTGCTGATATCGATGCCATCGTTCGAGTGGTAAGCTTCCTCGGCTGGCAGCAATCAAGTCAAGGGGAACGCGAGGTTCAAAAGTCGCTGAGGAAGGCGTTGCTGAAGTACCAACTGCATAAGGATCAGGTCCTGTTTGATCGGGCCTATGCGTATATTCGTGAGTATTATTGATATTCCATCCGATTAATTCATCACAGGGGGTACGAGTCGTGAACATTGAGATTCTTCAGGAGTGCATATTGCTTTTCAAGCGTGAAGTGATTTCTTCTGGTTTTAAAAGAGATATGGATGACTATGTCTCAAGTCTTCCGGCATCTCAAAGTAACATTGTTGCTTTAAGGGATATTGCTGGAAAGGTAAATTCCGTTCTTGAAGATCTCTATTCAAGAGATCTTCCCGATGCCATGAACTCACTTCTTCCCCAATCAAATATCCGTCCTTTTACTGAAACCGCTCACAATGAAAATTTAAAGACGTTGATTGAAAACACAGAGATTGTACAAGCTGAGTTTTTTGCTCAATTGACTCAAATTTTCAATAAATTACAGACGCAGATTCAGCAGGATATGGGCGAAATAGAAAAGATTGAGCAGTTCATTGTCCCTTATTTATCTGGAGAAATAGAGCGGATTTCAGAAGAGCAATTTGCCATAATTGCTATTATCTTCAATGAAAAGGATACGATTACAAGTTTGAAGCAATTCTCACAGGCTTTGGTGAGTTGGAATCGTATTCTCCCCATTTACCATCAATTGATAAAAAGTGACCCTCCTGAAGATATCAAGATAGTTGAAGTTCAAAATGGCTCAATCGATTTTGTCGTTAACTTAAACGTTGATGTGGCAGTCAATCTTGCAGAATTATTTACAATTGGCTTTAAAGTTTTTGTGGCCTATCTCTCTTATAAAAAAATGCTTGAACCAATCATTGAGTCTTTTCACGGCAACACAAAACTTATAGAGCAACAGAAAACAACTGAAGATCTTCTCCTCGAAAACATCGGAAAAGCTGTTCATGATCAAATTGAGAAACAGCATAAAGAGGCTAAAAAGATTGATAAGAGCATCGATGGTACCGCTATTCCTAAAAAAATTGAGCAGGTAACTAAATTAATCACAGCACATATCATCAAAGGAAACGATTTGAAGTTATTGGCAACGCCTAAAGCTGAAGAAGAAGGTGATGCGGATGTTGATCAGTATGTAGATCAAAAGGAAAAGCTGCGTGAAGTCTCAATGTCAGCACGGCGTGAGCTTCGAAATATTCCTGAGGTTGAGCGCCGTGTCCTTTTAGAAACCTACGGAAAAGTAGAAGAAGAAATATAATCACAAGGGGGGTAAATATGGCGGACTCTGAAAAAACGACAACAACTCCTGAAGCTATGAGAGATGCTGTCATCAGGATGGCGGTCGAATCTTGGCGAGTTGGTAAAGTGTTTGATCGTTTACTCACAAAGCTAGATGCTGGTGAGCAGAATAGATACAAAAGCCAGTTTCGGTGGTTTCTCAAGAAGGTAGAAGAGGCTTTGGAGCAGGCGAATTTGCGGATCGTTAACGTTGAAGGTCATCCCTTTGATCCTGGGATGGCAGCGACTCCCTTGAACATAGAAGAATTTGACGCTAAAGATGCATTGCTAGTCGATCAGATGCTTGAGCCTATCATTATGGGGGCAGATGGATTGGCCAAGACCGGAACTGTGACTTTACGGAGGGTGGGTTTATGAAGAATTTTGTTGGTATTGACCTGGGTACCACCAATAGCGCGATCTGTTCTTATGATGGTTCCGAGACTCGTATCTGGAAAAGTCCTGAGCAAAATGATGTGACGCCCTCCGCCATCTATATAGATCGGCGTGGTAACAAATATGTTGGTAAGAGAGCTTATGACTCTGCTCCACACAGTCCTGATAACTCTGCGATGTTGTTTAAAAGACTTATGGGAACCAGTACTCCTATTCACCTGTCGGCTGTAGATCTGACCAAATCTCCTGAAGAGTGCTCTGCAGAGATATTGAAGGTGCTTTTTGGCTATCTTCCTGAGGAGGTCAGGAACGATCCTGACACAGGAACTGTTATTACAGTCCCTGCAGCGTTTAATCAAATGCAAAAAGACGCCACAATGCAGGCAGCCAGTATGGCTGGCTTGGGTAAGGTTGCCATTATGCAAGAGCCGGTCGCAGCAGTTATGAGCGTCATGCGTGCCCGAAATGCTGATGGTATGTTTTTGATTTATGACTTGGGTGGTGGCACGCTTGATATCGCTATTGCCGAGAGCATTGGTGGACGGGTCAACCTGCTTGCGCATGGAGGGATTGCCATGTGTGGAGGACGTGATTTTGACCGAGTCCTCGTCGATAATGTGGTTCGACCGTGGTTGCTTGAAAACTTCTCTTTGCCCGAGGATTTCTCGGTCAATCCCACCTACAAATCTCTTATCCGTCTGACTATATGGGCTACTGAACGCGCCAAAATAGAATTGTCTGCGCGCGAAGATGTGGTTATCAGTCTTTCTGAAACCGAGGCGCGAGTTCGAGATCTCAATGGTGATGAAATTTACCTGGATATCCCACTGCAGCGGGAGACCTATGACAAGTTGATTGCTGAGCGAGTAGCCGAGTCGATAACTTCAGCCCGAGAGACACTCTCCACCGTGGGACTGACCCCTCATGACTTGGAACGAATCGTTTTTGTCGGTGGCCCCACCAACTACAAGCCTTTGAGGGACAAGGTTGCTTTTGAATTGGGAATTCCTGGCAGTACAGAGGTAAACCCAATGACCGCCGTAGCTGAAGGCGCAAGCTTGTTTGCTGAATCCATTGATTGGAGTTCGTTGAATCGCTCAAGAAAAAGTACCCGTGGACAAATATCCTCTGGAGGTGGGCTCGCTTTGGCCTTCAACTATATTGCCCGTACCCCCGACGTGAGAGCCAAAGTAGCCGTTCAATTGTCTGGTCAAGCCGCACCTGACTCTGAGTTTCAAATTGATAATATCGATTCTGGTTGGACCTCCGGCCGCCTCCCTCTCAAGCATGGTGCCACTATAGATTTGACACTGACCAAAAACGGAGAGAACACATTCAAAGTCTTTGTGTTCGATTCTGTCGGAGGGTCCATCGCTTTGGAACAGGACAAAATTATCATCACGAGAACTGCTGCGACAGTTGATGCCATCCCTGCATCTCATTCCATTGGGATTGCAGCCCTGGGGAAAATGGGGGGGCATCAAGAGCTTGAGTATCTTGTCAAGGCGGGTGATGCGTTGCCGAAGAAGGGAAGGAAATCTTTCAAGGCGGGAGAATCTTTGAAATCTGGGTCCACAGGTTCCATAAATTTTATGCTTTGGGAAGGTGAAATTGAGGATCCCATTTCAGATAATCGTCCCGTTGGCGTGCTTAAAATCTCTGGATCTGATTTTGATGACGGAGTTATCCCTGCTGGTGCTGATCTCGAGTGTGACTATGAAATCCTTGATTCTGGGAATATCCTTATTGAAGTCTCAGTTCCTTGTATTGGTGGAACATTCCACTCAGGGAAGAACTTCTACTCAAGGCAGGAAGGGCAGCTCGATTACACCTCTGCTTCAGCTCTTGTCACAGAAGAAGGAGAGCGAACACTTCACCGGATTGATGAGATTAACGAGTCCGTTGATAACCCTAAACTTGACCAGGCGCGAAAGAAACTTGAGGCGGCTGTCTCGCTCGACCCTGATGAAGCGGAGACCGAGAAAGCTCAAGAAGCTATGGAGAATGTTCTTGAGGCCAGGCGGCTTCTTGCTCAGGTTCGAAAAGAACATCTCAAGGAAATCCGTCAGATAGATCTCGACGGTGTAGTGTCGTTTTTCGAGGACCATATTCGCGAGCATGCTCGTCCGTCAGAGGCCACAGCGTTTGACAATTTGGTGAGGACAGCTCAGCGCTCCATCGATCGTAATGACAAGGATTTTGAACACCATCTGGATGATCTTAAGGGTAAAAACTTTGATATTCTTTGGCGTCAAGATTGGTTTGTTGTTGAACGCTTCAAAGCCTTGGTCGGCTCTCCGCATCTCTTTACAGATAAACCTCGCTATGAAGAACTTGTTCAGGTCGGTTCAGAACTTTTACGTGGTGACGACATCGAAAAGCTACGCTCTATTGTCGCTCAGCTTTCAATGATCAAAATTGGCAGCAGTTCAGATAGTGAGGCGTTTGATGTGGCCAATATTATCAGGGGGTGATTCATGGCGAAGGATTTGTGGTTGCCCCAGGGTTATGAGTTAGCCGATGGGGCAAAGGTTCGGACTCTTCGATTTTCAGGAGAAGACTGGCAGGTATTTGATACTGATGGATCAGATTGTCTTCTTCTTGCAAAATCTGAACTGGTTCAGAAATGGAATGCTGCTGGTCTTCTCGATGAATCTCTTTTTGGTG
>JBDNGT010000243.1:0-4258 GCA_041689145.1 Geopsychrobacter sp. | reverse complement strand
CACATCGAGCCGGACTGGCTGCTCATCTACAAGGTCGATGGCGATGATGTGCGCTTTGAGCGCACAGGTCGACACACTGATCTGTTCGACGAGTAAGCTGAAAAAAAGAGGCGGTCGATTTTTATCAGAACACACCGTAAACCCCCGTCTGTTCACGGCGGGGATATAAGGTAATATTTCTACTCTCTGTGGGGTGGCTCAAACCCTATTTGCATCATATAATAGCTCTATGGAAAGTTGGCGGCAGGGCATGTCGTTACAGCCTGTGGAGGGATCGTGCAACCAGACCACTCGATGAAGCAGGAACCCACTAAAAGGTTGCGTCATGTGGCGTAGCCTCGTAGGAATCCTCGTCTCTTCAGGGCGAGGAGGATGTCAAATCGTAAGTGCTCGAACTCTTTATTCTAATAGGGCCTGAAGAAAAACAAAAAAAGACAGTTGAGGTGATCCAAATCATCAGGTCTCCTCAACTGTCTCAGCTTACCCCAAATTTTTTCTTCCCGCCCTACCCTAGTCTTTAAAGTTTCTGAGAGCCTTTTCAATTTCGGCCACCTTCAATTCAGCCTTATCCAGGTACATTTTGAGGGCTTTCCGGCAAAGTTCGGATAAACCATTATCCGGGCTATATTCATTTCGGATAAAACGTTCGGCCCTGGATCGCTCAGCATTTGGGAGGAAGAACTTGATTGAAGCCTCTGTTAAAAGTTCTAAGCTTTCAGCCTTCGCGGTCTCGGGCTGATCGACTACGGTCTTCTTTTTGATTGGCTCAACAACCTTTTCTAGTCCAACACCACTTTCGGATTCACCAGACGGGGTGTAAATGGTTTTTTTTCTTCGGTTGGTTGTAGCTAAAGCGTCTTCAGCCTCTTCAAAAAGTCCTTTTTTTAATGGTTTAGTCATTGTATTCCTCCATTTTCATTAATTCTTTACAAAAAGAGATATAGGCTTTGCTCCCTGTTGAGCTAGGGGCATATCTTGAGACAGGGAGACCTGTTCCTTGAGCCTCAGAAAGACTGACGTTGCGAGGGATCGTTGTAGTGAAAACATGCTTCCATATTTTCTCTGATTTTTTAAGTTCATTAAGTAGCTTTTTTGTTTGATTGAGGTGCCCATTAAACATTGTGAGCAATATCCCACTAATATCAATTTCTGGATTAAACTCTCTGTAAGAATCAACCGTACTTAAAAGATTTTTAAATCCCTTTACGGAAAGAGCTTCCATTTGAACAGGAGCGATAATTTCTGTGGCAGCGAAATAAACATTATCTATCACTAAACCTTCGCCGGTCGGGGCATCGATAATGATGTAATCAACATTATTGATTGTTTTTAACGCGTTTTTAAGACGATCTTCACGGGCCTTACCATGTTGTAATTTAGCAATAGCCTCTTTTAATTCATAACAAGAGGGAGCTAAATAGAGATTATCCTTTATCTCAATAACAACATCTTTCAGTTCAAGTTCTCCAGAGATAACTTGAGAAATATTTTTTTCTACAACATCTTCTTCTTCAATACCAAAGCATATTCCCGCATTCCCTTGGTGATCCATATCAACAAGAAGAACTGTTCTTCCATTTGAGGCAAGGATATCAGCGATATTAACTGCTGTCGTGGTTTTAGCAACGCCACCTTTTTCTACCGATAAGCCAATAACTCTCGTTTTCATCTTCTTTTTCTTTGCCATCGTTGGTCAACCTTTCGTCTGTATTGCCCTACTAGGTAAGGCTTTATCATTCTGGGCCATCCCTGAGCATGGCTTATATGGTAATCCCCAATAAAACAGGGCAAATTAAGACACTACAAGATCACCACTTATATTGCAATAGACAGCAACACCTTATCACGTAAAACATAACAGTACCATCGATTGTCTTATATTATTCTGCTTGGCTTTATTTTACTTGGTTTTTCCTTATCCTGTACGGCCTTCCCTTGTCAGACTTTACCTTATTTGGCATTGCAAATAATGATAATTTAATACCGTACAAATTATCACCTTGTCTTGTCTGTCCGTGTTTTATAGTGCCTTATAGTGTTTTATCTGGTTTTAAGCTTATTTATAACACTTTATAAAACTTTATAAAATCTTGTAATATACAGTGCTCGCTTGGTAGGGTTGGGTGGTGTTCTTCTTTAAATTCGAGGCCTTAGCCTTTGGGGGAGATGATAGAAAGTTGCGGAGAGCTTGTTCTTAAACTTCTTTTTTCACATTTTTGTCTAGTCTTCGGGTAGCACAAACTGCTTATCCGTTTTATAATACAATTACTGAAATTAAAGGGTTGATAACAACCATAAATAAGAGCACACAAAGGAGAACACATGTCAGTTAATCGCGTCACCTTGATAGGCAACCTTGGAAAGGACGTAGACCTCCGTTATACCCCATCTGGGGCAGCGGTGGCTAATTTCTCGATGGCGACCACAGAACGGTTCAAAGATAAGGCGGGAGATAGGCAGGAAAAGGTCGAGTGGCATAATGTCGTGGTGTGGGGATCTTTAGCAGAAATTTGTGGAAAATACCTCCATAAGGGGAAACAGATTTATCTTGAAGGGAAGATCCAAACCCGTAGCTACGATGATAAGGACGGTGCGAAGAAATATATTACCGAAATCGTGGGAAGCCAGATGCACATGCTCGGCAGCAAGAGCGAAGGTCATGGCGGTCAAGGTGATAGTCAGGGCGGTCATTATCAAGGCAATCAAGGCAATCAGGGCCGGACGTCAGCACCAAGCCAACCTCAAACGTCAGCACCAAGCCAACCTCAAAGGGCGGCACCAAATAAGCCTCAGAATAGTGGCTACGGGGGGCCTCCAACTGGTTACGCGCCGCAAGGTGGTGCGCAAAATCAACCGCAACAGTCGGCTCCTCCACAGAGCCATTTTGAGGAACCCACTTACGAAGATGATGATTTGATACCTTTTTGATAATCACCTTTTTTAGTTTTGTATAGAAAAAGACCCTAATCATAATATGATCAACGGGTTAGCCAGTTATGGTTAGCCCGTTTTTTTTATTTTTACTGTTTCAACGGGTGTTGCAATGGAGCTTTGCATTATAAATTAAAATTATCATAAAAACGGACTTACCGACAAAAAAAAAACGGCAACCGGGGAGGGAAAAAAGGATGATCGAGGTCCAGCGGTAAAACCAACGGAGCAGGGGAGGGAGCGAAAAAATACAGAAACAATTCCGGGTTGATCCACAGTTTACGCTGAACTTTGATCGACCGTTAATTATTGATTATTTTTGCGATGGTGGTGGTGCCAGCACGGGGATCGAACGGGGCATAGGCCGTCCAGTCGATATTGAGATCAACCATTCCGCCGATGCGATCTCGATGCACCTGGTTAACCACCCGACTACGCGCCATTATAATTCCAGCATCTTCGATATCGACCCGCGAGAGGTCTGCGAGGGCCGACCGGTCGGATTAGCTCATTTTTCGCCAGACTGTCGGCATTTTTCAAGGGCCTCCGGTGGCGCTTTGCTCGAAAAGAACATCCGAGGGTTGGCCTGGATCTTTTTACGTAAGCACCAATTAGAGGCCCTTGGCTATGTTATTGAGCATCAAGAGTTGAGCGCACACGATTTTGGGGCAGCAACAACTCGGAAAAGGCTATTCCTTGTCGCGAGGTTGGATGGTAAGGCAATATCTTGGCCTTCCCCGACTCATGGGGTGGGTCCCAGCCTAAAACCTTACAAATCGACCGCTAAGGACGTGGCCGACTTCACCTTACCGGCCCAATCGATCTTTGACCGGAAGAAACCTTTAGTCAAAAACACTCTGAAACGCATTGCAAGGGGTATAGATCTCTTTGTTTTGAACTATGACAGGCCTTACCTTGTCCAGAGAATTCCAAACCTTTCTAAGTCAAGCCAGGAGTCCGCTCCTTTTATCGTCAAACACTTCGGAGGGGCTACCGGCGCATCAATTCGACAGCCGTTGCCGACCATAACAACCAGAAACACGCAAAATCAGCTTGTAGCGGTGAGTCTGTTGAGAGAATCAGGGCAAAGCGTCGGCAGTGATGTTCGATATCCTGTTGGCATCGTATTGTACTATAACTTATCAGGGAAAAGGAGGTTTTTATGCAAAATGAACTTCAAAATGCTTTTGCGATGTCCCAGATTGAACGGGCTCAACAAGGTCCAGATGAGTGGGCCATCGAGGATGCGGCGAAGGTTAAGTCTTTGTTTGAGGCTGGCCGGTTTGTCGTGCTGCATAATTATTACGACCACTGCTCTCGTACTGAT
>JBDNGT010000242.1:0-1438 GCA_041689145.1 Geopsychrobacter sp. | reverse complement strand
AGCAGTGGAAATACTGTGCAGGTTCAGGTCACTTTGGTGGTTTCCTCTTCATCAACGGCTGGCGATCTCGGTGCGTCCTGGATTTTATTGCTGGATGAGAGCCGTGAATTTGTTGGCCAAGAACATACCACATCAATCGGCAGTGGACAGCATAGCTTTACATTCAGTAATGTTGCTCCCGGGACCTATTACATTCTTGGCGGCTCTGATATAGATAACGACTTATGGCTTTGCCAACAGGGTGAAAGTTGCGGCAGTTATCCTCTCCTCAGCAGTGCATCATCGATTGAAGTAACCAATTCCAACATAAGCAATCTGGATTTTGTGGTGGATATCTTGACAGGTATCGGCGGCAATGCCGCCAATTCAACTATGAGTTTCAGCGAGAATTCTATTCGTCAAAACGGTATTAAACTTCAACGCAGAACTATAAAGAAAGGGGCGGTTCAGTAGTGAACATGCGGAACGAAACCAACTCCCATGGCACTCCCCGGAGTGCCATGGGCAATCTTACCCTCCATCGTGACGCATTCCCCCAGCGCACTGAGGTGTCTGTGGGCGAATCTCATGGATATATCCCAACACATGAAGATCCCTTACGGCTCGAAGCCTTGTGCTGTTCGCGATATACTGCGGGGTGCTTTAATTTACAGCAGACTTTCAGGGTTTGCTTGTTGTGGGCCGTGGTAATCTTTGGTTTAACCGGCTGCCTGAATAGCAGAACGATACCTGTTAAGACTATCTTTGAGTCACAAACTTGTAACGTCGAAGCTGGGATTATCCCCATCAGCAATCAAAAAGAACTTAAGGATGCTTTTTTGCATTTTTCTTCATCTGTTCTTGGACAACCGGGACCAAAAATTCCTGAAGAAATTGACTTCAAGACTCATCAGGCCTTTCTGGTTTCATTAGGAAGCAAACCAAATACTGGATATTCTTTATCGTTGTCAGCGGAGCACGCTGAAATAACAGACGGAAAGATGAAATTATCCATTGCCCTAAAAGAACCAGATCCAGGCAGATTTTATGCGCAAATGATCACGAGCCCATGTGTCTTGATTTCCGTACCAACAAAAAAACACATCGATGTCTATATCGGGAATAATAATTTGGAATAGTCAGGTTTCGTTTTTATTTCAACACCTGAAGAAACCTGTTCCCTCTCAAAATCTGTTGATTTCTTGTGAGTAAGATTCCTCTCACTCATTTTCTTTTGCACTCTAAATTTCTTATGAATCGGGGGTGATCGGGGTAATCGGGGGTAATCGGGGGTAATCGGGGTCGGACCAAGCTAAGGCACTGTATTTCATGACAAAACATCCCATAAATGCATGTTTTTTGGTGCTATGGGTCGATTTTTGACCCCAAAAACAGGGCCATAGTTCTCTTCGGTCTCGCGCAACAGGTACATATCTTCGCTTTTGGCAACATCCCGTTT
>JBDNGT010000241.1:0-1247 GCA_041689145.1 Geopsychrobacter sp. | reverse complement strand
CGTTGACTCGTCGGTTTTCATTTTGTTATCTATCCAGTTAAAGAAGGCCGCCTTCGTGAGGAGGCGGCCCGATAAATTTTAAGGTTGTAAAATAATATCAGTTACAGACACTGACCTTTTCGAGCACGACAGGTTCTTTCGGAACATCCTGATGCGGGCCTTGGCTGCCGGTTGCGACTTTGGCAATGGCGTCGACAATGTCCATTCCGGCGGTTACTTTGCCAAAGACCGCGTAGCCATAGGCGTTTGCCGCTTGCCCTTTGTGATCGAGGAACGTGTTATCGACCAGATTGATAAAGAACTGGCTTGTTGCACTATCGATAACCTGAGTACGTGCCATCGCCAGAGTCCCACGCGAGTTTTTTAGTCCGTTGGAGGCCTCGTTCTTGATCTGCTCACGGGTCTGTTTCTGTGTCATGTCGGCAGTAAAACCACCGGCTTGAACCATGAACCCGGGAATGACACGGTGACAGATCGTCCCATCAAAAAAGCCGTCATTCGCATAGTCAAGAAAGTTTGCGCTGCTGATCGGGGCATTTTCGACATCCAGCTCGATCGTGATTTCGCCCATGCTTGTTTGAATGATGACAGAGGTGTTTTGACTCATCTAATACGCTCCCATTGGGTATTTATTGGTTAAGCAGACCTCAAGAAAAAATGGAAAATGAGAAGTTGCCGGTAATTGAGCTACCTAAGTAAAGGTGTCAATACTTTTTTGCTTGTGTACTTACGCGTGGTGACACCGCTTGCATTAACCGGATCAGGTTTGGGGCAAAAGATGAACGATTCGCGGCAGGCTGTCAATAGTTGTGTTCAGCCGTTTCCCGCATCGAGGATGGAACTCTCGCGGATATGCGGGTTTAGTCGGTTCCGATCTTGCCTGATTCAAGCGGCGTTGACAGCGGCAGGAGGATTTGAAAGCAGGTTCCTTCGCCCAGTGTACTGGTAACTCTCAGTTGGCCCCGATGCTTTTCAGTGATGATGAAGTAGGAGACTGACAAGCCAAGCCCGGTCCCCTGACCGACCTCCTTGGTTGAGAAGAAGGGTTCAAAAATTCTCTTTTGCGTTGCTATATCGATACCGGGACCGTTATCGCAAATTTCGACCGATATCATTTTCTTTTTCTTCTGAAGCGTCAAGCCGATCTGCGGTGGATTTTGCATGTCTTTCCATGCTGACATCGCCTGAGCTGCATTCTGGATCAGATTGAAAAAGACCTGTTTGAGTTGATCGGGGATACCGAGCAT
>JBDNGT010000240.1:0-3126 GCA_041689145.1 Geopsychrobacter sp. | reverse complement strand
TGCAATACGAAAAGCTGATCGCCGTTAAAGACCAGATCCCCAATGTGGATCTGGTTATCTCCTACGAACGCTTTATCGGGCTGCGCGAACTGCCGGTTTACTCCCTCTATCAACTCTCCGAGGTCTCCTATCCGCTGACCGACAAGGAACAGATCGAGATCGAAGGCTGGATCGATCAGATCAGACCTGAGGATCTGATCACAGTCATCTACACCTCGGGAACCACCGGGCCGCCCAAAGGGGTGATGCTCAGTCAATCCAATATGGTCTTTAACGCTACTGCTGGAGTCAAGAAACTGGAAGGCCTCGAACCGACCGAGGTTTTCCTTAGTTTTCTCCCCTTAAGCCATGTCTTGGAGCGCACCGCTGGCTACCACGCCGCTCTGCTCTGCGGTTGTCATATCGCCTTTGCCGAGAGTGTCGATAAGGTCATCGAAAATATCCTCGATTTCCGCCCCAGCGTGATGGTCAGCGTGCCGCGCCTGTTCGAAAAAATTCATTCGCGCATCTACGAAAATGTCCATCAAGCCAGTCGCTTCAAGCGTTGGCTCTTTCACCGTGCGGTCACCCGAGGCCGTGAATACATGATGCGCCGCTTTATTGAACCCCAACCGATAGGCTTCCTGCTTAAACTTGAGCATAAGATTCTCGACCGTCTGGTCTTCAGCAAGATCCGCGCACGCTTCGGCGGCAATCTGCGCTACTTCATCTCGGGCGGTGCACCGCTGGATAAATCGATCAACGAATTCATGTGGACGATCGGTATCCCGACCTTCGAAGGCTACGGTCTGACCGAAACCAGTCCGGCCATCACGCTGAACGCGCCCTGGCATGTGCGCTTCGGCTCGGTCGGCACCCTGTTAGAGGAGACCGAAGCCAAACTGGCCGAGGATGGCGAATTGCTGCTCAAGGGGCCGCAGATCATGAGCGGTTACTATGAAGACCCCGTTGCGACGGCAGAGGCATTTGAAGATGGCTGGTTCAAGACCGGGGATATCGCAAAAATTGATGAGGACGGTTATATCTTTATTGTCGATCGCAAGAAAGAGATCATCGTCACCTCAGGTGGCAAAAACATCGCACCACAGGCCGTTGAGAACGAACTGCGTCTCGACAAGTACATTTCTCAGGCCTATGTCTATGGCGATCGCAAACCCTACCTGGTCGCGATTCTGACGCCCAATATCGATCGGGTGCTGGAGTTCGCCAAGACCGAAAAGCTGCCCTATCTCGATACCAACGAACTGGTCAGCAGCCGCCGCACCATGGAGCTGTATAAAGAACGGGTTGCAGAGGTGAATAAACATCTCCCCCCCTATGAGACCATCAAAAAATTTGTCCTTTTACCGCGTGAGTTTTCCATCGAAGGCGGCGAACTGACCCCGACCCTGAAGATGAAACGTAGGGTCATCTATGAGAAATATCGTGACAAGATCGAAGGTCTCTACCACGACCAGAGCGTCACGGCACCAACCCACAACGGAGGAAAATCATGAGGCAGATCAATAAAGTTGCCGTTTTAGGCGCAGGCGTCATGGGCGCCACAATCGCAGCCCACCTGGCCAATGCCGGGCTCGATGTGCTACTGCTCGACATTGTGCCGAATAAGCTGACTCCCCAGGAAGAAGCCGCCGGGCTGACCCTTGAGAGCCCGCAGGTACGCAACCGCATCGTTGCCGACGGCCGCGAAGCCTTGAAGAAACTCAAACCCGCGCCCCTCTACCTGCCGCAGTATCTGCAGCAGATCGCGGTCGGCAATCTCAGTGACGATCTGTCCAAACTCAGGGAGTACGACTGGGTAATCGAGGTCGTCATTGAGCAGATGACGATCAAGAAGAGCTTGCTGACCAGCCTGGTGCCATATCTGGCCGCAGGAGCCATCCTTTCGACCAACACCAGTGGTCTGTCAGTCAACGAAATGGCCGCGGTACTGCCGCCGGAAGTCCAGAAAAATTTCCTGGTCACCCACTTCTTCAACCCGCCGCGCTACATGCGCCTGCTTGAGATCGTGCCCTGCACGCAAACCGATCCGCAGGTAGTTAAGGGGATGTCTGATTTTATCAGCCGTCGGCTTGGCAAAGGGGTGGTCTACGCTAAGGACACAGCCAACTTCATCGCCAATCGGATCGGGGTTTACGCCATCTTCAAAGGACTTGAGCATATGCTCGAGATGGGGCTGACCGTCGAAGAGGTCGACAGCATCGCCGGTCCGGCCACCGCGCGGCCTAAATCGGCGGCCTTCCGCACCGCCGATCTGGTCGGTATCGATACCCTGGTGCATGTCGCCAACAACTCCTACGAATCTCTGCCGAATGACGAAGAACGCGATATTTTCAAGATCCCCGCTTTCATGCAGCAGATGGTCGAAAAGGGACTGCTCGGCAACAAGAGTCGTCAGGGCTTCTACAAAATGGATAAGAGCAGCGGCAAGAAGCTGATCTTCTATTACGACTACAACTCAGGCGACTACAAGCCCGCGGAAAAGCCGAAGTTCGCCTCGGTGCAAGCAGTCAAGATGATTGATGATCCAGCCAAGAAGGTCGCGATGATGGTCGCCGGCGGCGACAAGGGGAGCGACTACGCCTGGCGGACCCTGCGCGACAGCCTGATCTACACCGTTAATCGCATCCCCGAGATCGCCGACGATGTGTTTAATGTCGATAACGCCATGAAGTGGGGATTCAACTGGGAGATCGGTCCCTTTGAGATGTTCGACGCCATCGGTGTCAAAAGCTTCGTCAAACGGTGCGACAAAGAGGGCGTCGCCATCCCCGAAGTACTGCGCAGCATTGACAGCTTCTACCGTTTCAACCAAACCGGAATCAAAGAATTCTTCGATTTTCGCTCCAGCAGTTATCAACCGCTCGTTCAGGATGCCGGAGTCATCGACCTGCAGATCCTTAAAAAAGTCCAGGGTGTGGTCGAAAAAAACTCCAACTGCAGCCTGCACGATTTGGGTGATGGGGTCTTCGGTCTCGAATTCCATTCCAAGATGAACGCGATCAGCGGTGATATCCTCGCCATGACCCAGAAGGCAGTCAATCGCGCCGAGAGTGAAGGGGTCGGCCTGGTCATCGGAAATCAGGGCACCAATTTCTCGGTCGGTGCCAACCTGATGCTGATGGC
>JBDNGT010000239.1:0-3777 GCA_041689145.1 Geopsychrobacter sp. | reverse complement strand
TACACAGACCGCCTTGCACCCGGCGAGGTGGCAACCGTGATGGTATTAGCAGCCGACAGGAAGCAAGCGCGCGCGGTGTTCCGCTACATTTCCGGCCTGCTGCATTCTAACCCAATGCTTGAGCGCATGATCGTACGCGAGGACAAAGAAGCAATAGAATTATCTAACCGCACTGTAATTGAAGTGCATACCGCCTCTTTCCGCGCCGTACGTGGCTATACAGTCGCCTGCTGCATTGCCGATGAGGTGGCGTTCTGGAGGTCGGAAGATTCAGCAAACCCAGACTATGAGATCTTAAACGCAATCCGCCCGGCTATGGCCACACTGGAAGGCAAGCTGATCGCTTTATCAAGCCCTTACAGCAAGCGTGGGGAGCTCTGGAACGCACACCGGCGCTATTACCGCTCCCATGATCCGCATGTGTTAGTAGCCCAGGCACCCAGCAAGACAATGAATCCATCCTTACCGCAGCGCGTTATCGATCAAGCGTATGACCGTGACCCTGAATCAGCTAAGGCAGAATACGGCGCCGAGTTCCGCAGCGACCTGGAGGCATTCATTGTGCGAGAGGTGGTGGAAGCAGTCACCCGCGCCGAACCGCTGGAACTGCCCTATAACAGCCGTAACAGGTATGTGGCGTTCGTTGATCCCGCAGGCGGTGGACAGGATGAATACACCCTCAGCATAGGACACCGGGAGGACAAGCGCCTGGTGGTGGATCTGGTACGCGCTAAACGAGGCGTTCCAGCCGCAATAACCGAGGAATACTCCAGCCTTCTGAAATCTTATTCAGTGAGGAAGGTTCATTCAGATAAGTACGCCGGGAGCTGGCCCGCCGATGAGTTCAAGAAACACGGCATCACCATTGACTACAGCCCCAAAGCCCGCAGCGAGCTATATCTCGACGCACTGCCCGCAATTACATCGGGACGCGTCGAATTGCCGCCCGATAGTAAACTTTTGACACAATTTATCGGACTTGAACGCAAGACTAGCCGAGCAGGGCGCGATTCAGTAAACCATGCCCCTGGGGCACACGATGACAGAGCCAACGCAGCCGCCGGGTTGATCGCCTTGAACGCCCAGGGTAAGGCTATTTTTGACTACAGCACGATTCTTTAAACGGATATTGCCCGCGCGCGTGGGCGGTTCACATCATGGCGCGATATCGTTTAGGGCAGAATGTGCCCCAGATATTGCCCGCGCGCGTAGGGGGCAGTTCCGAGTTTTCATAATACCCTCCATAAAAGGTATAGTGTTTTAAATAAAACCAAATACCTTTTATAATAGGTGTTTTATTTTTATTCGGGGGATGGACGCCCTGAGACCGCCTACATTGAACGAAAAGGCTTCGAGCCTTACCACTCATCGGGGAAATCTTTTTAATGCCTTTAAATTTGGAATAAGGAAGATGCACCGCGCCACTTGCCCGCTATATCCGTTTAGAACCCGAGACACGCCAGAAGAGATGGTTTAATATCAACCCATGTGGGGATATAAGCCTTTGAATCAGGCTTTTATGGTGTGTGTGGTGTGATGGGAAGGGGGCAAGATGTTTACCCCTCAAAACCACCCACCTGCGCGTAGGGGGTGGATCTCAAAAAAAATACACAAAAATACACGATCATGTATTTCCCACGCGCGAGGGTGGTTCCGTTCTTTCCGCTGGTAATCACTAAAAGTTCTCAATATCCCCCCCCCCGCATAGAGGGCAGTCAAATAGGATATTGCTCACAGTGCCCCTCCTATGACTGCGATTTTTCTGTTCCGACAGAGAACAGGCCCTGGAATGAATTTGGCAGGAATACCTTATCGCTTGCGTTTTTGCTTATTGCCTCAAATCCAGATAGATACTTTTGCGCAATAACGATTCGTGCCGCTTCTGCCTCGCCAACCTGCTCCTTGAGCTGTTTGAGATAGAAGGACTCCGCCTCGGCGATCTTCGCCGTGGCGATGGCTTCGCCCTCCGCTCGCAGGATTGTAGCATCCTTTTCTGCGCGGGCGACAGTAACCGCAGCCTCTGCCTGTCCTTCGGCTTGTGTGACAACCGCACGGCGGCTGCGCTCTGCATCCATCTGCTTTACCATGGATGCAGCGACGGACTGGTCTGTTGTCAGTTCCTGAATCTCGACGCGCGTGAAGATGATGCCCCACTTCTTGGCCGTCTCGGAAAGTTGCGCGGCGATTCCTTCGTTGAGTTGGGCTCGTTCGGACAGAACGGCATCCAGATCAAGCGCTCCGATGTTTGATCGCAATGCGTTGAGAGCGATGTCGGAAACGGAGTGCGGAAGGATGTCCACTTCGTACAGCGCACGTCGCGGGTCAATGATTCGCCAGTAGACACTTGCGTTGGCCGTGACTGGCACATTGTCTTTGGTATGACATCCCCGAGGTGGCGTGTCTGTCTGTTGCTCTGTGAGTTCAATCAAGAACCCGTTCTTGTTGGCTGCGCCACCCCACGTGTCAATGCGGCGGGGCTGTTCCAGGATCGGGATGCGGAAGCGCATCCCTTGCTGTTGTATCCGGGAGAATTTTCCCAACCTTTCGAGGATTACGCAATGCGACTGAGGGACTGTGTAGATCAATGGCATATCAACTCTTCCTTTCTTCTTTTACAATAAGTATTCCGTCTTTTGTGGAGACTACCGTCACGGGAGTCCCGTCGGTCAGACTTTCGCCTCCATGACATGGCCACAGGTCACCGTGAACTTTGGCCATTTTCCCTCCATCAACTTCTCGAATGCTTCCTTGGCTTCCAACGGTCCCGTCTGCACCAGACCAGTACCGGTCTGGTGCAATGAACGAGTTCACGACTCTTTGCACGGTGGCACGCCAGAAGCAGTAGTGAAACGCGATCAATGCGAACCAAGTCAGGAGTCCTGCAAGGATCTTGATTAGGATGTGCGCATGAATGTTGACGGCAACCAACAGGCACAGCAACACATATGCGATGTGCGTTGGTACGTCCGTCGGCATGAAGAAGTCGACCACCACGAATATGGCGGCGACGAGGAGAATTGTCTGATTCAGGGACAATCCCCACAACTCGGTTAGCATCTCCATTCTCCCTCCTTTCTGGGCTCGTCAGCAGAATCTGTGGAGATAATCAGGTTCCGGCAACTTGCCAAGTTCATGATATAAGGCGATTTGCAGGCATTTCAGGGTTCTGAAACCATAGGCTTTTCTCATAGTGAGTTTTGCCTTCAGGTTCATACCCTCGACAGCACCGCTTGGAATCGCGCCTTTGGCCTTGAACCAGTTGAGAATCAGCGGCTTGTACTTGTGAGCTTTATTTCGCGCGTGCGTGCGCGGTCTGTGACTGATGTGTGGAAGGATGCCACCAAGCTTTATTTCGCGCGAGGGGCCGCCCAGCCAGTCGGCCCACAACCTGTGGGCGCACCCGTAAAAGAACATAAAAATCCTACTGCTCAAGCCAAGGCCTAAGCATCAAAGACCAACAGGGGCACTGTTGAGCGCATGGACAGGCGAAACCGTGACGCTTGAGCCGAACGAGTACGGCCGGCTGGTGGATACAAACGGCTTTAAGCAGTTGATCGATACAAACAAATTGGAGGTGACAGTATGAAACACAAAGCACGGCTAAAAGGATTCAGCCGGTGCGGTGTAGGTTCATCCTCCTTTGGTGCATCGTACCGGCGCAAGGAGTTGTGGGTTATCTCCCCCATGCAAAACCCTCGCTTTTTTTGACGATGGCTGCCACCTTCACCACTGCGGCTTCACTTTTGTAAAAGTATCCTCACCTGTACTTTTGTTCAC
>JBDNGT010000238.1:0-2527 GCA_041689145.1 Geopsychrobacter sp. | reverse complement strand
TAAGCCGGAACCCCGGCGTCCGTCCAAACCTCTGCCAGCCGGCCCTGCTCTCTGTTTGGCGCTGAAACCCACTGACACCAGACGTTCATCAAATTTGCGTAATGCTCTTCGTTAGAAGTGGCGTTTTCAGGGAGACGAATTTCATCAAAGACTCCCGAGAACCGAGGTTCGGGAAAATCCCCAACCACAACCTTTGCGCCACTGGCGGCAATCAAATTATCAATGGCCGCTTTGTAATCGAGGACAGCAGGAACCGGAAGGTTCTCAGCTCCAGTTACGACAGAAGCGTGATAGGCATGACGGGGTTGGTCGACCAAAACTTTATGGTCGGTCCCAGTCGAAGCCTCCAGCAATGCTTCCGCAGATGCGCGAGGAGCTGCTAGGCTAGGAGTAGATAGCACGACCGGCTGAGCATTTTTAGTCAGGCTCAAACCGTTCGAGCCAGTCAAATCTCGGTTCATCACAAAGCGCGGATCGCTGAGGACTTCCTTGTTCATGTGAAAAAGGAGAGCCCACTGAGATGCGCCCGTAAAAGGCTTTCCCGTGACGGCATTGATCGCCCCAGAGGAACCCATCGGAACACCACCCCAAGGATAGGGCCCGACCTCGACCATATTAAGGATCTGCTCGACAATCTGCTTGGCCGATTCTTTTCGTGCTTGAGCTGCGCGTGGATGTTTTTGCTCAAAAAGGATTTGCTCAAGAGTGGGTTTGAATGACGATGATGCGGTCTGTAAAAATCTCATTTTGTGATCTCCTTTTGCTGTGGAGCTATGTTCTGCAATAATTGATGATGAATCTTCTGGTTTTCCTTCGGAGGCAGACTCGCCCTCCTTAAGATCTAAACTCTTTCCGAACTCAAGAACGTAACTCTGTATTTTTGAAGCGTCCCTGGTTGCCCTGTGGATTTCCATGTGGTCTGAATGAAGAGCCTCTATCCAACTTTTTGCATAAGCGGCAGTTTGTTGAGGTTGATATCCTATTCCGATATCTCGGCCGATGAGCATGGACGCAATCTCGGCGCGAAGTTCTTCTCTCGCGTATTCCGTTGAGCCGAATTCATTCTCAAGGTTGCGATTTAAGCGCGACTCATGACCTGTCCAATGTGAGAGTTCATGAAGAGCCGTGCTGTAATAATCACTCGCCGTACCAAACTGCTCCCGCATCGGGAGGGTGATGCTATCCCGCTGGGGGGAGTAACAAGCACGATTTTGCGAGGCGTGGCGAATGTCCGCGCCAGAACCGGTAAGGATCGCCTCAGCAAGACGATGCGCTTCCCACTCAACAACTTTTTTTGGGGCCAGTTCCGGGAGACCATCAACTTGCTCACCATTAAAAACACATGCGGAAAAGCTTCTGGGGCGATCAAGATCGTCCCTTTCTTTGATTTTTTCACCGGCAGGGTTTGTGATGGTCTTTTCTTCGTGGGTCTTCCAGTAAGTGATAAAGGTTGACTTCTCACCTTTACGAACCTGAGCACCAATCGAGTCGGCTTGCTTATAAGTCATCCACCGATGGTCAGAGCGCTCTTGCATCATGAGCCAAATAGCGTTCATCCCTCTGTAAGGTTTATTCGTAACAGGATTTAAAGGAAGTCCACCTTCGCCCGGAGCCCAAGGTTTCATCCAGGGGGCCGTTCCATCCTTAATCTGTTGGATCAGGAATTCTGCGACCTGATCACTCCAGTTAGGTTTTTTGGTTTTGGCGAACTTCTTTTTTGCCACAACTATTTCTCCACCTCGTTAGAGACAGACCCGTCTTCGGTCAGACCGACAAAACTTTCGGCGGCTTCAGCCTCAGTCATAGAGTCATCCTCAAAAGCCCCCATTCTCTCGGCCTCTTCCTTGCTGTGTTCGGTGTAAGTAGCGTCTTCCATGTCCCTGCTCCTTGCTTTTGTTTCTGTTATTGGATACAAGATAACAATGAATAAAGAATAAATCAAGACTTTCGTGAAAATATTTTATGCTCTTCTTGTTGGCTCCAGACGATCCAAATAAGGGTATGAGGCACAACCAAAAGGAGTGTGGCATGGCGGTTTTTGTTGATGACTACAACGGGATTTTTCGAGGAATGAAGAGGTGTCACATGATGGCGGACTCAGACGCAGAGCTAGACAGGATGGCTGAAAAGATTGGTCTTAATCTCAAATGGAGGCAGGAACATCCGATTCGGGCACCTCACTATGATGTCTGCCAGTCCAAAAAACAATTAGCCTTGAAATATGGGGCCATAGAGATTGGCACGCGGGATCTGGCATTGAAATTCAGCGTTTTTAAGAAATAGAAGTTAATAATTATTCGGTTCTCCTGTAGTCCAGAGACGATATCGGTGGTAAGATACCAGTGATTGAAGCTGCTCTTATCCTTACTGTAAATCTTGACCATAAAGTCGAAATATTTTATTCTCGTCTAGTGAAAGGGATCATCATGAATAATCAGGCAGTATTGGTGTTAGAGGAGACTGAACCCTCTCCCAGCAGAGAAGCACTGGAAGAGGTTGCCGATGTTTTCGATATGATCCAGTGGTT
>JBDNGT010000237.1:0-4136 GCA_041689145.1 Geopsychrobacter sp. | reverse complement strand
ATTGTGGTTGCGGGGTTGGGTTGAGGCGCTGACGTTGGGATTTTTATTTCAGTCCGACCCCGGTTTCTCGACCCTGGTTTCTCCAGATATGTAGTAGCGGGCAATCAGTAATGTTGGATTGCAAGACCTGACCCTAAACCCCTCAAGTATGCGCGTCTTGTGTGTTTTTTGTGGGACCATACGCGGTCAACACAAGAACACGGGAAGTTCAGAGAAGGTGTCCTGAGCATTCAAGGGATCGATGCGTGTGTCGTGGTCAGCTCTCCTTCGTTTATGTGACCCCGAGTCTCTCGGCGACTTCCTCGACGAACTGTGACGGTCTTTGCTTCGAATACATGATATGTAGCTCTTCTTCAGCTCGCGTGAAGCCGACATAAAAAAGTCGACGAAACTCTCTTAATTGAGCGTCACCAATATTGTTCCAAGGTATTACTCCCTGGTCCATTCCGAATAGGAATACAACGCGAAATTCTCTTCCTTTTGAACTGTGCAAGGTGCTCAAAGTAATTTGATCTGTTCCCTGACCCTGCCCTGAAAACTGGGCCAAAGTCATACCCTCTGCTGGTCCACCCTGAGCAAGCTTTTGAATAAATGCGTCCAGAATATCTGATTCATCGGCAAGTTGAATACTCGCGTTCAACAGATCGTCCAAAAACTCTGTCTTAAATGCGCTGATCCAGTTGTAGAGGCTTTCGTTGGGATCTCGTCGATTCCAGAGAAATCTGATCAGTGATTTCTGAAAACATATCTTGTCATCATCCGAAACAAGAACGTCTGAAAGTAAGCGCATTGCGTCGGCGGTTATGCGTGAAAAGCGCGGCTCGCCTGTTCTCCATCCGCCGCAAGACCAGATTGTACACAGCTCCAGCCAGCGAATAATCCTACTGCTCCGTGGATACATTGCGTTGCCGTCCGTGCGGACCGTTTCGATACCTGCTGCCGTGGCCGCCTCAGCAACATCGTTACCGATCTCGGCCTTTTGATAAAGAACTGCAATTTGTCCAAGAGTTAGGTTCGGGTCGCGGTTCATGACGTCAGGTAAAATGCTCGTGAACAAGTGGTTTGCTTGCGCAGCATGGTCCCGCAGCAAAGGATGGAAATAAATCGTTCCTTCCGCTGCGCCCTCAGGAGCCTGATAGCCGCGATCCTCTCCAAGAGCGAACTCGGACGCGGCAACGATCTGTGATCCGCAGCGATAGTTGAAGGGCAATCTCAGCGTTTGGACATCTTGCCTCGTCGAAAGGCGCTGCAACCATTCCGGATTGGCGCCAGTAAAGCCATAGATGGATTGGTCGGCGTCGCCGACGGCTAGTAGCCGTATTCCTGTCCTGAAACAGAGCCCGAGCACCATTCTGTGCAAAGCATGTCCAAGATCCTGGTATTCATCGACAGCCAGAACCGGAAATTTGGCCAGGATTGCATCCCGAAGCCATTCGTGTTTAGTCAGCGCCCGCAGCGCCAATAGTGGCATGTCATCAAAATCGATCAGGTGGTTGCGCCGCAGTTCGGCTTCATAGGCTTCTACAAGTCGGGCGAGTGCCGGGTTTTGCGTTCCCCATTCGTCGCTTTCTCGATCAAGAATTGATTTCCGGTAGTTACTCATCGGCAGTTTCCACCGCTTGAGTGGATTGTCCCGACCTCCAATCGACTGATCGTAGGCACGCTGTAATGCGACCTCTTGTTGCCGCACGCTCGCAACCTTGAAGTTTTCTGGGATATGCAATCCCGCGGGCTTGGCATAAGGAAGGACAATCTGCGTCAATGAAAACGAGTGCACAGTACCGATGAATACGCGGGATTTTGGTTGCACTCCAAGGGAGGCAAGCCGGTTTTCGAGTTCCCGGGCACATTCGTTGTTGTATGTAATGCAGGCAACGCCCCTGGGATCATGAACATCTTCGGCAAGCATCCTTGCGAGTTTGACTGTCAGTATCTTGGTCTTTCCACTACCAGGGCCAGCCAGAACGACACAATGGCCCGTCGATTCATATGCGCCAAGCTGCCCCGGATTGTCTCGGAAATCTTCCGCTGCCTTGAGGTAGAGCGCCGCCTCAGACACGATCAGCCACGAAACTTATTGCTGCACCAATGTAACTTGGCTCCTTCACGCCTTCCAATCGTGGAGCTAATCTTTGCGCGAAGCGACCCTTGCCGATTTCTTCAATGTAGGATAGGTAACGTTTGACTTGAAGTTGCTCAGTGTCCCCTGTCCAGGCATTGATATTCGTCGTTCTTTGTGGACCAAAGCCGTGCTCATGAAGGGTTGCTGCAATGTATTCTTCATATCCGTCTTTGAACAGATCAATTTCCAACGTATGGTCATTGAGGAATATACCGTATTCCTCGGATAATACGAGTAGCTCTTCGTCGTCCTCGTTCGTCAGGATTCCTTCGATTTCTTCAGAAACCTCTCCGGTACGGACTTCTTCAATCGTTCTGATGAGACTCCTTGCACGGTTGCGGCCTAGGGGGTTTCCGTTTTCTTTTGGGTCCCAGTCTGTAACGATAGAGAACGGTATCCCGAGTCCTGTCAGGAATTTCGCGTATGGTTTGAAATTCGTTCCCGACACCGAGCAAACGCTGATCCCCAGTTTGTCTAGATTATGCTCCATTGTTTGCGCGAAGACGGGAATGAGAAATCGTTCAGCATCGCCCTCTACCAGAATGACTCCGCGTGAGAAGAGTATTTCCGCCCGATTAACGTCCAGATAACGCTGCAAGTCATCGACATCATTGTCTTCTAACGGAATAGACGAAGTGGACTTGCCCGTGGTGCCACCCGCTTCTGTCTCTCTCAGCAACACAAGAGAACGCAGTGGCGCAACGCTCGCGATATGGGGTGAATGGCTTGTGAGGAATACCGACAAGGGACTATCTTCTTCAACACTCTCGAACAGGTGCCTGTAGACGGAACGCTGCAAATGGGGGTGAAGATGAGCCTCAGGTTCTTCGATAGCCAGAAATGTATGATCCCGATTGTTGTCTTCTATAAGCTGCCTAAGCTCTAGTGTTTTGAGTGTGAGAAAGACCAGATTGGCGGAGCCGAGACTGGCGTCACTGATTCCCCGGAGCCCGTTGTCGATAAGAAGTTGGATGTTCCGGTGAAGCCGGGACGTATCGGTCGGACTGAGGCCAAGTTTCGGGTTGACGTTCTGACTTTCGCCGCCCATCTCAAGGAAAAGATCGGCAATGCTTTCCTCAAGGCTCTGTACGTCCTCAAATTCGGTAAGCTGGCCTGCGGCTGCTTCGATGGCATCGCCAATTGCCGAGAGCTCATCGGTGCTAATCGATTGCACTGCCATCTCGACGAGCGGCCGAAGCGGCGATCTGCTCCAGGACCGCAGGTCTCCCTCGGCATCTCTCAATGCAGGGAGGACATCAAGTGTAATTCTCTTGCGAACGTCATGGCCGAACCGCCTTGCTTCGTCTTCACCGCCATAGCAGATGAACTCGTAGTCTGCGTCTGCTGCCGGTGCGTGGTCCAAATCGGGCTTGGGTCGAAACTCGAGCGATAGCCTCACTGTAGCTGGGTCGTCATTCAGGCGAAAATCGGTCAATACGGCAAGTACGTCAAGATCGCCATCAAATTTTTGGATCTCTATGCTTACCGCGATTTTGTCCTCTTCGCCCGGTGATCCTAGGCCATCCCAGAAATCACTAATGCTCAGTTGTCGGGCGGCATCCGGGAGGCTTGCATCAAGTATAAGACGTAGCGCGTAGAGTAGATTGCTCTTTCCCACTCGATTTTCTCCGACAACTACGACGTTGCCGGACAACTTCACATCGAAGAGCGAAAAGTTACGAAAATTTTCAATTCGAATGCGTGACAGATGCATAATATCTAGTCCCTCGTCGGTGCTTATCTTTGGATCAATGGGGTCAGCATGGATTGATGCTCGAGATTCTTCAAATTTCGGCGTCGCCTAACGAGTATATTACTCCGGCAGCGATTACGGGTGAGGAGGGCAGGAACAATGCGGTATTCGTATGATTCTCAGCTTACGCAGGCTAAATGGAATGTCGGTTTGTACATCCGACATTCAGTCCGTGATACGGTTTTCTGTATTATTGAGTACAAAGAATCAGCTTGCATAAAGCACGGCTTCGAGACTTCGAAGTCATAGGGGACAAAACAT
>JBDNGT010000236.1:0-6920 GCA_041689145.1 Geopsychrobacter sp. | reverse complement strand
TCTTGTCGTCGGTGTCCGTGATACCTCGATAGCCGTTTACTTGTGCCCATCCTGTGATGCCAGGTTTAACTCTGTGTCTAAGCATGTAACGTGGGATTCGGGCCATGAATTGATCGTTTAGTTCTATAGGGTGAGGTCTAGGCCCTACCAGCGACATTTCGCCTTTTAGCACATTAACAAGTTGTGGTAGCTCATCAAGACTGGTCTTGCGAAGTATTCGACCGATTGGAGTTACGCGGTTATCTGCAGCAGTTGCCTGTGAAAACTCTCCGCTATGCTCAGTCATGGTACGGAACTTGAGAATGTTGATGACTTCACCACCAGTTCCGGCACGTTTTTGGCGGAATAATATGGGGCCTGAGCCTGAGAAACTAACTAGGATTATCATACCGACAAATACAGGCGATAGAATTGTAATCAAGAACAGTGAACCTAGCCGATCAAATACTGTTTTGAGCCGCTGTTCGGTGCCTGTCATCGGCGTACCACTAAGGCTGATAACAGGTAGGCCGTCCCATTCGATCATTTTTTGATTCAATAATCGATATTGATGAAGGTCGGGAACAACAATCACTTCAACAACTAACTCATTTAGCGATTTCAAAGCGGTCTTTAAAAGATCGGGTTCATCGCCCGGTGCTGCAACCCACACTTCATCGACAGAATTTTCTTGGATAAATGTACCTAGCTGATCTACAGGAAAGGCATTTTCTTCAGGCCAATCTGTACCAAAGAATGCCAATAACTGAATAGCTCCATCAGGGTCGTTCAGAATGCGCTTTCCGACGCCTCGGCCGTGTTGTCCGCCACCCACCAAGACAACACGACGGAAAGTCTTTAAATGATTTTTTCTGTGTACTTGCCAACCGTGTTCAATAATTTGGCTGACTATCAAACTCGCACCGGTAAACAAGACCCAATAACCACACCATATACGTGAAAAATCCGCACTTACTTTAAACGATGCAGCTAGAGCGATTAGGATAGTAACTACGAGCGCCCAACCCGCAAGCAAGCGCCTGATTTTTCGCAGAAACGCCCATCGAAACTCACGCCGGAATGCGCCAGTTGCTGGCATAATAACGGCTGAAATCAGCAAACCTGAAAGAAGCGCAATTATATAGTTGTTGCCCAACTTAAGATCATCAAAGCGCACGAAAAACGCAAGCAAGAACGCTATGAGGATGACTAGCTGTATTTGGAGGTTTTTCATTTGCGTTGAAGTAAAAGCGGCAATGCCTTGATGATAAATTCGGTGTTGAACTTCAGATAACGATGCCACATCTTGCCTGGACTCTGGAATAGTCGATAAAGCCACGCGAGCGCATATTTCTCCATCCAGTCAGGCGGTTTTTTCACAGTTCCTGACAACCAATCAAACGCGGCGCCGACACCGAGAATATTGCAGTCAAGTTCTTGCTTGTATTGCGATATCCATTTTTCTTGTTTTGGGCAGCCTAAACCTACAAATAGCCATTTAACTTCCGCATTTTTAATTTCCTGAAGCTCCCCAAATGTAGATGTAATTCTGTCCTTCATAAATGGCGGGCAATATCTGTACGTGACCTTTAATCCTTTAAACTGCCCACACAAGTTTTTGACTAGACCATCCATAACACATTCAGTCGAACCGATGAAGCCAACATTCTCCCCTGATTTGGCGGCTCGATGACAAACGGCCAACATCATTTCATATCCACGTACCACTTGTGCCGGTTTACCGGTCAATTTTCGTTGTAGCCATGCAATAGGAACGCCGTCCGCAAAAATAATGTCAGCTGATTTCATGGCGTTTGCCAATTGAGAATCTTCATTTGCAAGCATTATCATATGGACATTGCAAAAATACACTGATTGGCCTTTTAACATTGAAATTTCTGATGAGAATGCAGAAAAGTTTCTGGAGTCAACCAATACTGTTTCAACACCAAATACCTTGGTGCGCTCAAACATTATTTATACCAATAAGATATTTGTTTTAGCGATTCCATCAAATCAATTTTCATGAAATGATGACAAAATTTCTGCGAATGATTGTTCAGAGGCATTTGCATCAATCAACGTTAGTTTTTGGCTGTTCATTTTAAGATCAAACGCCCCTTTTTCTATTCCTTCCACTATGTTCGTGAGCGCTGAACAGATAGATTGCGGGTTGTTCTTGACACAAACACCGATATTAAGGCTCGCAATAATGCCTGCAGTTCTTGATTTTATATTACCTATAAAAAGAATGGGGCGACAAGTCGCGATTAGTTCTGATAATTTTGAAGGAATAAATCCTGAACCTAGACTGCTCTCGCTGTTCGACTCATCAAATATGATCATGAAGTCTGACGTTTCATACACTTCAATCAAGTCCTGAAATTTAATTGATCCACGATACTCTATGTTTTCGTATTGTAAGTATTGCTTATGGTTTGGGCCATAGGTGTGGATACGGGTTTTTTTAAATTCATTACAAAACGTATTGGTGGCGTTGGAAAGAGGTCCAAAAGATATATCATCAAAAACCGTTCCTGCGAATACTCCGACAATAGGTTCGTTAACTTTAGTTTTGACTCCAAACGCTGCAAAATCATCTAGGTATATGCCGTAATCTGGAAGCTGTACAACTTTTCCTTTGGCAGTGGGATAGTCTTTTGGCGTTGCTTGGATGCCGGCGCGCATACAGATCACATTGGCATGCTTAAGAATCTGATTCTGCAGCCAGCCATCAGTTAAACGTCCAAGTACACCTCTTTGTGAATATTCGTAACCAGCTATAGGGTCGCGGAATTCGCAAACCCACGATTTGAACTTTTTACGAACTATTAGCGCTGCCAGATGAAGTGAAACTGGGTTGTTGTAGGAGTATATGATTGTATCATCCCCATTAAATTGACGCAGGTGCTTTATTAATGGTGGTAGCCAACGAAGGAACCCACGCAATGGCGAAATGTTGTCTGCAATAGATTTACCATTTGAAGCTGGATTTTGAGTGTAATCTAAATCTTCCGCCCCGTTTGACATCATCGCCTTTACTCGGTGCAAATTAACGCCATTCTCCAGGGTTTCATTGGCGTCTCTTGCCCCTGGTGCAAAAACATCTACCTGAAAACCTTGCGAGCGAAGGAAGTTTGCTCTGAGGTTCATTCGATATGCTGAAACTCCGGAGTCCGGTGGAAATTGATGAACGATCATACAGATTTTAATGTTTATATCCATTTTCGCCAGATTTGCCTAAACCATGATATTTTGGCCAGCTTTGAGTTAGCTAAACGAAAATTTTTGATAACACTCCCCAAAAAGCTAGGCATTGGGTAATACTTTAGCCGGACTCTATTTTCTTCAGCTAAGGCCAAATCAAATTGAGTTTCACTCACTCCTCCCCGATGAAACACTGACACGACACTGTTTAAATAGTAAATTTGAGAATCCTTCCTAAGAAACCTGCAAAGAAGGTCATAGTCGGCGGCAATTTTGAAGGTCACGTCATATGGATCTACACCGAGAGATTGGCGATGGTAGAAAGTGGCTTGGTGACACACGGGCATGCCGTACCAAGCGAAAAATTTAGGTCTGGTTTTTACTTGGACAATAGCACCTGATTCGTATTTTTCTTGGCAGAGCCCCCAGAACATATCGGGTTGCGAATAATTGCCTATTTCAATCAACTCAGATAGCTTAAAACTTGCATGTAATTCGTCACCAGCATTAAGAAATAAAATATAGTCGCCTGATGCAAATCTTGTTCCCTTATTCATGGCATCGTAGATACCTTGGTCGGGTTCTGATACAAATTGCTTTGCGAATTTTCGTACATTGTCCATGAACTGAATTTCTTTGGTGTCCCGCAGCTCTGACCCACCATCGATCACTATCCACTCCACTTCACTTTTAGAAACAATGCTTAACACAGATTCCAAAGTGGTTTGCAAACTGTCAACATCGTTTTTATGTATTGTGATAATTGATAGAAATGGCATTTTTTCGGATTTGTCTTTAGTGAGTATCCAGTATCATACACACCTGAGAGTGATCTACTAATGAGAAACTGAAAGCTGATCAAAAACCAAGGGTTTGCAATAGCTCAAATTTAGGTGTTCGTCAAACAGGGATGGGGTACCTCTCTAGATTGTTGTGGTAGGATATTCCTGATTCGGGTCTCGAAGATTTTTTACCATGTATGTATCCCAATCATTAGCAGATATTGACTCTAAATGGTCAGAGGTTCTTGGTGAGTTTAAGGAGAGTAAATCCAAATTATTGTGGAGCAGCAGTGATCCTGGAAGAAGAGTCTACGCCAATAAGACGCATATATATAAGTTTGTTTTGAGAGAATATGAAAGCACGAGTGGTCTTCGAGCTCAAGATCTCGAAGGTGAATTTCGAATTCTCACATTATGTGAAGGTATAAAAGGTATACCTGAAGTGGTAGATTTTATAGACCATAAAGACTATGAATGCGTTGTACTTAAGAGGATTGACGGAAGCTGTATAGAAAAGATTGGACTATTTCGGTTGCTAGTTGTTACCTCTAAGCTAAGCAAAATACTTCTTGAGCTTTCTGCGCGAGGAATTAGTCACAATGATATTAAGTTTGAAAATATATTGTTGAGTGAGTCAGGCAAGGTTGCTTTGATTGATTTTGATCAGGCTACTCATGTTAGTTTTGTAACAGGAATAGTTAGATCTTTTTTAGGTGTCGAATTAGGTGGTGCAAAAGTGCATGGATCATTGATGACAATAATGAAAAGTTACCTCAAAGGTATTCTTCCCTCATCAGTAATAAGAGGTGTTCGGAAAATTAAAGGAACCGATGTTGATGATAAACTACCGGCCCTTTCTAAAGGGGCGTCCTTTGAATCAGAGTTGATGTTAAGCGCATGGAAGATTGCGCAAACTTCTGATGCCTCTTCTCCGGGAGTGAAGGTTGCATATTACTCACTAAATTTTGATGGTTATAGATTTCCTGGGGAACGTTCTTGGGAAGATAGATGGGCCGTTCTCCAAACGATAAGCGATTACAGTGATAAGCGAATACTGGAACTGGGTTGTAATATGTCTTTGTTGTCCAGTTTCTTGCTGTTGGAAAAGAAAGCGTCATATGCGATGGGTGTTGATATAGATGAAGATATATTGGAATCCGCGAAATTGGTATCCTCAGCATTAGGTGTTAAACCAGAATATATGCAACAAGATTTTGATTCCCCTAGCGACTGGGAGACTGATCTCAAAAAAGCTAAGCCAGATTTGGTATTTGCACTCAATGTACTTAATTGGGTGGAGGATAAAGATCGGTTAATGAGGTTTTTGGGAAGTTTTAAAGAGGTGATTTTTGAAGGCCATGATAGTGCTGAAATCGAGACCAGTCGATTCCGAGAAATGGGCTTCAATGAAATAGAACTAATTGGAAAAAGCGAAAGACAGCGACCTATCTTGCATTGCTCAAAATAAACCAGCTATGTCGGATGCGAAGGAAGAGAAAATAGACAATAACATGCATCGGGATAATCTCCTTTCGGTGCTCATCGGTCCTGCTAAGTATTTAGTCCCCACTTTGTCCTATATTATTCTCTATCCGCTTATTATTTCAAGAGCGGGTATTGAGGTGGTTGGTCTCTGGTCCCTGACTGCGTCGATAGTCTCTTTTGTAAGTGTAAGTGATATTTGGTTTAGTCAGCTCCTTATAAGAGAGTCTGGATTAGATCGAGCTAAGTTTTTAGAAGACGTTCATTCAGATTATCTGACGGCTCAGCGAGCTTACATAATTGTACTGTTAATACTGTTTTTTGCTTTCTTTTTGGGAGGTGATTTCCTGCTGCAGTCTGTAAAAAATATCTATTCCCTTGAAGCTCTTAAGTTTTCCGTATTTCTGTTACTCGGTGCTTCTGTTATCCAGTTGCTAACAAAACTAGACTCCGCAATATTGATTGCTAGGCATGACAATTATTTCGTTCAGATAATAGCTGCCCTTTCTCCTGTGTTAACTTACATTTTTGCTATAGTCGGTGCTATTTATGATCGCCCAATAGAAGGTTTTGCTATAGGGACTCTCGTATCAAGTCTCGCAAGTTTTTCAGTGTTAAGGGGTCGCATTGCGCGAAATCATCAGGATTGGTTTCTAGCAACTGCAGCCCAGAGAAAAATGGTGAGTATGCAGCGTTTCTTTTCCCTAGTCCGTCGCGGATGGTATTTGTACAGCTGTTCGGTGGGTCTGTTGGTTCGCGGGCCTATATTTCGCCTTGTTATTGCATCTGTGGCTGGCCTTCAAGCCGCGGCTATTTTCGATATCGCAATTCGCATTTCTCAAACAGTCCGAGATGTAATTGCTACAGGCTTCTCTGTGTTATATCCCTCATTCTCCTCACTCTATAAGAATGGGAAATCAGCAAAAATCGTAGAACTAATTCAAATTTCGCTGTATGTATTGTTGCCTATTGGAGGGTTGCTACTGGGGCTGCTTGTCGGTGCTGTAAACCCTTTATTTATTTTGTGGTTAGGAGATTATCCAGTGTTATTGCCCGCTGTCACTCAGATATTAGCGATTTGGCAGGTGGTGACACTATTGAATGTCCCTTTCTGGTATCTCTTACAAGCAACACATAATGAATATATGGCTGCGTGGTCAATCTGGACGCATACAGTCGTTATCATTCTATTGTTGCCACTCTCCCTTTTTATTGACATTGGGGTTGTTGGCTTAATGAATTATTGGGTTTTTTCGTCAATTCTTACGCAAGGGCTTATCTATTTTTCGGTGCACACAAAACTGAAGCTACTTTGGGTTTCCATAAATTGCTCGAAACTGCTGTATTTGATTGCGCTAGTCATAATATTCTTGTCACTAACGTATTGGGTTTCATTGGACAACCTCAATTTAATTGAGGTTGTGGCATATCTAACGTTAGCTGGACTGATTTATTCAATTGCCTCAATAT
>JBDNGT010000235.1:0-4560 GCA_041689145.1 Geopsychrobacter sp. | reverse complement strand
GGGTCGATACTCAGTGGTGTTGAACTCAAGGCCTTGGCACAGTTGCCCATTCCGATTATCTCCGATGAGATCTATCATGGCTTGACCTACGAGGGGGATGAACACTCGATCCTTGAGTACACCAGGGACGCCTTTGTCCTCGGCGGCTTTTCCAAGTCCTACGCCATGACCGGCTGGCGGCTCGGCTTCCTGATTTCGCCGCTAAGTTGTGTGCGGCCGCTGCAGGCGCTGCATCAAAATTTTATGATCTGTGCCAACCACTTTGTGCAGATCGGTGGCTTGGCTGCTCTGCGACATTGCGCTGCGGATGTCGATCGGATGCGGAGTCTCTATGACCTGCGGCGCCGGCAACTGGTCCGTCAGTTGCGCGAGATGGGTTTCGGTATCCCCTTTATGCCGCAAGGGGCCTTCTATGTCCTGGCCGACGCCCGGCATATCGATGGCGATTCGATGCGCTTGGCGCTCGATATTCTGGATAAAACCGGGGTGGCGTTGACCCCAGGTATCGATTTTGGAGCGGGGGCTGAAGGGTTTCTGCGCTTCTCCTATTCGAGCCCCCAGGAGCAGATTGATGAAGCTTTGCAGCGCCTCGCTGGTTACCTGCGTGAGCGCGGCAAGTTACCAGCGTGTTAAACATGTTCGTCGTGCGTGGTTCGACGTTCGAAGTTATTTTTTTGACTTCGAACCTCGAACAAATTTTTCAGGAGAAAAATTATGCTTATTGTCATGCACCATCATGCGACTGACGCACAGATTCTGGCGGTCAAGAAAATCGTTGAAGCGATGGGGCTGCGCGCCGAGCCGATCCCCGGCAGCATGCGGACCGCCATCGGGGTGCTCGATAATCAGGGCTATGTTGAGGACTCGGCGATCCGCGAACTGCCCGGCGTGCGCGAGGTGATTCATGTCAGCAAGCCTTACAAACTGGTCTCGCGCGATTTCCATCCCCAGGGGACGGTAGTTGATGTGGCTGGGGTTAAAATTGGCGATGGCCAGAAGATGGTGATGATGGCCGGGCCCTGCTCCGTTGAGACCGAAGAACAGATGCATACCGCGGCGCGGCAGGTTAAGGCGGCTGGTGGCCATATCCTGCGCGGCGGGGCCTTCAAGCCGCGTACCGGGCCCCACAGCTTTCAAGGTTTGGGTGTCGAAGGGCTCAAGTTTCTGCGTGACGCGGGGCGGGCCGTCGGGCTGCCGGTGGTGACCGAAGTGATGCGGATTGAACAGCTTGATGTGATTTGCGAACATGCTGATATGCTCCAAATCGGCGCCCGTAATATGCAGAACTTCGATCTGCTCAAGGAGGTCGGCAAGCGGGATCATCCGGTGCTCTTGAAGCGCGGCATGAGCGCGACCATCGAAGAGTTTCTGGCGGCGGCCGAGTACATTGTTGCCGAGGGGAACAGCCAGGTGGTTCTGTGTGAACGGGGGATCCGCACCTTCGAAAAGGCGACGCGCAACACCCTCGATCTGTCGGTGGTCCCGCTGATCCGCAGCCTGAGTCATTTGCCGATCATCGTCGATCCGAGTCACGCTACCGGCAAGCGCCCCCTGGTGCCGGTAATGGCGCGTGCCGCCCTGGTTGCCGGGGCGCATGGTTTAATGGTCGAGATGCACCCCGAACCGGAGAAGGCGCTCTGTGACGGCGCGCAGAGTCTCGACCCGCAGGGGTTTGACAAGTTGATGGGCGAGCTGGTCCGGATCGAGGCCTTTCTGGCCGAATTAAACGGCTGATTCTCCTTGAAACACTAGCCTTAGATCCTTGCCATGCAATGTGGTCAGTGTGTATTATGGCTGACTGAATAAGTAAACTATGCACGCAAGGATCAAAATCTGACAACGGAGGACCATTTAGTCTTATGCAAAACAGTATTCAAGTTGCCGATAGGCTGCACTGGGTTGGTGTGCGCCACCCTGATCTCAAGGTCTTTGATGATCTTTTCCCGACCCATAATGGGACAACATATAACAGTTACCTAGTCCAGGGGAGCAAGCTGACCGTTCTGATCGACACGGTCAAGGAACCCTTT
Source organism: Geopsychrobacter sp. (assembly GCA_041689145.1). Classification (GTDB taxonomy): domain Bacteria; phylum Desulfobacterota; class Desulfuromonadia; order Desulfuromonadales; family Geopsychrobacteraceae; genus Geopsychrobacter. Next base: position 2,530 of record JBDNGT010000235.1, on the reverse strand, counting down.
TCGGAGGAATTTTTTCGCAAGGTTGAAGAACATGTCCCGCTGAAAAAGATCGATGCGGTGGTGGTCAGCCATACCGAACCGGATCACTCGGGTGCGCTGGGGCATCTGCTCGATAAAAACCCAGAGCTGATCATCTACTGTTCCAAACCGGCGGAGAACTTTCTCAAACAACTGCTTAATCGCGATTTCAAGAGCATAATCATCAAGGATGGGGATGAACTCGATCTGGGCGGTCGCACCCTGCGCTTTCTCCTCGCCCCTTATCTGCACTGGCCCGACACGATTTTCACCTATCTGGTTGAAGACGAGATACTCTTCCCCTGTGACGCCTTCGGCGCACACTACTGTTCCACGCGACTGTTCGATGACGAGATTGCTGATTTTCAGGCCGATTTTCATTTCTACTTCGATTGCATCATGCGCCCCTTCAAGGACAAGGTGCGTGACGCCCTGGCCAAGATCAAGGATTTGCCGATCCGCATGGTCTGCCCCTCGCATGGCCCGGTGCGGCGCTCGACGGGCGATTTCGCGATCGCGTCCTATGCCCGCTGGTCGGTGGCACCGCCTGTCGGAGGGAGACCCAAGGCGGTCCTCGCGGTCCTCTCTTCCCACGGTAATACGCGGGGCATGGCCGATGTGATCAAGACCGAACTCGAGGCGCAGGGTCTGGATGTTATCGGTTTTGCCTTAAGCGATATGCGCGATGACGACTACCGTAACGCCCTTGAGGAGGCCGATGTGCTGGTGATCGGCACGCCGACGATTCAACGCGATGCCCCGCCCCAGGTCTGGCACGCGCTGGCGCTGATCTCTTCGGTTACCCCGAAGAACAAGCTTGCCGCAGTTTTCGGCTCCTTCGGTTGGAGCGGCGAGGCGGTCAAGATGGTCGAGCAACGCTTGACGGGCCTTAGGTACAAGCTCGCGACCGAATCTGTCACCTTCCGTTTTACCCCGACCGCCGAGAATCTTGAGACTTGCCGCCAGTTTGCCGAGCAGATTGCGAGTACCGTGCATAGCGAAGAGTAGTCACACAAAATTCTCACAACAACATTTTTACTATTGTAAATCTCCGACCTGAAAAGGCCGGAGATTTTTTCTGGTGCACGCTACCGGCAGCGTACGGTCTCGGGTTGGGACGGCAGAAGTTAACCATCAGCAGTTCATCATCGCGTTGGTTAAAATCAAAACAAATGTGAAACGTCTCTATTTGTTCCCTATTTGTTCGAATAACTCTTGAAAGTATTGAAAATTACACATTATTTATTTATGATACCTTGTCATTGAGAATTTAAGCTCTTGGAGAGGGGTTTTGTTTATGTAAAGCAGCCGCAGATAACCGTATTCGGGAATTTGCGGCTTTTATTATTTGATTCACAGGAGAAAAAATGTCTGATCAGAAGTTCCTGCAGGATCTCGAGAAAAAACTCTGGACCGCCGCCAACAAGCTGCTACCGTCGCTTGATGCTGCGGTTTACAAGCATGTTGTTCTCGGTATGATTTTCGTCAAGTACGTCTCTGACGCTTTTGACATTCGTCGTGAAGAGCTGAAAGCGCAGTTCCAGAATTCCGAGCACGACTATTATCTCGATCCGGGCGACTACGCTTCACCGGAGGAGTATCAGGCAGAGATCACCGTCGAGCTGGAGATTCGCGACTATTTCACCGAGAAGAACGTCTTCTGGGTGCCGCAACTGGCGCGCTGGGGCACGTTGCAGGATAATTCCAAGTTGCCGCCGGGCTCGAAGATCGAGATCAAGAATGGCAAAACCGAAACCTACGAAATCCGCAGCGTCGGCCGGCTGATCGACGATGCTCTCGAAGCCATCGAGAAGGACAACCCAAAACTCAAAGGGGTGCTCAATAAGCAGTATGGCCGCTTGCAGATCGACCAAGCCAAGCTTGGTGAACTCATTGACCTGATCGCGACCATCCCCTTTGTTCATGAATCTCTGCAGGCCAAGGATATCCTCGGCCATGTCTACGAATATTTCCTTGGTCAGTTCGCCCTCGCCGAAGGGAAGAAGGGGGGGCAGTTCTATACCCCCAAGTCAATCGTCTCGCTGATTGTCGAGATGCTTCAACCGTTTCAGGGGCGGGTCTACGATCCGGCCATGGGCTCGGGCGGCTTCTTCGTGCAGAGTGAACGCTTCATCAAGGAGCATGGCGGCAAGCTCGGTAATATCTCTATCTACGGCCAAGAGTATAACTACACCACCTGGCAGCTGGCGGCGATGAACATGGTCATCCGGGGCCTCGATTTCAACTTCGGTAAGGAGCCGGCCAATACCTTTACTTTTGATCAGCACCCCGACCTGCGCGCCGACACCATCATGGCCAATCCCCCCTTTAACATGAAGGAGTGGGACACCGGCATCAAGGACGACGACCTGCGCTGGCAGTACGGTCGCCCACCGACCGGCAATGCCAACTTCGCCTGGCTGCAGCACATGCTCTACCACTTAGCCCCCAATGGCTCCATGGGTCTGCTGCTGGCTAACGGCTCGATGAGTTCCAATACCAACACCGAGGG
>JBDNGT010000234.1:0-7229 GCA_041689145.1 Geopsychrobacter sp. | reverse complement strand
GACATCGACTTTGCGTCCATGCATCAAGCGCGATACCTTGGCTGATAATTGAGCCGCCAGTAGTGCCGGATTCTCTGTTGGTTGGTTCAGTTCCAACAAAAGATCAATATCGCCACCACGTGCCATATCATTCAGGCGCGAACCAAAAAGCCGCACGCGGCATTCTTCGCCAGCAATCTGTAGCGCAATCCTGTGTATTTTCTGAATTTGCTCATCGGTTAAGCGCATGATTTTCCTTTGGGGTTTTAAAGTGTTGGATACCCGTACTTGCCCGTAAATGGTGCTCTCGCAAAAAAAAACGTGGATTTTTTGCCACGACATCAACAAATGGTATCAGATTTTACAGTTTGTCGTGCAAAACACAAATGAAAGTTGTGACCGTCTATCGGTTGGCGAAGCCAGGCTACGGACCTGGCATAGGTGAGAGTTGATGTCCCGATGGGCGCTGATACGACATAAATTGTCACCTTAGCCCTGCGCAAATTGTCACTTCGGGGGCTGGGGGGATATCTTTTTATCGGTTGACTTGCTAACCTGCTGAAAATCAGCAGTTATTTATTCTGAGTTGAATTGGCACAACTTCTGTATATACTCATAATTGGAACATTCGGAAGCCATTTCAAATGGCACTCATCATCCCATAGAAATAAGGAGAACGACTATGTTGAAGAAGTTCCGTAATGATCAGAAAGGTTTCACCCTGATCGAGCTGCTGATCGTTGTTGCGATCATCGGTATCTTGGCCGCTATCGCCATTCCTCAGTTTGCTGCGTATCGGGTTCGCGCGTTTAATTCAGCAGCACAGAGTGATTTGGTAAACTCTAAAATTGACCTTGAATCACAGTATTCAGACACTTTTGCATATCCAACTAGTTAATCGACCAAATTGTGGTAATTTTTAAAATTAGGAGAATTAGTATGAAAAAATTGTTGTTAGCACTTTTGATCGTTTGTATGTTTGCTGGGTTATCTCATTCTGCTGTTCTTGCGCAAGGGGCTAATATAAAAGATTTTGCATTGTCTACAAATGTTATTGGGGTGTATTACTCTGATACAGTTGCGTACGCAATCTATACAGGCAATACGAAGGGCGACCAAATGTATGGTTCTGGTAGCTTTGTAACTGCAATATATGTCGATGATACCTTAACTGGTGATACTTTTGTTTCTGGTGATTTGCCAAGTAGTTCAGTCTATACAAGCGCTGCTTTTAATATTTCTGCTACTGATTGGGCCGCGAAGTAATTTATATCAGTGTTAATTACGTGTGAAACTAAAAAAAAGAAACTCCTTCTGAGGGAGTTTCTTTTTTTTATGATTTTTGTTGTTGCGATGATGGTTCACATGTTTAAAGTGTCACACTTCTTTCAGTATGCTTATCTTTCTCAAGAGATATTTCTTGTATTGTTCTTCGTCTTGGTGAGTTTAAGTGGGTTACTGTTGTCGCGGAAGTATCTAGTTGAGTTTTCATTTGTTCATTCGTTGTTGTTTGTATTTACATTATTTGTTTTTGTCTCAAATGCTGACAATTTAACAGTAGGTGTTGTTGCCGTTTTTTACTTGTTGTTGTTTGTCACAATTCAGCCCTTAAGGGTTACTTTAGTCAGTTACTACCTTTCGTTTGTGTCCGTTGTTGCCGCATTACTTTCACTCTATGAATATCGCTGCTTTGCTCTTGATCAACCAAGTTTTGCGGCTTATGTCTCGTATTTTACTGGTTTTAAAGACTCAATCGGTCATTTTGGCATCTATGGACAGGTAAACCTCTTGGCCTGTTTGCTCCTCGTTGGTCTGTTTGCCTACGCTCATCTACTGTATCTCCATAAATTATCGAACACCCTATCGTTTATCCCTATCAGTGTCATCTCCCTTACCCTGTTTTTAACGCGCTGCCGTAGTGGCTTGCTGGCCCTCGTTATCGCCAGCCTATCGTTGTTTTATCTCCTTTATCGGCGTGGCATTACCAAGTATGAAGTCAAATTGTTATTGCGTTTGGCAATAGCGTTAGTGGTTGGTTATTGTGGCTCGGCAATGTTAGGTGAAACAGCCATTGATAAACTGGTGTCAAGTTCAATGTATTCCTCAGGTGATATGAGTAGTTATGTCCGCTTTAATTTGTGGGCATCGGCGTTATGGATTGGTTACGATCATTTATGGACAGGGGCTGGCATTGGCTCGTTCAAGACTTTGCTGCCAGATTATGCTCGCCATGTCGCTGATAAGTTGCACATCGGTTACGATACCATTAGTCAAACCCTGTGGGCGCATAACGGTTTTTTACATATGTTTGCCGAACATGGGATTGTATTCGCTATTATTTTAATCGCTATTTTTATTATCATTGTCCGCAGTTGTTTACAAAACTTGACTGATGATCGCGTTTTTTATCTGCCAGCATTTCTCGGTTTTTTAGTGTTCAGCATGTTTGGTCATCCGTTGCGCTACCATGCCACGGCATTTGTTTTTGTTTGTTGTTTAGCGGTTTTGATTAAAGATATGCCCCCAATCATAAAAATTAAGCCAAAGATTTATTGGCCCATCATAGTTGTACTGTTTGTGTTTGTTTGCTCGGTGCTTATTCCACAATTTATAACGAATTATCGTTTAAACAATGTTATCAAACAGTATAGTCAAAATAGTGGTTTTACCCTGAGTGAGTATAAACGTATTGATACCCAGGTGTTGATCCCTGCCGAAAAAACCTCCATGTATACCTGGCGCTTTAAGCATGAGCTCTATGCACGGCTGGTTGGTAAAATTGTCAAGGATTTCGATGGTGAATTTGCTGCCTATTTATTGCCTCGAGTCATCGAATACAGCGAAGCAAACCATTTTGCTTCGATTTCGTTGTTAAAGGCCAAGTTGTTGTATGTTTTAAAGGATTATAAACAGGCGATGGCTGCTGCTAACGAGGCCACCAGCAAGGATCCATTAAATGATCTATATTCTAACTTTGCTCATATCAGCCATGTAATGTATTTGTCACAACAAAATCAACTGCGGGTTGAGGATCTTTTTGGTGCTGATATTTATACCGAACTATTTGATAAGGGCTTGCTCAATAGCTGTCAAATGGATGAACAGGGCATAGCAATTTAATACGCTAGGATGGGGTAGGCTGATGATAGAAATAGTTGATCTGGTAAAAGATATTAAATTGAACGATCTGCGTGGTACAAAAATTCGCGCGGTAGACGGTGTTTCATTTTCGGTGCCTGAAAATTCAATATTTTCTATCGTTGGCGTGAATGGTGCGGGTAAGTCGACGTTACTTAAGGTGGTGTTGAAATTTTTAGCGCCCACGGTGGGTAGCACCACGATCCGTCCTGGTGTCCGTTTTGGTTATCTGCCTGAAAACCCCTATTACTACGATTATTTAACCTTTAAAGAGCTGTTGTGGTTCGCGGCCAAAGCATCAAAACTAACAGATCGTCAAATTACCGAGAGAACTATTAAGGTGGCTACCGCTGTTGGGATGCAGAACTCGCTAAAACATAAATTACGAAGTTTCTCTAAGGGGATGGTTCAACGCGCCGGTATTGCTGCGGCCATTGTCCATGATCCTGAATTGTTGATTTTAGATGAACCCATGAGTGGTCTTGATCCATTAGGGCGTAAGTTGGTGTTTGATTTGATTCAGCAGATGAAGGCTGCCGGTAAGACGGTACTTTTTTGCTCGCACATATTGAACGATGTTGAACGCTTATGCGACCATGTGGTGATTATGAAATCGGGTCGAGTTGAACATTTTCTTTCGAAAGATGAAAACTCTATTTTTTCTCATCAAGATTGTTTTTCCCTGTTAGGCAAGCCGGATGATTTGGAAAAAATATTTTATCGAGTGAATGCTCAGGGGGGCGTGTAGTTATGTGGCCGATTGTTGCAATAACCTTCCTTGAGGGGATTCGTAGCCGTGTATTGTACGGCATTTTTATATTTTCAATGTGTATGATGTTTTTGAGCGTTGTTTTTTCTAACCTGTTTATGCGTGAAATTGGCAAGGTCGCCGTAGATTTTAATTTAAGTGCGATCTCTTTTGCCGGGTTGTTGATCTGCTTTTCATTGTCTACCGAACTGATAAATAAAGATTTAGAACGAAAAACCATCTATTTTGTTTTATCTAAACCAATCAGTCGTTGCCGTTATATCTTCGGTAAGTTTTTTGGAATTATGGCGTTATGCTTTTTTGCCTATTTAATTCTGTTTGTTTTCTCAGCGTTCACCCTCGTTTATCTTAAAGCGGGTAATGGGCAATATTTCGAATCATTTTCGTGGCTTGCTTATATTCAGGCACTTTATTTTGATTTGTTGAAATTATGTTTATTGAACGCGGTCATCTTTATCTTCAGTGTTCTTTCCTCTAGTTCCTTTATCTCAATGTTATTTTCTATCTCTGCCTATATTGTCGGACAAACCATTGCCACCATTGTTGATTACATAAACTTAAATAAATTTGGCAGTGATATCTCATCATCAATTAGTTCCATTATTGGTGTTGCCAAGTATGTGTTCCCAAATTTTAGCGCCTTCGATTTTAAGGTTATTTCCGCTCATGGGATGATCATTTCAGGGCAGGATTTTACCTTGTTTACCCTCTATGCCATCGTTTATGTTGCGGTGCTGCTGTGTGCGACTGTCGCTATTTTTAACCGGAAAGAGTTTCTATGAAAAGAATCTCTTTCATTTTGCTGTTTTTTACTTTGCTTGTTGCCCACCTGTGGCTTACGCCACAGGTTTTACAGAGTAAAAAACAACTTGATGAGAAATCTAAGCTTAGCTACGTCATGCCCAGTAGTTTTGTCCGTGGCGTGGCCCTCGATTTTAAGGGGTTGGTGGCGGATTATACCGAGTTGCAAGCTGTTTTCTTTATTGGTGAAAAAATAGAGCGTAGAGAGTTGATCACCATTGAGGATTGGAAGTATTTTAAGAGGCTTATCCTTTTAGTTGTCGATTTAGATCCCTATTTTTATGATCCCTATTATTTTGCGGGTTCGATGTTGGCGTGGGGGCCGCACCTTTATGATGATGCAATCGAAATTTTAAAAATAGGGATGAAGCACCGCACCACAGATCGGCGTTTGCCGTTTATGATTGGTTTCTATTATTATTACTTTATGAACGATGTTGAAAATGGCGCTAAATATATTTCGCTTGCGTCGCACTATCCTGATGCACCACCTTTGTACAAAACGCTGGCTGTACGATTAAAATATTATTCAGGTGATTATGGTGCTGCGTTGATTTTTCTTGAAGAAACCATTCGCAATACTCGCGATGAAGATTTGATCCGTATGTATAAAAAACGTTACAATGCGATATCACGTGCGGGTTTTTTGGAGCGCGCTGTATTGCGTTATGTTGATAAATTTGGTGATCCACCAACTGAAATTAACGATTTGATAGATACAGAAATTATTGATGCTGTGCCTGCTGATCCCTATGGCGGAACTTTTTTTATAAAAAAGGATGGCCGTGTCTTTAGTACTAGCAAGTTTGCAGATTGAATTGTAGCGTTGCTGGTTTCACGTGGTACTACGGACAAGGACAAGGAATCTAATGGGTCAGGTATTTACATTTAACCAATTCTATAGAAAAACCATAGGGGACATTGTTGACTTAAGGGAATAAACTGCCATCCTTTCTGCATCAACTGTGCAGGTAGGGGGCAAATCTTCAATACACCTTGGTACTACTTCAGGGAATTGTCGGGACGTACTGATTTAGTCGACTGTCGATATTCATCCCTTACGAAAAGTGAAGTTCTCGCGCCAAAGCGAAAAGGTCGCCAGGGCCTTGGTGTTTTAAAATCCCCTTTCGATTACTGTGCTTCTTCATCCTCTCCCATGTTGACAGAAGGTTACAGTAAGTGTAACCTTCTGTCATGGAATATAAGCAGCCATTAAAATATTTAACGCATATTTTGAGCCGCCTCGCCAGCAGTGAACATTATTTATTTCTGTTGTCTGATTTGCGGGCGCTACTGCCACAGCATAGTGATGGCGCGTTTAAAACGTTATTGAGTCGAGCGAATGCGTGTGGTCTTTTGGTGCGGGTGTGTCGTGGTGTCTACCTCTATCCTGCTGTGGCTTATCCTAAGGGGTTGTTGTTGTATCATGTTGCCGCCTTGTTGCGTGCTGGTGATTTGAATTATATTAGTTTGGAAACGGCTCTTAGTAATGCGGGTGTTATATCGCAAATACCTTTTAATTGGATTACCGTGATGACTTCAGGGCGCAGTAACACGGTGAGCTGTGGCACATTTGGAACGATTGAGTTTATTCATACTGATAAATGTATTGAGAAACTGGTGGATCAGTTGGTTTATGATGAACACTGCCATATGTGGTTAGCGGGTGTGTCATTGGCATTGCATGATATGAAAATGGCACGACGCAATATGGATTTGATTGATTGGACGGTGGTGAATGAATCTCTTTGATAAACTTGTTGTACAGGCGATGGAGCGTAGTGATTCGGCGGTTTCTTTGCAGCCTGTTATTGAGAAGGAGTTGCTGCATCACGATATCTTGCGTGAGATGAGTCATGGTGGTTTGTTGACAGGGTTAACGTTTATCGGTGGCACGTGTTTGCGGGCTTGCTATGGTTCTCCCCGTCTGAGTGAAGATCTTGATTTTACTGGTGGTGCCGATTTTACCTATGCGTCTTTGCAGGATCTTGGACTGGTGCTGGAGCGACGCCTGAGTACTAAGTATGGACTCAAAGTCAGCGTGAGTGATCCTGTTCGCGATGAAGGAACTGTTGCGACATGGAAGATTAGAGTTGTGACACGTCCTGAATCGAAAAATCTTCCACTGCAACGGATTAATATCGATATTTGTGCTATCCCCAGCTATGACGCAAAACCAGCGATGTTGAATAATTATTATGGTGTTGATATGGGCACCGCAGGTTTAATTCTTCAAGCGCAGAGCCGTGAAGAGATTTTGGCGGATAAATATGTAGCGTTTGCGTTTCGCAATCGAATTAAAAATCGTGATTTGTGGGATATTTTATGGTTACAGCGTCAAGGTGTAAGGATACCCGTTGCTTTGCTCCCCGATAAAATAAGTGATCATAAGCAGCGGGTTGATGTTTTTACTGCTGAACTGCACAAACGGTCTCGACAGTTGCACCAAAATGAACAGCTTCGGCACGATTTTATCTTTGAAATGCGTCGTTTTTTGCCAACAAGTCTGGTTAATTCAACAATCAATGTTCCCGATTTTTGG
>JBDNGT010000233.1:0-5195 GCA_041689145.1 Geopsychrobacter sp. | reverse complement strand
TAAAATGGATGTCTTTATCGGGGAAATGAGATCGTTGATGATTTCAGAAGCGCGTCGTCAAGAAAAGATCGAACAGATCGAGCGTGACATTAATGATTTTCATGGACGCGTCAGAATGACGAAAGAGCAAATACAGGTCGTCGATTCTGGCTTAAAGCTGGAGGTTAAATCCGTAGATGACAAGGTCCAAGTTATAAGCGACTGGCGGCAGCGTTTTGAGGGGGGAGTCAAGGTTATGCTGGCAATCCCGATATTCTGCGCGATTCTGACGACCTGCATAGCCATTTACAAGATGATGCAATAATTTAAAGGAGAACAATATGGCTTTTGATTGGCGCAAAACACTCGGAGCGATTGCCCCGATTGCAGGAACAATGATCGGTGGACCTTTTGGCGCGATTGCTGGCGCAGCGATCGGCAAGGTATTTGGTCACGAAGGGGAAGCTCCGCCGACTGACGTCCAGATGGAAGAGTACATCAAGAAGGCGACACCTGATCAGCTCGAAAAATTGAAGGCGCTAGATAACGATCTGCAGATTAAGATGCGTGAGCTCGGCATTACCGAAAAGCAGCTCTCTTTCGACGACACCAAAGACGCCCGCACCAACCACAGCAAATCGCATTTCCCGATGTGGCTGTGTATCATGCTGACAATCGGCTTCTTTGGGTCGCTCTACTTGATGATGACGACCATCATTCCAGATGCCAATAAGTCGGTTGTCTATCTGATGATCGGTTCCCTCGGAACAGCCTGGGTCGGTTCAACTCAATATTGGAACGGGACGACCAAAGGCAGCAGCGATAAAAATAACATGCTGTCAACGGCCAAATAGTGGAAAGGCCTTGACTGTGAAGGGCTAAGACCTTAAAGTGAAGCCCTCGCAGCCCCAAAGCATGGTTAAGCCCCTTGGTCCCCCCCCTCGGACCTTGGGGTTTTAACTTTTTAAAATCCTCCGCAACTCCCAGGCCCAACTGATTGCAAGTCTCCGCTTCTGCTCATCATACTTGCGCCGGTTGTAGGTGCTTGAAATCTTCCCCACAGCATGACCGAGCAAACGCTGAATGTGCTCGTCAGAAAAATCCAGATCCCCGAGCCTGGTCGCCATAGTGCGGCGTAGATCGTGAGGATTCCAGGTGACTCCCCAGGCTCGACACTTCTGCGATAGAGTCTCAACCTTTTTCGGTGGCTCAAGCAACAGAATTAACCTTCTCGCTGCACCGGACAGGTAAACGCGATGAACCACCCCTGTTTTGTAATCGCTGGCTGCAATCGTCCACCAGTGTCCTGATATCTGTTTGTTTTGGATTAGGTATTCCCCATTACGCTGGCCGGTGAGTAAACACAACTGCATCGTCTTGGCTGTCATCGAGTCACGGCTGAACAGTTCGCGGATCTCGGCGTCGGTGAGCACCCTTGACCGAGGCGCGTTTTAGTTGACGGATCGAGCGGGCGCGAACCTTTACGGGCATTTCGCGCAAGCAGGCGATGACGGTTTTTTCCTGTGAACTGAGTTGGCTAAACATGAAACCCTCCTGATATGAAATATTGGATATGGTCGATCAACAGCTGGTCGAAAAGACGCCAGACAATGATCAAATATTCCACTCGATGGAGATGTTCAGGGACCAGATTCGGGCCTCTATTTCGACGCTGAAAATGGTCAGAAAATGGTCAGAAAATGGTCAAAAAGAGGGCTTTTTTCGACCAAAAAGAGGACAAAAAAAACCCTTTAAAAACAGGGAGTTACAGACACCCAAAAACCTAAAGTTGATTACCAAATGACTCTCAATTCAAAAAACAGGTATAAATTAACCAGCCTTTTTTCAGTATAACTATCTGTAGTATAGAAGGATTTTTGAAACGTTAGGATAAACTAAACCAGAATTTAACCAGCACTTAACCAGCACTTAACCAGCAGTTAACCACAACTAAAGAATAAGGTCTTAAGAATGAAAGAACTAAAGAAAGACCTTAGAACCCGCGGGCGAGATTAATTTTTTGATCGCTTTTAGGGCATGAATCGCTTGCCCCTGAGAGCGCCTTTTACCCCTCCTTTTTTCGTCGCACAAAAAGAACCAGATCGCTGATCTCATCGGCAAGATCTTCGTAGGCTTCTTCGTCCCCAGCTTTAATAAAACCGATCTGCTTGATCAGGCGTTGCGCTTCGCGTTGGCTGAGCGCTCCGATGTCGTCCGGCAGCTCCAGTATTTCCCCGACGATGATTTTTTGCTGCGGGGTTTCTTCTCCGGCGTAGATGAAGCCGACCGTGGATCCGTAGTATTTTGCCATCTCCAGGACTGCATCAGGGGCCGGGAATGTTATGCCTAATTCCCAGCTTTTGAACGTGCTGAACGGGACCCCAAAAAAGTCAGCGGCCTGTTTCTGGTTGAGCTCACCATGTTTCTTCCTGGCGTCACGCAACCTATCCCCAATGTCTCTTTTTAACATCTTTTCCCCGCAAACCCTCATCTTTATGAAAAAAATTTATACCACAACTTACTGTAATTACATAACTTTTCAAATAAACAAAAGAATTTATCCAAAAAATTAAACAAAATACTTGCAATGACCAGGAAGCTGGATACAATGAGGACAAGAAATACAGAAAACGGGACACAACCAAAGGGATACATCATGACAAACGAACGTAAGCCAATCCTCGTAGCACCAGAGATTCACGGGCTGCTAGGCGTTTTAGTTGCCCGCAAAAAACAGCGAGGCCAAAAGGCCACACTTTATGGCGAAGCTGAAATCGCTATCTCGCTTTATGAGGCGAGAGAAACAAATAAGCTCCTGAAATCAGCGTAACCCAAAAACGAAGCTTAGCAAGCGAAGGCCAGATTGATGATCGGGGGAACAGCGTGAGCGATATTGAAAAACCTGACGGTGTGACTGACGAGGGTTCACTTCTCGAAGCCCAAAGAAAATTCCTTGAGCTAGTGGCTGAATGGATTGAAGAGGAAGAAGTCTATTTGGACGGGATTGAAGAGGTTGGGTTCGAGATTTTGCGGGATACCAATGCCGCGCTGCAAAAGAGGATTATATGAAGCACCTGAAACTTCAGATCGTTTCCGAACAGCGTAAGTAAGGATTGGCCCCTGGCCGTACCCCTCCTTGGTCGGGGGCATTTTTTAAAAGGAGCAACCGATGAACAAGAAACTGAAATGCATTTTGATTATCGCGGCACTTATGACGAGTGGGACGTTTGTTTGTCGCTCTCTGGATTCCGCCCTAGAGAAAGTCTATGGACCTGGCGGGACCTATGACCAGCAAACCGAGCTTTATTTGCGGGTGCTGGCTGACAAATAAAAATTGACCGGCGAGGGCCGGGGAAGTGGGGAGCTATGACTGAAAAAGAGATGAAACTATTTAGGAAAGATGTGGGCTTCTTGGTGGGAGGTCCGGCGTGCGTGCGTATGATCTGCAACGACCACGGGATTACGTTTGAGTGCGAGCCGCGCGACAACTACCCTCCGTATTTGATTGGCCGGGGGAGAACAGCCATGCATGCAATCAATAGCCTGTTGAGCCAGATGGGTAAACAGGCCGAGGAAACTGTTGGCGGTTCCCCGGAGGTGGCGTGATGGGAACTAATCAGGAGAAATTGGTCGTTGTTTTGGCTGCCAAGAAATCGCTGAGTGATCTGTTTAGGGGTAACCCCACCGTTGAGGCTGTCCAATACTGGCATGAGGTTAACCTATGCCTGGTTAATATCGAATGCTGCCTGGAAGACGATATTTGCGAAGAGCAAGAGGAGGTGGCGCGATGGAAGAGGAAATCTACTGCGGCACCTGTCAGGAGTGGAAGCACATAAACCACTCCTGCTTTGACCGGGACGAAGCACGGGCTGACGATATGCGCGATCAAGCGCAAGAAGGAGAAGGGGAGTAGCTATGAGCACAGCATTGCAGCAAGTCGCAGGGAGACTGAAGGTTAGTGATGACGAACTACAGAAAATCGTTATGTTCACGATCATGCCCGATAAGGGCAAGAACGTAACGCCAGAGCAGTTCATCAGCTTTATGGCCGTTGCCAACGAATATCGCCTAAATCCATTGACGAAAGAGATTTACGCTTTCCCAGCTAAGGGAGGTGGTATTCAGCCGATCGTCTCGATTGATGGCTGGCTGCGGATCATCAACTCACATCCTGATTTTAACGGCATGACGTTCGAGGATTGCCGCAGCGAGGGCGGAGAACTGACCTCGATTACCTGCAGCATCTACCGCAAGAACGTCGAGCATCCGATTCAGGTCACGGAGTACATGGCCGAGTGCAAGGGGACCAGCGAGCCTTGGAAAAAATGGCCGGCTCGCATGTTGCGCCACAAGACAGCGATTCAGGCCGGACGCTACGCCTTTGGTCTGAGTGGGATCATTGACCCGGACGAGGCCGATCGTTACCGCGAGACGGGATCGATTGACGCCGTAGAAGTCACAGAGGTTGTGGGCGATGGCACCATGCCTGTTGAGCGGTTCAATAATGCGTTCGATAAATTCGAAGCAGACATTCTGGGGCAAAAAAGAACAGCCACGGAAATGATTGCCTTCATCGAAAGCAAGGGCTTCCTGTTGAGCGATAGCCAGAAAGAATCTTTGCGCAAAGTCGAAGAGGGGATGGCGGCATGAGCAACTTAAACCTAGCCCTAGAGCAGGGCTCAGACCTTTGGCTGGAAGCCCGCGAACAGCATTACTGCGCATCCGACGCCGCCGCAATGATGGGCGTCAGTAAATACAAGAGCCGTAACCAGCTTTTGACTGAGAAGAAGACCGGACGCCGCGAAGAGGTCAACGCGACCAAGCAGGCGATCTTCGACAAGGGCCACGCTACCGAGGCATTGGCCCGCAACATCATCGAGCTTGACCGCCTGGAAGATTTCACCACTCCGGTCGGCACAATCGAGGTTGAGGGTCTGTCTCTCCTGGCTTCGCTCGATGGTCTGTCGGAGGACGGCAAGCTGATCTTTGAGCACAAGATGTTCAATGCAACCCTGGCCGAGAACGTGCGCAATGGGGTGCTTGACCCTGCCTATTACTGGCAGCTCGAACAACAGATGCTGGTTTTCGGCGCTGATGAAGTCTTGTTCGTGACCTCGGACGGCACTGAAGATAAGTGGGAGCAGTTGACCTATAAATCGAAACCGGAGCGCGTCAAGCAGTTGATCGCTGGCTGGCATCAATTCGCCAAGGACCTG
>JBDNGT010000232.1:0-5252 GCA_041689145.1 Geopsychrobacter sp. | reverse complement strand
CAGCTCTAACGCTGGCCAAGTCCCATTGCTGCGCTACTACAACGTTTTCAACCTGGATCAGATCGACGGTATTACGGCACCAGTAGAGGAACAGCCAGTCAATCCCTTCTCTCCAATTGAGAATGCGGAGCTGGTCATCAAGAACATGCCAGACAGACCCAACATCCTGCACGGTGGAAAGCGTGCCTTCTACTCACCCCGGCTCGACTTCATCCAACTCCCTCCAAAAGAAGCGTTCACGTCACCAGAAGAATTCTACTGTACGGCATTCCATGAGTTAACCCACGCCTCTGGTCATACAAATAGGTTGGGTCGTAAAGGCATCCTGGAGCCTAGCTACTTCGGCAGCCACGACTACAGCCAGGAGGAGCTGGTAGCTGAGTTCGGGGCATCTATGCTATGTGGCTATGCCGGTATCGAGCAGCAGACGCTTGAGAATAGTGCGGCATATATCCAAGGTTGGCTGAAGGTGCTTAAGGGTGATAAGAAGCTAGCCATCGTCGCCGCAGGACAGGCTCAGCGTGCTGCCGACTTCATCTTGAGAAGAGAATCATCCGACCAGTAACCCTATCAACAACATAACCAGAGCGAAAGAGGAGCCACGGCAATAATGCCCATGCTCCTTTTCGCTTTAAAGGAGGTAACAAAATGACACCGATCTATCCAACTATCAGAACCATGACATTCGATGAGGATCGTGAGTTTGGCTACTTTCACCAAGGATTAATGCTTGAACACAACTGCGTGAGTTACAGACTTACTGCTGGAACTAAAGACAACCTTCATATCTTGGAATTAGGACCAGAGCTATACGTGTTTACCCAGAATACAAGTCTTGACTATATCGGCCTCGACGTTTACATGCCCAAAGAAGAAGACCCGATAAACAGTATCTTTCTTCAGGGTGACTACGCCATTAGTGAGTGTATCGGTCACGACTGGCGATCACTGTCAATCATCCAACTTGTATCACGCCTGGTTCAATTCTTCGCATAACCAAAACCATACAGCAGCTTCAATAACTATGGCGGTTCAGCACACCCATTAAGGGGTTTGTAGAGCCGCTTTTTCTATTTCTAAAGGAGTCCAGTCATGACTATACAAACATTATTCGGTGAGAACGATGGTAAGCAGACCCGCAGCATTCGGATGAAGGTTATCAGGCCAGTCTGGGAGACGCTCACAATCAACGAAGTTGCCGCCGACTACATCGGAGGACGAGCTCGATTTACATCATCCCGTGAGGTCTTTGCACTCTTCAACTTCCTGAAGTACGAAACCAAGGAGCATTTTCTTGCCCTGCATCTGGACAGCAAGAACCGGATTCTCTGCTTGGACAAGGTGTCGTCAGGTTCTCTGAATGCGTCGATTGTGCATCCACGTGAGGTTTTCAAGTCGGCTCTTCTCAGTAGCGCTGCAGGGATTATCTTTGTACACAATCACCCCAGCGGAAACCCTGATCCCAGCAGTGAAGACCTGGAGCTGACAACCCGACTCAAGAAGGCTGGCGACCTGCTGGGCCTTCGTGTGCTGGATCACATCATCATCGGTGAAGATCGATACTATTCTCTGGCCGATCAGGGTCTCATTTAAAACATCAACTGGCGACCTGGCCCGGAACCAACCGGGCTGGGTTTGCCGAGAGGTGATTGCTATGTTTCTTATCCAAAAAGACAAAAAAGGCGATCCGCTGATCATCTGGATCAATCCTCCCGGGCTGGACGCTGAGCTGACGCCCACCAGAGCAAGAGAATTGGCTGAGCAGCTACAAAAGGTAGCGAGTCGTGCAGAGGGGGGGAAAGGTTTGGGGCTGACAGACTGATCAAGGGTGCGCTGGGTCGGCCCAGGAGCACCTTCCAGAGACAAATATTTACTACGAATGGTAAGGCCAGTGCCTGACAATTTGATGCGCCAAAAACGCCATCATCCAGGGTTTTAAATTGTGCTTTAAATGTCCCTAGGTAATGTAAGAACGAGTTGCAGTTATACTTGGAGGAAAGCCCCTTCCCTGAAAGTCAGGGAAAGGGGCTAATATTTACGGGAAATGGTGATGCATGAAAACCCTTTAGTAGTGCAGTGTGCTTATAATTTAAAGGGCGATTCACAACTCATTATCATTTGTAGATAGAAACTATTTCGTCAGGGCCGCTTGGAAATCGACATCTCCAAATAGGTTTTTGATGAACTTGCTAACAATGAACGGATAATTGTCACGGGCTCTTGGTATCGCAACCCCACCAACAAAACTAGAATCCCATTGATGAGTAACGCTGACAACCTTGTCGTAAAACACTTTCCCTTTGTCTTGAACCACTATTCTCGAAGAAAGATGGCCGGTAGCGGTAGAAAAACCTGCAGCATTGATATCGTTCTTCAACAAGGTGCCGGAGATAACGCAACTGGCATTTTTCGATAGCAGACCTGCTCGATAAAACTCTTCCTCAAGAGCCCCCTTTAAGTAAGTACCGAAGGAGTCGTTGACTGAGGAAGCGAGCGCAGACCCCCGAATTCTTATTCTATTTATCTCACTCGGCACATCAAAATCACCGACCGAAACCTGCTTTTGGTTTTCCTCATGCAATTGTTCGTAGTTTTCGATTTCAGCAACATAAGGTGGTGTCTGCATGACCATGCAACCGCCTAGAAAAGCTGAGATGTATAGCGCTAAAATAAGCGTAATGTGTTTCATAACAGACCCTCCGCAATCGTTTTTGTTCATAGAGGAAAAGTACTCATCACAGATAGAGAGATGCTACCTCAATGATGTACTTATCATTTGCGTCAGCGCTGGCTGTCTGGAGCTGTCGCAATGCCTCCTTGACAAAAGAAATAGCTTCTGGTGTGCCAAAATCCCCAATCGATTTCAAGGCAGCAACTCGCTCATGCCATTCTGAACGGGCGTAGACTTGAGTGAGGTAATCAAACTGTTCTACAGCACCAATGGTTCCAAGCGAGGAAAGAGCGGCAATTCGTACCAGATTATTCTGGTGCTTGGTCAACTCGACGAGATGAGGGATTGCTCGTTTATTGTTACCGAAACCGAGTTTGTAGACCTCTAGATAGCTTGTTGTCTGTGAGTAGTTGCCATTGATGTTGCTGACTATGGCAGCAACTTCACCATCGGAGATATGAGCATTAGCCGTAAGGCGATTGAACTTGCTAGCAAACTCCTTGATGACCATATTAATTGGGATTGTGTAGCATGGTTCTATGACCTCATCAAAACTCCAGACCGGTACTTTCCCGTTTTTGAAGTAGGCTGTAACTCGAGAAGTCTTTCCAGCGACAACAACATCTGCACTAATAGTCGTAAATGTGTAATAGGGAGAAAAGCCGCTTGCACGATGGTTTCTAACCCTAAATTTAATCAGCTTCACCGACACATCAGCCCCATCTTCTTTTCCGGTACTGAATGAGACATTAACCCCCCTGGCCTTTAACTCTTTTTCGACGTTTCGTGCAAGAAACTCCACAGGGTCAACCGGTTCCCCTTCATTTATCAAAGTAGCCGATAAAATACCGATATGAAAATCTTTATCGGCACTTCTTCGTTCATCTATGACGTTAGCTGGTAGCTGATAATCTGTCGTAGTAGAAAATACAATTGAAGATGGCGACGGGGTCGCCAATGGGTAAGTGCTGGGGGCACAACCGGTAAGCATGACTAGAGACATCAAAACTACAGCAACGATTGTGCTTTGGATAATCCCGTACATAAGCCCTCCATAATAAATAAAACCCATAAAACGAATGCTGCACTAACAAGTTGAATTTAGGCATATTGTTAGGCTTGATCAATAAACATATTATCCCTGATCAATAAGATGAAGGAAGGAGAGCTCCCATAAATCCTACTGACCCTGACATTTAATAATTACCAACCGCAAACCGGCCCACAAGGCACCCCATCGATATTGCCATCCAAACGGCTCAAGCCACACTCCTTCAAGTAAAACTTCGCTTCTGCACAACCTGTCATCTGTTTGCAGTGCTACCACAGGAGAAGTCACCAGCAGTAGCCTGCATGACAGATACTTGCCGCTTACTTTTAGATTGAGCAGGCAGGCCGTGAATACCTTCTTGCTCTTATAGAAGGGTGCATTACTGCTGTAGACATGGGAGTTGTAACTAGGAGCCCCCTACTTGATTACGATTAATATAGGTCGAACTGTAGATCATTACCAGAAAAAAAGACGAGATGATTAAGGGCCCCTAGCCCGCGGCACAGTACTATAAATCAGCTACGTACAAATCAGTGATGCGTGTTACCCCATGAGCTTGCTCACCAAGCGGATAGAATCATCGATAGTGCGCTGGCAAGGCCCCTGGAGTCCCTACGAGAAGTTACGATAGCTTCTGCAGCAGTTAAGCCTATGTCGACTAATCGAAGAGCCCCAGGCGGCCCTGGGGAGCTGCTATCGTCGCATTGTACACTATGCCGACAAACTCAAAATGTCTGCCCATGGTGCTGCGTTGAAGGTCTTGGCTAATCCAGAGCCAGACACTGAAGCTGATCCTGCTCACTGATGACCTAAAGGGGAGGATTGAGTTTCGCCTAAATTAAGCCCGGCACGACCCCTCCGCTGTTCCGGGATTTTTAATGCCTACGTAGACTCACCACTTCTCAACGATCCCCCTCTGCCCATGATGGCAACGACTATCGAAATTCAATAAAACTACCACAATCCAGTTTCACTCTCTTTTATTCTGGCAACTTGAACCAATATTGGGTAGATTGCACTATGCAACTCAGGAAGGGGCTCCTAGTTACGAAATCCCACAGAACATAATCAAAACACTAGAAGGTTAATTGTACTTTCGCCGTGACGTAACTAAGGCTAAAAACAACTACCCCCCCCCTCTAAATGATGCACTGCCTGACATTCAGTCAACAGGCAACAACTCAATTACAAAACACAGTTTACTGCCCTGCAGCAAGCTGCGGTGGAATGGCAGTATGCTTCCCGAAAGGCAAACCCTTGGTGGACCTCACTGACTGCAAAGCCGCCAATTATAACACCCGATATGAAGCAAAATAAATTTACTCACGATTGAAAGGTGTGTGGGGGGAATTAAGTTAATTTGCATTTACTATCCGATATCTATCGAACAGGAAGAAGAGAGTGAAGTATACAAAATTGCTCGTTGCATCCGTTTAATCTCAATGGGGTCTAATTCCCCGTAGCTTGCTACGCGATTTAGCAAAGGTTGTAGGCTGTTGATACCCCGCTGCTTGCGGCGGGGTCGTTCAT
>JBDNGT010000231.1:0-3972 GCA_041689145.1 Geopsychrobacter sp. | reverse complement strand
CTTTCGACCTAGGCTGGTGTAGGTCGAAATAATGCCAAGAGTAAAGACTTGACCCCCGGACACTCAACGGATATCAGGACCCAATAACGATCAGGTGGGTCCGCTTACCGGTGGTGGGTGGGTTCAAACTTCATCGGCGGTAACACTTCAAAACGCATTACGGTGATTAAACAGAAGTAGGGTTGAAATGCTACCTTTAAACATCAAAGTGTCAAGGTGGGAAGCCTGCCCCCAGGCTTCGTGGTGCGCCGACATCTGTCAACATTAAAGATTTGACCCCACAGACATAGCCAGCGGCGAGAAGAGCCCGATCAACAACGTTGAGGCAATGACCTCGGGCGGGACAAACAAGGGCCTCTCACTGGAATCTTGAAGATTGGATAAGGAATGCTGAGGCGACCCTGCTCACGTTGCGGACAGGGAATGCCGGATACGTGTAACGATTAACCTCAAGGTTCACCAAGAAGTGAGACAAACGCCGGAACAAAAAGCATAGGGAGACGTGCGTGAAAAAACAGCCAATGTTTCTAACCTATTGATTTACAAAAGATAAATATTTTTCTTGACGGGGCAATATAGAATGTCCCCCCAAGCCTTCCCATAGACTCAGGGTAATCCCAACAAACTCAGGCGATTGATTCCAACCCTTTGCTTTTTACCAGAGCAAGGAGCTTCAATGCTGGGCCACTGGGGTGCTTCTCGCCACGTTCCCACTTGCTTACAGAGCCAACAGACACATTAAGGTAGTGAGCAAAAACATTTTGGCTCACCCCCTCCTTACACCTTGTCGCCAAAATTTCATCCGGGGTCATAGTTTTGACTGGTGTCAGACAAGAACTATCAAATTGGCGCAGCGTTTTGGTATCAACCAAACCGATATCGTGTAACCCTTGCACCGATTCATGCAATGCTGCCAACGCTGGACTCTTATATTTTTTAGTCATTGTACGTAACCTCCACAAACTCTCTGTTTTTTAATGCTACGGCAATCTCACTTTCACTGAACCCAAGATAGATACCTGTCGCATTCTTGTATTGAGCGACCTCGTTTATATTTAGATTTTCCCGACTACTCTTTGCGAAGCAAAACATAAAAAAACATTTCTCTTCTGACCGGTAAGCAATTATGCTTCTGTAGCCGCCGCTCTTCCCGCCACCATCACGAGCGACACGCTTTTTGATCAAACCGCCGCCGTAATCTGCATCGATGAGACCTTTCTCTATTTCTTGCACCGTCGCTAACAACTTACTATCAGCAATGCCCTCTCTGCGAGCAAACCTGGCAAACCATTTCGTTTTAAAGACTCTCAAGAATGCCCCCCAGGCTCAATACAGTATAACACTAAAGACCATAGTCTATCAAAAAGAATAGAATGTGCAATGGAAAACGACCCTAAATGTAGACTCCCCTCCAAAGCATTTTCAAGGGCGGACCCCTATGGTTTTACCTTACAATCCGGCAGTGCTGTTCTGGTCGCTTTGGGAGTCGATGAAGAGGAAAAGCGCACTGTCCTCGGCACAAGTGTCGCGTTGTCTGAAGCTGAGGTCCACTGGAGAGCGTTTATCTCCTCTCTGTTGGACGTGGTATGCGTGGTGTGCAAATGGTCGTTAGCGATGCCCACGAAGGCCTGAAAACGGCCCTGCACGCCGCAATGCCGAGTGTCCCCTGGCAGCGTTGCCAGTGCCATCTTCAGCGAAATGCCCAGGCTTATGTGCCAAAAGTTTCAATGAAGGGGACGGTTGCTGCTGCTCTCCGCCAAATCTTTACCGCGGCTGATCGTGCAGATGCCGACCGAAAGTTGAAAGATTTTGTACAGACATATGAAAAGACGGCACCGCGTCTGGCTGCTTGGGCAGAAGATAACATCCCGGAAGGACTGACTGTTTTTCAATTACCAGCCAAGCATCAAAAAAGAATGCGGACATCCAACAGCATCGAACGTTTGAACAGGGAAATCAAAAGACGGACCAGGGTTGCGACCTTGTTTCCGAATGAAGAATCTTTACTACGCTTGGTCAGTGCGGTGCTGGCGGAGATCAGTGAAGAGTGGGAGACTGGAAAGGTCTATCTCAACATGGAGGCTGAATAACCGCTGACTTGATTATAGATTCGCTTTATCACTGAAAAAGAAGAGTTAACTTGCGCATCATCAAAGCCCAAAATCATCCTTCAAAGGTCTAACCTGATGCATGCGCTCGTGCAGGATTGTAACAATACCGATATCACCGCCACCCAGATGTCGCCAATAAATAAAGTGCTTTTCGTATCTACAGAAAAAACCAGCCACTCCAAACTCGGCAGGGATCGGGCGTGAAAGAACCTCATGGCTCTCTATCTTTGCAAGGGCATCAAACAGGCCGATAACATAAGTTTCCGCCTGCGCTACTCCCCATTGACTCAAGGTGTATTTATAAATTTCATCAATCCGGTGCGAGGCAGCATCCTGGACTAAAAAACGCGCCATCAAACCTGCCTAGTCCTATTACGCTCGATCACTTCTTGGGCAGTTAATGGAATATAGGAGCTCTCTGGAGCAGCAAAAGCAAGAGAGAGTTCCGCCTTGAGACGGTCGAAGGCTTGTTGTTCCCCACGCTCCTTATCACGGCGAATTAGATCCCGGACATATTCACTCACATTCTCATAGGAGCCAGATTCTCCAACACTTGCCGCAACATAATCGCTTAACTCACCGCTGAGCCGAACCGTCATTGTTTTTTGAGCCATATTAAATATCCCCTTTTGCCTACAGTTTGTATTCAATATAATCAATATTTAGCACAAAGTCAAAATAATCGGCCGCTCCGAAGTGAACCCCGAAGCTCGTGAACTCATTTACACACCTCCATTGTCAGGCATTATGCCTCGGTTTGTGTGTCCGGGATAGTGTAGCCACTTCAAAACACATTACGGTGATTAAACAGAAGTAGGGTTGATATGCTACCTTTAAACATCAAAGTGTCAAGGTGGGAAACCTGCCCCCAAGCTCCGTGGTGCGCCAATATCTGTCAACATTAAAGATTTGACCCCACAGATTTGACCCCACAGACACGATATCGCTACTCATCAACCCTCTTGCCCTCTGCGACAAAAGATGTGGCAAGTGACGAACCTTCTGCACGAGCGACCAAAAGATCCCGGATGAAATCAACTGAAAGGTCGGGATTATCCAGGGCTGTTCTGCCAACCAAGGCCCAAAATTCTATTTGGCCCGCTATCGTGCGACGCTCTGCGCGTGCCTGCGACCTTGCCTGAGCATACAAAGTGTCATCTATCCGTACTGGAGTTCCCATATTTTCACCTCGAATCAATTCACTACAATTGTAGTACCAATCTAAGGTAAATCACATTGAAGTGCAAGTAGTCAGAAAAGGGGTCGGACCACACCAACCGATATCACAATTTTCTTTTTTTTGCCGCGGTGACGGTCTGTGAAACTGCTTTTGCAGCTTAAAGGCTTATTTAACAGGGATGGAGGGGATGTGCAGGATGAAACCTGAAAACCGGATCTATGGGTAAACTCATGTTTTTTAGCCCTTGATGTTATCCTGTCTATCCTGCGTATCCCTGTAAATTCTGCCCTTGGCCTGGCGAGGGGGTCTACGTTTTACGCCTCACCATCCCGTGGGACGCAGCCGCAACCCACCAGAGGATTTGAGGAATCAAGGAGACTGTCGGACCATTCGACCTGAAGCGAAAAATTAGATCTTTGAGAACAGATTTTAGTTCGTTTGCAGCCTCATAGCTGTAGCTATGGGGCAAAAAGGAGCTGAGATATGGGCCAAATAGTCGGATTTGCAGGCAGGTCATGGATGGTCCGATAGTTTCCTAGTGCTGCCCATTACCCATAAGTCATCTCATACAACCTCAACCACTTTCCCACAGTGAGAAGCCAACACACATAAATTGAAATCCAGTATACCCTTGCCATAGCAGTTGATGCCCGGGAGGCGGATCATTGCTTCGTCCGAGAT
>JBDNGT010000230.1:0-6237 GCA_041689145.1 Geopsychrobacter sp. | reverse complement strand
TCGTCAATAAAGATATCGGCCCGTGCAACACCTCTGACGATGACATGTTGCAGGAGGCCGGGGATGTCTATGCGAGCTTGGCGTGGCATGGGTGAAGTATAGCAGTGCCTAGGGATTTGTCAAGAACGTCCCTCATTTCCCTACTCATTTCCCTAAATAGCCCAATCTCCATTGCGAGCAAGCAGTGGTGGAAGATCGTAGTATGTTGCGGCTTCAATGACTGAACACATTTGACCTGAAGCTTGAGGTGTTTGAGGGTGGGTTACATCTCCTTCGTAGGGTACAGGATTCTTTTTTGCACACTCTGCATGATCGACACTCATAATTGTTCTACTCCTTTTCGATTTCTTTCTGTAAACGAGCCCATAGAGGTTTTAATTGTTTTTTAATGGCAAGAGAGTCCATCTTATTGGCCGCTCTGTACCCATACCTTAAAAAATTGCTTTTACCCAGATGAGAATATCGACCGTAAAGCTTCTTTTTAAAAAGCGCCCTTTCATTTTCGCCACGGTTAAGTCTTGATTCATTTCTTTTTCTCATCGTAGCCTTAGCGAAGCGTACGCCTCTTTTCATTCTTTCCGAATACCGAGCCAAGGCAGCAGAACGAATGAGTATGCGACTACCATCATAAGTGAAGCCAAGATACTGTAATGGCTTCGCCGAAAACTGAATTCCAGATCTAACTTCGAATGTTCTCAATTCTGTTTTATCAGTGTTGATGTCAATATGAATATTTTGAATGTTCTGCTTTACATAATCTGCAATCTCGTCTCGTTTTTCAGTTGGAACAATAAACAGCATATCATCACAATACCTATAATATTTCCCGCCCATCTGCTCCATCTCTTGACACATTAATTCGTCAAAATCGAGCATATAAACATTCGACAGAAAAGCACTAATTGGAGTACCCTGAGGTATACCTTTTTTTGTCTTGTTGAATTCAATTAATCCTTCAGCACGTATGATTTCACGAAATTCGCGTGGTTCACATATTCTAAAGCGGTCGCGTTTAGGGTTATGTCGAGATATTTGTAAACGGTCATACAATGCTTCGCGTTCAGCCATTGCATATTTTGTAAGTGATTTAAATATTGCGTAATGATCATCAGGTAAAATGGGTGCATCTAAAATCGCACACCACATTCTTTTTAAATATTCATGGTCAAGGTTGTCAAAAAAACCTGTTACATCTAACGCAACAGCACTACAATTGCCTCTCCTCTTGATCTCCTTAAAAGCATCAGCAGCAAAATCGATATTACTTTTACCAAGAGACCGAAAAGCCAAAACACTACTGTCAACAGCCCGCCTTTTTATCTCCGTTTCATAGAACTGATTAAGCTGAAGCACATAATAACTGTAAATATGGCTATCTACATGTGCAGCATATGCGATGGGCCTCTCTTTACTTTTTTTAAGTAGCAAACCCGTATCGCGATCACGTTTTATTTTTTCAGAAGATAATTGGTAAGTAATCAGAGGGTAAAAAGAATGTTGAGCAACACTTAGAGGGTTTGAAACAATTTGCAATGCCTGTTTATACCCAATGGGGGAATCAAAATGTAGATATTTGCGAGAGCGAAACCATGGATGTTTTTTTTGCACGCTAGCCCCCACTAAAAACAATCAAAAAGCAAAACCGGGAAGAGCATTAGGACTGCGGCAATCCAATAGCTCTTACCCGGCTTAACCAAGTAGTCTTTTTTCCTACCATCACACCCCGCGATAAAATCGAGGAGCCACGCCGCGGCTGCTAGAAATGATATATAATGTTACTATCACTATCACCATGGAGCTATCTATGAAGACAATCTCAACGGCGTGGTTATCAATATTCTCTAATCACCTTGTCGGTGCTCAGAATCTACTTGACAACCTGTGACATCCCCCAACATCTAAAATGTTAGGCTTATGCAGATTAACACCAACAAACAACCCAAGTCAATCATCCACACACTTACTTCTCACTCCCCTCCATTCACAACTGTCCAGCACCCACATCATTGCCGAACATCCCCCACCATGCTATAAACAGACATTAAGTTTGATCGACCGAGGGGATGGGGATAATGATCAACTAGGATTTAATTATTGAGGCGTCAGTTGCTGGAAAACGGGTGGCGTTTTTTTGTTACCCAACTACAAGGATTACAACTTTGCAAGCATGACCCCGTTATAGGCTGTTCATTGCGCCCTTATAATAAGACAAAGCCGGATGATTTGGAAAAACATAAATCATTTGAGATTTTCCGTCGAAATTCGAGAGATGTAGAGATAATTACATTTGATGAATTGTTAGAAAAGTTGAAGCTATTACATACCCTACTTTCTACTAACGAAATTGAAGAAATTTAAATTCAGGAGACTGCTTTGGGGAAAATTATTGATTTATCGATACAAAATTTTCGAGGTATAAACACATTCAGTCAAAGATTTAATAGTGATTTAATATGCTTAATTGGGCGAGGAGATAGTGGGAAAACGACTATTCTTGAAGCGATATCAGCGGTATTGTCGCCATCGTGGAATCGTACCTTTTATGATACTGATTTTCATCAGTGTAATATCGATAAGCCTATAGAAATAATAGCTTCAATGATTAATTTTCCGACCGCATTTCTCAACGATCATAAGTACGGATTATACATCAGATGCTTAAATCCAGGAAACGATGATATTGAAGATGCTCTTACCGATGGTTATCAAAGCGTTCTGACATTGAAGTTGATAGTCGATAAAACGCTTGAGCCTAAATGGAGCATTACAAACAATAGGGAGCATGAAGATAAACCCATTTCGGCGTCTGACAGGGCCAAACTAAACTGTTTCATTGTTTCAGATTACATAGACCGACATTTTTCATGGAACAAGGGTAATCCACTTTATTCCCTGCTAAAAGCCAATGAAACTAGCCCCGAAGATGAAAATAACAATATAGTTATTGATGCGTTAAGAGATGCAAAGGAGAAGATTGATAAAGATAGCTTCGGTAACCTTTCAGATGTTGTGGGCAAGATTACCCAAAATGCGTCAGCTTTTGGGTTAGATATTTCAAAGGCACGTACTACGATTGATTTTAAGGATTTAACCATTAAGGATGGCCGAGTCTGCCTTCATGATGAGAATATTCCCTTTAGGTTGAAAGGCAAAGGGTCAAAACGATTAGCATCAATAGCTATTCAATCCGCACTTTCCCAGGAAGGCGGCATTATGCTGGTAGATGAAATAGAACAAGGTCTAGAGCCCGATAGAATTAGACTTCTCGCTCGCACATTAAAAGAGGAAAATAATGGCCAAATTTTCATTACCACCCATTCTCGTGATGTTGTTACCGAGTTGTCTTCTGAAGACTTGATGGTCATACATAAAGACAAAGATACTTTCGAAATGAAAGTTAGTCCTCTGAATTATGGTAGAGAAAAATTACAGAGTGTCGTAAGGGCTTGCCCTGAAGCCTTTTTTGCCAAGAAGGTTATTGTCTGTGAAGGGGCAACCGAAGTCGGAATTTGTAGGGCTTTGGACAGATACCGTAAGAGCAAAGGTAAATCATTAATGTCGTTTGAAGACTGTGCTTATGTCGATGGGACAGGAAGCGAATTTGTAGATAGAACGCTTCAAATAATTCAGACAAAAATTTCTGTCACAGCTTTGTGTGATTCTGATGATACAGGTATAAACAACAAAAAAAATCAGATGCGAGAGGATGGAGTTTTTATTGTCGATTGCGAAAATGAGTATTCAATAGAGGATCAGTCCTTTTTAGATTTGCCTTGGGACCAAGTCTTGGAATTAGTCGATTACGCTGCTAAAGCCCATTACAAAGCTGATGCTTTTATCGAAGAGGAAATACTAAAAAAATATACTGAGGATATCTTGCCAGATTCTTGGCGTGACAATGAATCACTTGAGCTTCGAAAAGCTATAGCTTCAGCATCTCAACCAAAGAATAAGGAGAAAGAAAAAAGAAAAGCTTGGTTCAAAAGAATAGATCACGGTGAGGCTCTAGGAGAAATTATATTCAAATGTTTTGACCGAATGGATGATGACAAGCATTTGAAAATCATGTTTACAACTTTGTCTGACTGGATTGATGCGTAATGGATTACAAGGCGTTTGTTGATAGTGAAAAATCCTTACTAGTAGCCCCCGCAGGTTACGGTAAAACTTTTACTATCGTTGAATGTTTGAATCATACTTCAGGAAAACAATTAATTCTCACTCATACACATGCTGGCGTTGCAGCAATCAAGGAAAATATTAAAAAAAACCTTGATATCAAATCAAGCCAGTATTGCATTGAAACCATCAGCAGTTTTGCTCAGAAATACGTTAAGGCATTTTATGTTGGGGAAGATATGCCAAGCCAAGAACGTAGTAAGGATTATCACAAATTCATTATTGAGAAAGCTACCCATATTTTTGGAATCTCACCCGTTCGGAGTATTTTACAAGTTAGTTACACAGGGCTTTTTGTTGATGAGTATCAGGATTGTAATATTGATCAACATAGTCTGATATCAGCAATTTCAAATGTCCTTCCTACCCACATATTTGGCGACTATTTACAGGGCATTTTTGATTTCGAGGATGGGGAAGTGCTTGTAGATTTTGATAACGACTTAAATTGCTTTGAGGAATTCCAAGCCCTAGAGACACCTCATCGATGGTATCAAGAAGGAAACAACAGACCCCTTGGTGACCACTTAAAAAGCATCCGTGAACTTTTGCAAACGAGCCAAGATGTTGTCCTTGAGGCAAATGATGACATAGGGTTTCACGTTTTGAGAGTTAATGCTGCTGATATTTGGGACAGAGAAAGTGATTATAGGAAGTGGTTGAGTAGACTTATTGAAAATCCAGAGAAAGATCCAATCTTCGATAGTTTATTAATCATCGTCCCTGAATATAAAGTGATGGATGATGGTGGAAATTTAATACCCAAAGGATCTATCGCATCAAGGGCAAAGCTAAGACAGCAAATCGATTTTGGTAAGCGTCTAACTCTTCTTGAGGCAATTGATGACAAATCATTTTACTCAATCGCAAAGGCCGCTGATGAGCTTATAGATAGTGTTCTTAGTGCTCGAAAGCCTATTAAAAAGTGCAAAGATTTTCTTGTTAAAATCTTCAATAAAACAGACATGAATAAATGGTTTAATGGCGAAGGTTTAATCAATAAAATAAATGTGAATGACAAACAAAAATCTGAATCTTTTCAGGCACATCTCACTATATTCATTAAAAACCCTAGTATTGGTCTGCTGGAAAATCTCTTAAAATCTACAATAAGTGATTTAAAGTGCAAATACAAAAGAGAAGAAGTTTTGTACTCTTTTATGAAAGCCCTAGAACAAGCAACTTTATGCAACACAAGTGCTAGTGATGCAATGGTCGATCAGCGGAATAGCATTCGTCGGACTGGTAGAAAGGTAAAGGGGAAATGCCTTGGGACAACGCTACTCACCAAAGGGCTGGAATTTGACACAGTAGCAATCCTTGACACTCATAATTTTGATTGTCCAAAGCACCTTTATGTAGCAATCACACGTGCTTGCAAAAAACTTATAATATTTACAGAAAATACCACTCTGTCGCCATATACAGATGCAAACTGAAATTCTAGGAAACGGGGGCGTTGTTGCTTGATTGCTTTATGAGCTTATGCTTCACTCTCCCCCATACTCAGACAACATAGGTTTGATAGCCTGCCTTGCTCCACCCGATTTCTGGCTAAGCACCTGACAATGCAATAGCACGCTCCACTGACATTGAAAACGCGACTATATCGAGCAAATTCTCACCCCAGACGACATACCCACCTAACCCCGCCACATTGTATGGAACTTGCGAGATAGAGTGTTAGAGGGTATTCTGCTTCTACTTTTCAATAATCACTTGTCTGGAGGGGTAATGATCTAACCGAAATTAATTATTGAAACGTCAACTGTTTGAAAACGGGTGGCGTTTTTTTGTATATTTATCAAACCCGCACTATGCGATTCGATCAGGCAGAAGCTGACTGTAGATAAGTGACAAACGAAGATTTGACCCCTTTACCTGATCCCAGCCAAACACAATGCGATCATTCCCAAGCTGCGATCCAGAGCAGAAGTTATACAGTTGGCTAACGAACTTGGTATTGCTCCCGGAATCCTTGTCGGTCGATACCAGTTCCTAACTGAAAAGTGGCACTTTTTTAAGGACTTGATCCGGCCGTTGCAGTGGGTGGAGAAT
>JBDNGT010000229.1:0-7508 GCA_041689145.1 Geopsychrobacter sp. | reverse complement strand
TTCCAGACCTTCATTCCGCTCGCTTTTCAACCGGACAATACCCGCGTGCCCGGGGCTAAAGGGGTGGGTGGCGTCGATACGCTCAAGACCCTGGCCATCAGCCGCTTGTATCTCGATAACTTTCAGCATATCAAGGCCTACTGGGTGATGCTCGGGATCAAGATCGCCCAGACCGCGCTCTGCTTCGGGGTCAACGATCTCGATGGTACCGTGGTTGAAGAGAAGATCGGTCACGACGCTGGGGCCGATTCACCCCAGGCGATGAGCAAAGAGCAGATCCAGACCTTGATCCGTCAGGCGGGGAGGGTACCGGTTGAACGGGACACCCTGTATAACGAGCTATGATCGATAGCATTAAAAAAACAATAGAGGCTGGTCTGCCGGTTGATCGCGAACAGGCGCTCTGGCTGTTGACCCAGGCCGACTTGTTGCAGCTCGGCAACCTTGCTAATTCTGTTCGCAAGCGCAAGCATCCCGATAATCGCGTCAGCTTTGTCGTCGATCGCAACGTCAACTACAGCAACGTCTGCGAGTCGAAGTGCAAATTCTGTGCGTTTTACTGCGATGCCGACTCGGACAGGGCCTATCTGCTCGACTTTGAAACCATCTTCGCCAAGGTGCAGGAGCTGGTCGATCTCGGTGGCACTCAGCTCCTGATGCAGGGCGGGTTGCATCCGAGCTTGAAGATCGAATGGTTCGAGGATCTGTTCCGTCAGCTGCGCGTGCGTTTCCCTCAGGTGCAGATCCACTCGCTCTCCGCCGCTGAAATCTGCCATATTGCCAAGCTTTCCGGGCTCTCCATGCCGGAGTGTCTGAAGCGTTTGCAGGTCGCCGGGCTTAAATCGCTGCCCGGTGCTGGGGCCGAGGTGCTGGTTGATGAAGTGCGTCAGCGGATTTCGCCCAACAAGATCGGCTGGCGAAAGTGGGGCGAGGTGATGGAGACCGCGCATGTCCTGGGCATGCGCACCACCGCGACCATGATGTTCGGCAGCTGTGAGACTCCGGCCGATATTGTCGAGCATCTGTTACGCATTCGGGATATTCAGGCCAGAACCGGCGGCTTTACCGCGTTTATTCCCTGGACCTTTCAGCCGGATAATACCGAATTGGGCGGAAAAACCGCCAGCGGTGTCGACTACCTTAAGGTACTGGCCCTCTCCCGGATTCTGCTCGATAATATCGACAATATTCAGGCCAGTTGGGTGACGCAAGGAGCGGATATGGCGCAGGTGGCCCTCTTCTTCGGGGCCAATGACCTGGGCGGCACCATGCTCGAAGAGAATGTCGTCGCCGCGGCAGGGATCTCCTTTCGCATGTCGCAGGCGGAGATCATTGAGCTGGCTCGCAGCGCCGGATTTACCCCGGTACGGCGTACGACCGAATATGCGATTCTAGAGGAGTATTGACATGACTCTGTTACGTAAAAATATCGCCGAGATGGCTGGTTATGTCCCCGGGTTCCAGCCGGAGAACGAGGCCGAGTGGATCAAGCTGAATACCAATGAAAACCCCTATCCGCCCTCGCCCGAGGTTGCCAAGGCGATTTTGGCTGAAGTCGGGAAAGATGGCGCGAATCTGCGCAAATACCCGGATGCTGGCAGCCGCGAGGCACGTAAGATTGCGGCTAAACTCTTTAATGTTGATCCTTCCTGGGTGATCGTGGCCAATGGCTCTGACGAGCTGCTCAATAATCTGATCCGCGCTTTTGTTGGCGAAGGGGAGGAGCTGGCTTATGTGCACCCCTCCTACAGCTACTATGCGACCCTGGCCGAGATTCAGGGGGTGAAGATTGTCCGATTTGGACTGGACGCCGAATATCGCTTGTTCGATTTTCCGGAATTTTACCCGGGCAAACTCTTTTTTCTGACCAGTCCCCATGCCCCGCTCGGGTTTCGCTTCACCAATGACTACATTCGCGACATTGCCAAGCGCTGCACCGGGGTGTTGGTGGTCGATGAAGCCTATGCCGACTTTGCCGATACCAGCGCCGTCGATCTGGTCAGCCAGTGCGAGAACCTGATCGTGACCAGAACCCTCTCCAAGAGCTATTCTCTGGCGGGGATGCGTCTCGGCTTGGCGGTCGCCCGGCCTGAGGTGATTGCCGCGCTCGACAAGATTCGTGATCACTACCACCTCGACCGACTGGCGTTGGTTGCGGCAGAAGCGGCCCTGGCGGATCGGGCTTGGCTGGCTGAGAATCTGGCGAAAATTCGCAAGACGCGGGAATGGTTTAGCAGCGAACTGCGCAAGATCGGATATCGTGTGATCCCCTCGCAGGCCAATTTTATCTTCGCCACCCCGCCAGATCTTGATGGTGAACGAGTTTATCAGGCGTTATATGAATGCAAGATTCTGGTGCGTTTTTTTACCGATCCGCTGCTTAAACATGGCCTGCGGATCTCGATCGGCACGCGGGAAGAGATGGAACAGACCCTGAAGGCGATGACTGAGATTGGTTAGATTAAGGATAGAGGACTGCGAAAAAGGCGAATGCTCGCTGCCCTTTTTGCCTCAGGATGTTGCTGAGCGTCTGCTAGACTGGTACCAACTGGCGGGGCGCGAACTGCCCTGGCGACAGACGCGGGATCCTTTCCGGATCTGGCTCTCTGAGATCATGCTGCAACAGACCACAGTTGCCGCGGTCGATGGTTACTTCACCAAGGTGCGTTTGCTTGGCCAGGCTCGGCATACCTATAGCCATTTTTCTTTTAAGGTCGATTTCTATCGGGTCGACCTTGAGCCCTGTGATCGGGTCGCCGAGGGTACTGAGCATTGGCTGCCTGTCAACGACCTTGAACAACTTCCCCTGCACGGGGCGCATAAAAAACTGCTGCCGCTGATTGGAGCCTGAATGTCTTTGCCACAAATATTAACCACGACCGCTGAGATCGAGACCTTTGCTACTGAACTGAGCCATTTTGAGACGATAGCCGTCGATCTTGAAGCGGACTCTATGCATCATTATCAGGAGAAGGTTTGTCTGCTGCAGGTCACGGCAGGGGAGAGGACCCTGCTGATCGACCCGCTCGACGGTGCTGATCTTTCAGCGTTACAGCCAGTGATGGCGGATGCGAAGATTCGCAAAATTTTTCATGCGGCCGATTACGACGTCCGCTGTCTGTCACGGGATTTTCATATTGAAATCGTTGGGTTGTTCGACACCATGATCTCCTGCCAGTTTATTGGCGAAGAACGTTTTGGTCTGGCGGATGTTCTCGGTAAATATTATGGCCTAGAACTCGATAAGAAATATCAGCGCGCCGATTGGACCAAGCGTCCGATGAGCCCTGAAATGATTTGCTACGCTGCGGGAGATACCGAATACCTGCAGCGGCTTGTCGGGATTTTGGAAGAAAAACTTGTGAATCTGGGACGGCGTGACTGGGTCGCAGAAGAGTTTTCATTGCTCGAGAAAGCCCGTTTTGCCTGTATTGCCGGCCCCCTGTGCCTGCGTTTCAAGGGAGCAGGCAAACTCTCTCGGCGGCAGTTGGGCATCCTGGAAGAGCTGCTGCAGTGGCGCGACCAGGAGGCAGAGCGGCGTGACCTGCCCCACTTCAAGGTACTCGGCAATAAAACCCTGCTGCTGCTTGCAACTCAGCCGCTGGCGGGGATGCACAGCCTGATCGAGATTGAAGGACTTTCCCCGCGGCTGGTGGATCGATATGGCAAGGTACTGATGCAGGCCATCGAGCAGGGCAAGGCGCTTGACGAAGCGGCTCTGCCACTCATCCCGCGCGGGGAGCGGCGGGAGAAAGATCCGGCTGCAGAGAAAAGATTCATGCGCCTAAAGGAGTGGCGGCAACTGGCCTCAACTGGGCTTGAACTCGATCCGGGGGTGCTGATTAACAACGCGACCCTCGAACAGGTCGCGCGAGCCAATCCGCAAGATGAGCAGGCTTTGAGCGCTCTCGGTGTGCTTAAACGCTGGCAGATGGGCGAGTTGGGTGCCGGAATGCTGCAGGCCATTTGAGCAGATCTCTTTTTTTGGGGCAAATCGGGACTAAGCGCGGCTAGTCGAGGGTTTCCCAGAGTTCAGCAGCCTCTTTCCATTTCATCGCCTCGTCAACATCCTGCTCAACACCGGTTCCGGTGGAATACATGATACCAAGGCAGTATTGCGCCTTGGTATGGCCCTGATCGGCGGCCCAGGTCCACCATCGGCGCGCTTCATCGTAATCGCGCGTCACCCCCTTGCCGTTGATATACATCACCCCCAGGTTGAATTGCGCATCCGAGTTGCCGGCATCTGCGGCAGTCAGCCACCAGCGGTGTGCCTCTTTAGGATCGGTTTCAATCCCCAGGCCCTTGGCATACAACTGACCAACCGCAACCATCGCTCTTAGGTGGCTGTGCTTTGCGGCTTTCAGGTACCATTGAAGCGCCGCCGCCGGATCACGGATTTAGTCATTGCCGCGTGTCAGGATGCTGCCAAGGCTATATTGTGCATCGACATAATCCCGCTCAGCGGCCTTCTTGAGCCAGTTGCGCGCCTCGCTGAACCCAGTGCCGCGCGCATGCATCAGCCCCAGATGGTATTGTGCGGCCGCCAGTCGAAACCAGCGCAGAGCCTCATCAAAGCTCGCCTCAACCCCGCGCCCTTTGAAATAAGCTTGGCCCAACTGGTTTTGTGCGCGGGCATAGTTCTCTTTTGCGGCCAAGCGATACCATTTTGCGGCTTCTGCAGGGTTCTGTTCACCCCCCTTGCCGGTATCAGCCATCCTCCCCAGCATAAATAATGCCCGCGAATAATTTTCTTGAGCAGCCAGGCGAAACCATTTGCCGGCCTCGGTATAGCTCTGCTCTACCCCCTTGCCATGATAGTAACTCATGCCAAGCCGATAATGTGATTGGGCCATGCCACTCATCGCGATACCCTTCCCTCAGCCTTCAATAATTCATGCTGGAAAAAACTCCAGGACAATTAACCGTAATTCAAGATCTATTCAATGCCGCCAAGGCCAAAAGCTCGCCAGTCCCTGGCGAGCCGCAGCCGTAAAATAGTTGGGCAGGCTGACATTTTTTTTGGATGTCCATAGTCTTCTGGCGATTGTAACCCCAAATAGGATGGAATTAGTATGGAAATTAAGACTGGCCTAAACTGGGACCTCGGTTTGCTTTATCGCTCAGCTGAAGCAGCTCATAGCGCAAACAGGGCAAGCGAAACGCAACAAGGGTGACCTTTGCGGGCCACCCTTGTTGTTTCATGGTTAAACTCGAAGAGTTACAGGAGTAACTTGCGCGCTTCAACCAGCAGGTTTTCAGCAGTAAACCCGAACTTCTCCATCAGCTCAGCAATCGGGGCACTCGCGCCGTAACTGGTCATGCCGATCACCTTGCCTGCGTTCCCGACATAGCGTTCCCAGCCGAAGGTTGATCCTGCTTCGATGGCGATGCGCTTGGTGCAAGCGGGGGGTAACACTTCGTCACGGTACTGTTGAGCCTGAGCCTCAAAGAGTTCCCAACTCGGCAGGGAGACAACGCGGGTGCCGATCCCTTCGGACTGCAGGGTGTCACGCGCCGCCATGGCATGCTGCACCTCCGAGCCGGTCGCGATAAGCAGGATCTGCAGTCCGCCCTCTTCGGCCGCCAGCACATAACCGCCCTGCTGCAAGCCACTCGCCGGAGCGTAGGTATTGCGGTCGACAGTCGGAAGATTTTGCCGGGTCAACACCAGCATTGTCGGCCCTCGCCGATTAGCGATCGCGGCCTTCCAGGCCTCAACCGTTTCATTGGCGTCACCAGGACGGATAACCGTAAGGTTCGGCATCGCACGCAGAGAAGCCAGATGTTCGACCGGTTGATGGGTCGGACCATCCTCGCCGAGGCCGATCGAATCGTGAGTCATGACGTAGATTGGACCTAGGCCCATCATTGCCGCCAAACGGATCGGCGGGCGCATGTAATCGGCAAAAACGAAGAAAGTCCCAGCGAAGGGGATAATCCCGGGGGTATGGGTGAGTCCGTTTAGGATCGAACCCATGGCATGCTCGCGGATGCCGTAGTGGATATTGCGCCCGCTTTTTCCGGGCAGCCACGAAGACGCCCCTTTGATCTCGGTGTTGTTGGATGGAGCCAGGTCGGCCGAGCCACCTAATAGTAATGGAATCTTCTTAGCGAGGGCTTGAATCGAGGCACCACTGACCTGACGGGTCGCTTTGGCGCCGTCGGCCGGAGTGAATGTTGGCAGTTCGCTCCCCCAACCGGCCGGCAATTCGCCGTCCGCTACGGTGAGCCATTCGGCAACCGCTGGAATAGTTTTTTTCGTGGTCAGTTGCTGCTGCCAAGCATCTTCAAGCTCGGCGCCGCGATTTAAGCAACTGCGCATGTGGCCTTCGACCTCGGTCGGTACCACGAAAAACTGCTGAGGGTCACGTCCATAGGCCTGTTTGGTCAGCGCAAGTTCATCTGTCCCCAGGGGGGCGCCATGGGCTTCGTGGCTGTCCTGTTTGTGCGGTGCGCCGATCCCGATATGGGTGCGGGCAATAATCAGCGAGGGGCGTGGGTCCTGTTTGGCAGACTCCATCGCCGCGTCGATCTCGGCCAGGTTTTCCCCTTCGACCCGCTGCACATGCCAACCGTAGGCCAGGTAGCGTGCCCCAACATCTTCGGTAAAGGCCAGCGCAGTAGAACCCTCGATGGTGATCTTGTTGTCGAGATAGACATAGTTCAGATTGCCCAACTGCAGGTGCCCGGCCAGCGAGGCTGCCTCGGACGAGACCCCCTCCATCAGGTCGCCGTCACTGCAGATGACCCAGGTCCGGTAGTCGAATAGCTCGGTGTCAACCTGCTCGGCCAGAAACTGGCCGCCCATCGCCATGCCGACGGCTACCGCGACACCCTGGCCCAGAGGGCCGGTGGTGGTTTCGACTCCGGGGGTATGCCCGAATTCGGGATGACCGGCCGTCTTGCTGTCTGTCTGACGGAAATTGCGCAGATCATCGAGGCTGAGGTCGTAGCCGGTCAGGTGCAACATACTATAAAGCAGGGTCGAAGCGTGCCCGCAGGAGAGCACAAAACGGTCACGGCCAGGCCAATTCGGGTTCGATGGATTGTGCCGCAGGTGACGACAAAAGAGCAGGTAGGCAATTGGTGCTGCTTCCATTGGAGTGCCGGGATGTCCAGATTTGGCTTTCTCCACGGCATCGGCCGCAAGCAGTCGGATGGTGTTGATCGATTCTTTGACGACGGGGCTGGCTAATTCTTGCGGCAGCATCAAAACTCCTTTTTGGGCAGGCTGCTTTCAAACAGACCCACCATTGCAAACCTACGTGTTTGCACTCGGCAGGGGGATGAGTAATGGCGAAACGGGGATTTTTAAGCCCCGAACGGGAGCCGCTATTGAAACAGGAAAACCGCTAAAAAACAAGGGGGAGCCTCTTCCAATATGAAATGAGTCTGAAGAGACCTTCGTGTTTCTAACATGAAATGAGTCTGAACAACAGACCAGAAAACGTTCATGATGAAAGGATGAAAATCATCATGAATGTTAAACGCCTTCAGACCCTGCA
>JBDNGT010000228.1:0-4088 GCA_041689145.1 Geopsychrobacter sp. | reverse complement strand
CGGCGACAAGCCGCTGGCCGTTGGTCATCTGCCCCCATTTACCGGCCAGGAATAACTTGATGCCGCGAACCGCATCTTCCTTGTCGATGCCGTTCTCTTTCATCCAGGGGTTAGAATCGTCAAGGTCGGACCAGGAGCGGTTGGTACGCTTGCCGTCGATGAAGTGGTTATCGTATTCTGCGTCGGCGATACTCTGCGTCGTCGCAAATAGGCTCTGCCGTTCAGCTTGACGGACCTTCGGCTTTTTCTCATGCCCGGGTAATGTCTCTTCGCCCCGGGTACGGAAACCTTTTTCAATCGTCTGGTCCACCAGCGGGTCGCTGTTGGTCACCTTGATCTCATCGCGGGCGTTGACCTTTGGGGCAGCGTTCAGGCCCTTAGTGGCCGTACTGATCTGCTCACCGCTCATGCCGGGGTTCATCGCCCCATTGATCAGGTCGTTGCGTTGAGCTGAAGGAATAACCGTGCCATTTTCGGTCACAGTATCGGTCGGTGCATTCAGCCCACGCGAGGCCGGAGAGGCTAAGAGGCGCGACGGGTCGGTAATTGCCCCGTCACCCATAGGGATTGTGTCGCTCGGTGTTTCGTCGACCAGCTCACCATAAACCGGTTCATAGTAGCCATCGACGCCTGGAACGGTCACCGGCAGGTTGTTCAGACCGAAGCGTGCGGCGATCGCGCCTAAGTTGGAAACCTTCGACGGGTCAAGATCCGGCATCGGGCTGGTATCTTCGACAGTTGGATCCATGACCGGCTGTGCGGCAGGGTCGACCGTATCGCCGAGCTGCCCGGCTTCTGTGTCGATTGGGGCAGGTTGTTCGGGAGCATAGGGGTCGCCGGGAATCTCGTCGCCCAACTGGCCGGCATCTGCATCAGGGCTGACCACGGGGCCTATTTGGCTGGTATCTTCAGGAGTGGGGGCCGCATCCATCGGGCCAGAGACTGCGCCTGTGACCGCGCCGAAGCCGACACCACCAACCAGGCCTGCACCCGCCGACTCACCCATAAGCGCCAGGTTCTCTGGGGTGAAAATCTTATATTCCGGGTCGTTCAGCTTCAGGTTGACTAGGGACAAAAACTTTTGACCTGCCTCCTGCGTTGCTTCCTGTGGGGCCTGAATCACTGCTTCCTTGGCGATTCGCGCAACCAAATGAGTGTCCCCTGCCTCGATTGCCGACTTGAACAATTTAGACTGCGTTGGCCCCAGGACCTTGTTGATCATGCGGACGTTACCACCAGCGAGCTCCAGAAGGCCTGAAGCGAGGCCGGTAGAGAGAGCGGCCGTTACGCTGGCATCGTCTACACCATATTCGCCGACCGCTTCACCGTAGTTCCCTCCGCTTTCCATCTGCCATGTTGCCCCTACCATGCCAACCTTGGCCCCGAAAGATTTAAGTAGAGCGCCAGTTGCGGTCTTCTCTGCTAGCTTTTTAGCCATCCCCTTCTTGACTAGCGACTCGGTAAGTTTAGTAATCCCTTTTTTAAGAACCACCTTTCCCAGAAAAGCGCCAGCAACAGACCCAGGACCAGGAGCGACCGCCGAACCGAGAATTGCACCACCTACCGCCTCTGCCATTGACGGCAGCAGATTCCCAGCCGTATAGCCGACCCACGCAAGGGGATCTTTCTTGAAGCCGGGCTTCTCGTATAGCGATGATTCGCGGGTCTGCTCCTCGTAGATATCTAGGCCCCAGTCGCGCAGGGTTTCTATCCCGAAAGCTTCCCCAGCTAGGGCCGTGGCACCGCCTGCCATCGCCTGCATCGAATCGATACCGCCCAAAAGACCGCGCGTTGGCGCCGAATACTCGTCAGTGTTTGCCACCCGTAAGCGTTGGTCTGTAGTAGTGTTGCGCATCGCCTCCGCTTCAGCGTGCGGGTCGAAGTTTTCCTCTGTAAAATACTGGTCGACGTTGATCTCTTTTGCGGCTGCAGGGACTGCAACGTCAACCGGCTGAGGCTTAAAATATTGATCGATGTCAATCGGGTCTAAGGTAGGACTTGGCATTCTCGCCCCTCTTATTGCTGGGATTGTGAGTAGGATGCTGAAAGCTCGTCGGCCAGGGCCTTAGCTTCCGCAGGATGCTCCTTGGCATAAGCCTCGACCGCTGTTCTTCGGTCGTTAAACCCGCCAGCTTTTGCCCAAGTCTGAAACCCTTCCCACAGGGATGCAACACCGCGGGCGGCAAGGGTTGTCGGTGCGTGGCCCCAGGCCCAGCCGATTATCTCGGCAGGAGAACCCCATAATCTCGTGAAAATTTGTGCCTGCGGGTCATTCTGCGCCTGATCCTTTAGTGGCTCCTGATCTTGCGCTGCGCGGTCATCGCTAGATTGCGCTCGCTCGGCCTGCTTGATCGCGTCTTGTGCCTGCTTATCCATTGCCAGAAATGCGTCGGGGTTATGTTGTTGGACCAGCTTCAACACCGCAGCCTTAGCTCCCTCATCGGGGATGCTGGCAATCTTCGCCTCTAACTGCTTGGCTGCCTCCTCCGGCTTGAGCTTCGTTGTCTCCAGGATGAAGTTTGTTGCGGCCGGGCTTGCGGTTTGGGCATTTTTAGAGGCCTTGGCCTGTTGCTCATGCAGTTTCTCCGCATAGGCTGTCGCACTCTTCTCGTCCTTAAATTTCCCAAGATGTCTTCCAGTCTCGCGGTACTGCGCCACGGCTTCCTCATTTGTCATGATCCTGCCGTCTTCACTCACTGTTGGGATAAGCACTTCCCCTGTGTCTGTGCCGATAGATATTGACCTCACGGTGCTAACCGACCCATCACCGTTTCTCACGGCAGGTCGATGACCGATATCGATATTTCCTGATTCGACGAGATTTTCCGGTTTCCCGACAACGTAGATAATCCCTGCAGCCGGGTTTTTAATCTCGTTGCCAAAGGTCTTCTCGACGGCAGCAAGCACAGGAAGGTCATCACGCGACAATATCCCCTCGATCTGACGCAGCCGGGTCGTAAATTCCTTTTGCTTGTCACCTGGCAGGCTATTGTAGAACGAATTATAGTCCGCCCTTCCCGTGGGTTGCCCTGAAATCATGTCGAGCTCGGCTGGCACGAGGATCCCGTACCGCTGTGACATCGATTCAATCAGGGTCTTCTCGGCCAGCTTGTACTCGGCTGATTTGATGGTAGCGGCCTTGTCCGATCCGCCGCCTTTCCCGCCCTTGCCGTCTAATCCAGCTGCAGCGGGGATAAGCTGCTTTCCCACCGCCCCCGTTTTCTTGTTTAATGCGTAGAATCCAGTGTCCTTGTTACCCATTGACGTATAATCACCCTCTTTATCCGGGTTCATCGCGCCATAAATCTGCTTGGCTTTTTTGGCGATCTCCGCCTGCGTCCCGAAGTCGCCGACTATTTTCTCAAGCGAAAACTCCTTGACTGCATTATCTCCTTGCGCCTCAGTCCCTGCCTTCGCCGTCAAAGGATGAGGACCTTCGAGCGTGCCGTCCGGCTTCTGTACCATGACGCTGAGCATCACCGTACCAGGGTTTTGGCCAGGCTTAACGCCGACCACCTTCATGTTCTTGTTGCCCTGCGCGACCGCCCTCGCTGTCAACTGTGCAGCGAACGAAGGGTTGTCGTTTATTGCGACAATCGCTCCTTTATAGTCTTTGTTCTTGAGTGCCTTGGTGAAATTCTGAAAGCTGGCAATGTTCTTATCTGCGTTGGCTATATCGAAGGCCGGTTTTGCATAGGCTGGTGCTCTTCCAGCTAAATCGGCCCAATTATCGGTGGTGATCCCGTCTGACTTGTAGAGAAAGTTAAACTCTTTGACGAAGGCGTCATTGGTTCGGGTTGTTTCATCGCGCCCGATCTTCGCTTGCCGCTCGTCCATCTTCTGCTGGGTATTTGTGATCCCGAGATTGGCGGCTTCCTGCCGGGTATCCTGCACCGCATGGGTCCGGGTGCGCTCGTCCGCAGCAATACCGCGATCCTCTTTCCGGTATTTCATGAGCTGGTGGGTATTTGTGATCCCGAGATTGGCGGCTTCCTGCCGGGTATCCTGCACCGCATGGGTCCGGGTGCGCTCGTCCGCAGCAATACCGCGATCCTCTTTCCGGTATTTCATGAGCTGGTCGTTATCCT
>JBDNGT010000227.1:0-9381 GCA_041689145.1 Geopsychrobacter sp. | reverse complement strand
TTTTACTTTTTGCCGTGTTGCTCGGTAAAACAGGTTCAACGTCTGATCTGGTCTCGATTGGTGAGAAGATAGGGGTCATTGAAGTATATGGTCCGATCGTCTCCTCGGATGATCTAAATAAGAATATTATCGAGTTTCGCGATAATAATTCAATTAAAGCGGTAATTCTCAGAATAGATTCGCCCGGTGGGGCTGTCGGCCCATCCCAGGAGATTTATAACGAAGTCATTAAACTTCAAAAGAAAAAACCGGTCATTGTGTCGATGGGTTCAGTTGCGGCCTCTGGTGGCTACTATATTGCGGCGCCGGCGGAACGGCTGTTTGCCAACCCTGGAACAATTACCGGCAGCATCGGCGTTATCATGTCCTTCCCGAACTATGAAGGTTTGATGGAGAAAATTGGTTATTCATCGGTCGTTGTGAAATCTGGCCGTTTTAAAGATATAGGTTCAGCATCGCGACCGTTTCGCGACGATGAACGTCAGTTGATGCAGGCGCTCATTGACGATGTTCACTCTCAGTTTGTTGAAGCGGTGAGTCTCGGACGTGAAATGCCTGCTGAAAAGGTTCGAGATCTTTCTGATGGTCGCATCTTTAGTGGCCGTCAAGCCCTTGCCGCTGGTCTGATTGATGAGCTTGGCGGTTTCCAGGATGCCGTTGATTATACGGCAAAACTGACAGGTATGGGGGATGATCCCAAACTCATCTATCCAGAGGTTGAGAAACCTGGCCTGATTGAACGGTTAATCAATAGCGCTTTAGGTGATATCGCTTTCGAGGCGCGCCAGCATTTGAAAGTTGGCCCACAATATCTTTGGACGGGCTTGTAGCAAATTGTAAGTATGACGCATGTCGATGTCGGAGGGTAAAAATGACTAAGAGTGAGTTGATCGAGAAGTTGTCGACAGAGCACGACTACCTCAGCAAGCGTGATGCTGAGAGCGTGGTCAATTTGATCTTTAATGGGATCGGTGATGCCCTGTCACAGGGGGATCGCGTTGAAATACGTGGGTTCGGATCTTTTTCGGTTCGTGAGCGTGATGCGCGCGAAGCAAGAAATCCGAAAAGTGGTGAACTTGTCAGTATTCCAAATCGTAAGACCCCATTTTTTAAGACGGGAAAAGAGCTGCGGGAGCGGGTTGATAGTTGAACGAGTCCCTCTGCTAAAAACCGGAAAAGCCCCGACCGTAAACGGTCGGGGCTTTTCCATTATAAAGACAATTGACACCTGCCGTAGCGCCTGACACGAGGTGGCAACCTACTTATCGACCGGGCTCGAAACGGTGTGAACCGGGTGCAGTCGGTTTTCAGCTGACACACCCTGCTTCTCGGCAGGGAGGGCATTGCCTGACAGCTGATGTCAATTGTCAATTCGGCTCCGGGATGCCGTTCGACTTTGCCTAGTTGACCTGGTACCCAAGTTTGTCTCCG
This sequence comes from Geopsychrobacter sp., assembly GCA_041689145.1. GTDB lineage: Bacteria > Desulfobacterota > Desulfuromonadia > Desulfuromonadales > Geopsychrobacteraceae > Geopsychrobacter. The sequence goes on along the minus strand of JBDNGT010000227.1, from coordinate 7,950 downwards.
AAGGATTCTTTAGGCTTCCTGCCTGTAGCAGGCTTGCTCACCAAAACCTCACGCTTAGACGGATAAATTGAACGTTGGCCAAAAAAAACGCTGTCACTGCGAACACCCCAGAGTTTTCAAATATCGCTCTATCTTGCTACTGATAGTACCATCAGAAGTGGGGAAGTCAAGGCTGCAATATTATAGTTACTGAATGAATCAATATGCACATTGGGATATATATATGAAGCAAGAAACCTATAACCGTGGAATCAGACAGTTATTCCGTATCTTTGCTCATCATACTGTTTCTGGCCTGCGCCTCGATCATTTTCTTTGTGATGAAATACCGGATCTTTCTCGGACTGAAGTACGCAAGATTATAGATCTTGGTGGTGTTCATCTTAATGGGCGCAGGGTCCGGACCTGTTCCTTGCCTGTGTTGGAAGGCATGCAGATAGAGATGTATACCGATGGCCTGCCTTTCGATATTTTTCGTCTTGCGGATGAGCATCTTTTGTATCGCGATAAATATCTCCTTGTTCTGAATAAACCTGCTGGGATCGATACGCAACCAACGCCCTCGCGCTATAAAGGGACTCTCTACGATTCTCTCCTGACATTGCTTGGCCCCACCCCTGGGCGAAAAAAACCGGAGCTTGGAATGGTTCAACGACTGGATCGTGGAACGTCCGGTTTGATGGTTTTTTCCACTCATCAAAATGCCCATCGGGGTCTGACCAAAATTTTTCTGGAGCATCAAGTCGATAAACGCTATCTTGCGCTGGTAGAAAATGCGCCCGACCCTGCGTCTAGTGAGATATGCTCAATGCTGGCCCGTTCTCACAAATATAATCGTATGGTTTCAGTGCAACATGGCGGAAAAAATGCTATTACGCGATACCAGACCAGGCAAGTATCTGAACAGGGGGCCTTATTGGAAATTGAACTTTTAACTGGTCGCTCTCACCAGATTCGCGCCCATCTATCGGAGGCAGGTTCAGCACTGCTGGGTGACAGCCTGTATGGTGGAGGGATGAACATTGCCGGGATCTCCGTGGCGCGTCCGATGTTGCATGCTTTTTATCTTGCCTTTCAGCATCCAGTTACTGCTGAAAAGTTATCATTTGAATTGCCGATGCCCAACGATATGCAACGGATCTGTGATAGATTGTTCGCTGGTTTGACTTGATCCTTTCTTTTGCCCTACGGGAATCTGAATGCTGATTTATCCACAATTTGATCCAATTATCTTTCAAGTCGGGCCACTGGCGATTCGTTGGTACGGCTTGATGTATTTGGGTGGTTTTCTGTTTGGCTCCTTCTGGATCAAGCGACTGGCCAAAGGGCGAAATCTTGAGCTCAGCAAGGATCGTCTTTCAGACCTCGTGTTTTATGCCGTATTGGGTGTGATTCTGGGTGGCCGACTTGGCTATGTCGTGTTCTATAATGGTGCATTTTTTTTAGAACACCCTATGAAGATTTTTGCCGTCTGGGAGGGCGGCATGAGCTTTCATGGCGGACTTCTTGGCGTTGGGGTTTCCATGTCGCTGTTCTGCCACAGGTTTAAATACCCAGTATTGGCGCTCGGTGACCTGGTGGTAGCAGCCGTTCCGATTGGGTTGGGATTGGGCCGCATCGGTAATTTTATCAATGCGGAGCTCTGGGGTCGGACCACTGATGTTCCCTGGGGGATGGTTTTCCCGCATGCTGGTAATTTACCGCGTCATCCGAGTCAATTGTATGAAATGTTGCTCGAAGGAGTTTTGCTTTTTCTACTGATCTGGCTGTTGCATAGACTCAAGACGCGAACGGGCGTGCCGTTTTTCAGCTTTTTTGTGTTTTATGGCATCTTCCGGTTTTTGGTTGAATTTGTAAGGGAGCCGGACACCCAACTAGGATATCTGTGGGGTGGCGCAACTATGGGGCAGTTATTGTCGCTGCCGATGATTATTTTTGGACTGGCAGGACTGTTTTGGTTACGGAAAAGTTATCAGAAATGACAGATCTTGAAGCGATTATCTTTGACTGTGATGGCGTGCTCTTCGAGAGTCATCTCGCCAATATGGCCTACTACAATCGGATTTTTGCTGAATTTTCTTACCCCCAGATCCTCGATCCTCTTTCGGCTGTAGCACATATCTGTCACACCGCCAGTAGCACTGATGTCCTCTTAACGCTGATGCGTGAATCTGAGGTTGAGGCGGCGCTCGCTTTTGCACAGACAATAGATTATCGGGAGTTTATTCCGTTGATGACCGAATCTTTTGGACTTAAACCAGCACTGCACCGTTTATCTGAAAAGTTTCCGTTGGCGGTTGCAACCAACCGGGGTAATAGCATGCATGAAGTCCTGGCGCATTTTAGTCTCTCGCGATTTTTTGATGTTGTTGTAACCAGTCGCGACGTTGAAAAACCGAAACCTGCCCCTGACATGCTTCTATTGGCAGCCCAGCGGCTTGGAGTATTCGAAAATCACTGTCTTTTTATCGGGGATTCGGAGCTTGACCAGAGGGCAGCGACAGAAGGGGGAATCCCATTTGTTGCTTTTGGAGAGACAATTAAGATCGGACCCAGGGTTGATACTCATTCTGAGCTGGTGGAGATGCTGTCGGCCGGGAAAGCTAATCTCGGTATTAGTGCAGTTTTTTAATCATTTCGAGCACATTGCGCTTATTGATGCGCCGATAGTTGACCTGATCCATCAGGCGCCGAATGATATGAATTCCACGTCCACATTCGTCTGTATCGCGGATATCACCCGTCGTCTGCTCGGCGAGGTCAAAGCCGACCCCTTCATCAAAAACTTTGATATTTAGGGCCTCATCAGAGGCCGATATTTGGATTTGAATCTGTTTGTCTGGATCATTCTCATTGGCATGACAAATGGCATTGGTGATCGCTTCGGTCAGCACAAGATTCAGATGATAGGCCAGTTTCTCTCGGTCGCCAGTATAGCGACCGAGAGAGTAGACCAAGTCTTCTGCGATGCGACCGATCAGTCCCAGGTACCGGGTCTGATTGGGAATTATGATGTCGACTTCGACCTTTTCAGCCATTATCAGTCCGGATTAGAAGCTCTCTTGTGCCTCAGCAACTGAAGCAAAAATTTCAAAAACACGATGGAGTCGAGTTAATTCAAACATCGAACGGACCTGCGGTTGTAACCCGCAAAGCTTGAGGCTGCCCTCGCGCGCGCTGGCATTTTTGAAGCCGGAAACCAGGGCGCCAAGGCCTGATGAATCGACAAATCTGACCGCTGAAAGGTCTATAATCAGATTGCATTTCCCTTCATTGAAGAAGGCCAGCATCTGCTCTTTAAAGGTGCCGCTGTTGTGGGCATCCATTCGCTCTTCCTCAATTTTAATCAGCACAATATCGTCGATCTCTTCAGTTTTAATTTGCATGTAATCTCTCCTTGTCGCGGTTGATAGGCCTATACGACCCTAGTATACCGTAATTAGTTGTTCGTTTGTGCATCTAATTCTGGAGTTAGTGGACCCAGGTGGACGACCTTCATGATGACCAGTGAAATGTCATCGTTAAAATGGCGGTTTCCGGTAAATATGCGGATCTGTTCCAGAATCTGATCAATCATTAGGGTTGCAGGCAGATGCTGGTATTCGCTGATGAGAGTATGCAGCCGGCCTTCTCCAAAAAATTGCCCCTTACTATCCTCGGCTTCAGTGACGCCGTCGGTGTAGAGCACTAGAATATCACCTTTAGTGAGTTTAGTTTTGCGTTGTTCGAAGTCGATATCTGGTTTGATTCCCAGGATCATCCCTTCACCATCGAGCATTTCACCGGTGTTAGTTTGATTCCGCCAGAGGATTGGATTGTTGTGTCCGGCGTTGGCAAAGAGCAGTTGGCCCGTTTCCGGGTGGTATTGTAGATAAAACATGGTGACAAACAACTCTGCCCTGGAGAGATCTTCATAGAAGAAACGGTTTAACTCATCGAGCATGGCAGAGGGCTGTTCAATTTGCCGCATCGCCTGAATGAATGTCCGGGTTTCGGCCATAATCAGAGCGGAACCGATATTGTGCCCAGACACGTCGGCGATAACCAGATCGAGCGTCCCGTTCGAGCGCCGAATGAAATCATAGTAGTCACCACCGACCGCATGGGCTGGAACACAGATTCCTGAAAGATCGATATGGCTGAGTTCAGGGATTCCCCCAGGCAGCAGGCTCATCTGAATGGTTTTCGCAATTTCCAGATCCCGTTCTTGCTCGCGAGCGCTCAGCAGCTTGGTGAGTTGCTGATGATTACGCCAAGCGATCCCGACCTGGCGGGCTAGATTGTTAAACAGGGCGACAAACTCGTCGGTAAATATCCCCTTAGAGGTCCGTGAGAACGCTGAAAGGACACCAACCGGTTCATCTTCCACTACGATCGGGGCGTGAGCGAAGGATTTGATGTTTTCACGGTGTATAATCTGGGCCGAGATATGTTTGTCTAAATACTCGGTATCGTTCACAACAGTTGAGGTATTCGATAGAAAAGTCGCTCCGATATAGGTCTCCATATCGAGGTTGCGTTCAGATTCTCCAAAATGTTTACTGGTCATCCCCATCTGGGCCTTGACCGTCAAGGTCATGCTCTGCTCATCGAGAAACCGGATCATGCAAAGATCAAACTTGAATTGCTGCATCAACAGGCTGAGCAGACCCTGCAGGGTCTTGTCGAAATCACTGCCGCGAGAAACAATTCTTGCTGCTTCGTAGAGTACGCTCAATTGACCGCGGCTTGCTGTGCGGCTCAGGGTGACTGAGCCGAAGATATCGAAGACATCTTCCATCTCACTGCCGCGCGTTGACAGGTAATTATCGAGAATAATTTTCGCGGGCGCCGACCCGACATAACCGGCCAGGGTACGTTCGGTGAAAGCCTTGAGTGCCGGGATCTCCTGGTCGGCCAGACTCCCTCTGCTGTTGATTTCCTGGTCACCGAGATACGAGGCGATGGCCGTATTCGCCGGCTTTTCACCGATGAATTTAGCCATCAACTCGACAAATTCCATGATGGTCGGGGCCTTGCTGATGCGGCGGCGTTGTTCGGGAAGAGGATTCTCGCCGTAAACATCAACAAAAAATCTGGCCTGTTCTCGCTCTGAAGGTTTCTGTGTGCAAAAAAAACTCAAGGAGAGAAAGGCTCCAAGGTTGAAAAACATTGTCCAGAAGAGTGAATTTGTCCAGATATCAAAGCCCGTCAGCCCAAAGAGCTGGAGGGGCCTGAGTAGGCTGATGCCGAATGGCCCATGATCTAGAATGTTGCTTTCCATCCAGCCCGACAGTACGAATGAGGGTACCAGCAGGGTATAGAACCAGAGGATAAAGCCGAGGCTCAGACCAACCAATGCCGCTTTTTGATTCGCGCGTCGCCAGTAAAGGCCGCCGATGACGGCAGGAGCAAACTGGGCCGCGGCAATAAAAGAGATCAACCCCATGTTTACCAAGGCGTAGGAATCGCCGATCACGCGGTAATAGAGGTAACCGAGAAAAACGACGCCAATAATACCGAAGCGTTTGAGGTTGATCAGGATGCCTGAAAAGTCGCCGATGTCAACCTTGATACGTAAAATCAGCGGCATGATCAAGTGGTTGAGGATCATAGTCGACAGGGTGACCGAGGAGACCATGACCATTCCGGCAGAGGCAGAGAAACCACCAATGAAAACCAGCAGGGCTAACCAGGGGTGACCAGCCGCCAGGGGGAGATTGATGACAAAGTAATCAGCCTGCGAGGTGTCTCCCCCGTTCAAGAGCAGACCACCGAGAGCAATCGGGATCACGAAGACGTTGAGCAGGAAGATATAGGCCGGAAAGCGCCACATCGCCCCCTTGATATGATCCTCATGCGCATTTTCGGTGACCATAATGTGAAACTGGCGAGGCAGAAACATGATCGCCATCATCGAGGCGAAGGTCAGAGTAAACCACTTGGTATAGGGGATAGCAGCAGTGTCCAGCCTAAACAGAGCGAGACGTTCCGGAAATTGGTGGGAAAAACGACTGAAAATATCATCAAATCCGTCAAATAGGCCGAAGGTCACAAATAATCCAACTGCAAAAAACGCAACCAACTTGACAATGGATTCTAATGCAATCGCGGCGACCAGCCCTTCGTGCCGCTCCGAGGCGTCAAGGTGACGCGCCCCGAACAGCACACCAAACAGGCTCAGAACCAACGCCATGACAAAGGCGGTATCGATGTAGTTCGGCAGGGCAGGGAAGAGGTTGTGGAGTCCAACCTCGGCGACGGTGGTCGGGCTGATGAGTAGGTCGAAGGTGCGGGCCACCGCCTTCAGTTGCAGCGCGATGTAAGGCATAATCCCGAGCACCGCAATCAGGGTCACCAAGGCTCCCAGCAAGGGAGATCGGTCATAGCGACTGGAGATGAAGTCGGCGATGCTGACAATATTTTGCTCTTTGCTGACCCGGACCATCTTACGCAGCAGGAACCACCAGGTGAAGGCGATCAGGGTTGGACCGAGATAGATCGGCAGAAAGTCGAGTCCACTGGTTGCGGCTCGGCCGACACTGCCATAGTAGGTCCATGAGGTGCAGTAGACTCCCAGGCTCAGAGAATAGATGTAGGGGTTGTTGATCAGACTGCGGCCGGCGGCGCTCCGGGCATCCGCATAATAAGCAACGGCGAAGAGCAGGGCAAAGTACGCGATTGAGACAAGTGCGACGATGAGGGGAGAGATCATTCTTTCTCCTCATCCCGTTTTTGATTACGCTCTTCGCGTTGCAATCGATTGACAAAGAGGAAGATGACCAGAATAGATATCGGCCAACCGATGAAAAAATAAAAGACTAGAATGGGGATGCCGAAAATTGACCGCCCGGTATTGAAAATCTGCAAAAACGGGAAGTTGAGCATTATCACCCCAAGAATCAGGCAAAGAATCCAAGCTTCACGTGTTGATGTCGGATTAGGTACTTTCATGGTAGCGTCCCGCAGGTCTGTAAGAGCTTGTTAAGGACAAAGTCTACATTATATTCACGGGGTTGACCAGTATCGACCGTTATGCGTAAGAGTTCTTCGGCGAACGGCTCGAAGCGCATTCTTTGTCGTTCAAAATGGTCTAGACCTGCTGCGGATCCGCCACTCTGGTTGGGGTCTGCCGCCCGGGCCGGCAGCCGTTTCTGCTGTCCTTGTAAAATTTAGCAAAAAAATCAAACCTGTAAAGCTGGTGTATTTGAGGTTATAATGCCTAAGTATGTAATCTGTGCTGCGAATGAATTCGCTTCCAAACTATTATTAGCTATGGATATTTCGATTGAGGGATAACATGCCGTTTTTTTCAATTTTACTGCTCGGACTCACGCTGTTGAACGGGTGCCTGATGCAGAGTCCGCCATATATCGAAGAGGTCGTTGCGCCGCAACGCGCCTATATCTCTGAGGTTGCCCAGCCTGAGGCCAAGGCCTATTTTGGTTATGCCCAGTTTCGGATGCTGATCGTCGATAACCGCTGGGACGAAGCGATCGCGGCTTTGGAGCGGGCGCTGGCCTTCGATCCTCAATCTGAAAAGCTTCAACTGACGTTAGCCAAAGCCTATCTACACAATCAGCAGATTGACGAGGGAGGTGAAACCCTTGAGCGTCTGCTGCAGAACTCACCGCACCAGTTGGTGGGGTGGGAACTTCTCGGCGAACTGCGCTTTTATCAGGAGCGCTATGCCGAAGCGGCCATGGCCTACAATCAGGTTTTGCTTAAAGAGCCGACGAACGAAAACATCCGCTTGAGGTTGATTGCGATTTACGACCAGCAAAAAGATCTGCAAAAAGCCGTCGCTGAGGCCAATACCCTGCTCGGTTTAAATCCAGATTCGTTGCCCGGCCGCTTAGCCCTCGCGCGTTTACAGCGGGGAAATCGTCAGACCGACGAGGCGATCAAGACCTACCGCGACCTGTTGTTGCGTCGCCCCGGGCAATTGCAGACAATCTTGGAGTTAGGTCA
>JBDNGT010000226.1:0-10876 GCA_041689145.1 Geopsychrobacter sp. | reverse complement strand
TTGGCGGTCATGTTGGCGACATGGGATTTCGAATCGGCCGGAAAAGGCTTCATCATGCGGTGCGGATTTCTCTGACCAAACATCTTAACCGAGGCAGCGGCACGACGATCGGAGTTGCCCTCACGCAGTACCGGGTTAACCGAACTCCCCAGACACCTGGCATAACGCGATTGAATCTCTTTTTCGGTATCACTCTTCGGCTCTTCAGGGTAGTCAGGCAATTTATAGCCCTGGCCCTGAAGTTCGGCAATGGCTGCTTTAAGTTGAGGAACGGAAGCACTGATGTTCGGTAGTTTAATAATATTGCATTCCGGTTTTTTGACCAGATCACCCAGCATCGCAAGTTCGTCTGCAACCTTCTGGTCGGCACTCAGGTTCTCGGGAAAGTTTGCCAGAATCCGCCCAGCCAGCGAAATGTCGCTGGTCACAACTTCAACCCCAGTCCCCTCGGTAAAGGCACTGACGATCGACAGCAGCGAATAGGTCGCAAGCGCCGGCGCTTCGTCGGTTAAGGTCCAGATGATTTTAGATGATCTGTTTGCCATGTCTCTCTCCTTGAATTTAGTACTGAGATATCACCAAAGGCGAAAAAAATTACAATAATAACCCTTAAATAAAGGGTAGTTGCGGAGTCTTAGATACGACAGATCCCCGCAGATTGCGGTATACAGTATGCAAAACACTCATAGCTGTCAAGAGAAAACAAGGCCCTCCAAAGACGACTCAACCCCTGCGTTTCGACCTATTCCATTCTCCCTAAAAGCAACGGGGCAACAGCCCATCGAGATAAGCGGCCGGGCCGGGAGCCCAGAGCATACTCTGTAAAAAAATTATGGATGTAACCCTAGCGAGGGAACAGGTCAGAATCCCTGGCTTCCTTACGGGTGACATCCAATTCCTGCTGACTTTTATCCCGCGGAATAGTAAACACCTGCCCTTCATAGATCTGTTGCGGATCCTTAATTTGGTCTCGATTAGCCTTGTAAATCAACGGCCAGAGAAAAGGCTCGCCGTAGATATCCCTGCGGCTGGAAAGACTAAACAGCGTCTCCCCGACTGAAACGGTCACCTGATCGAGATAAACAATTTCAGGTTTCGGCGGCTCAGGTTCGGGTACAGGCTGAGGTTTAGCTTGTTCAGGCTTTTTCTGCACAGGCACCACTTTAAGTTTCTTCTTTGCAGCGACGGCTCTTGCCTCAAGTTCGGCCTGACGTTGAATCTCCAGTTGCGCCGCTCTTTCTTCCGCAACGGCTGCAGCCTTCGCGGCATACAGTAATGCCTGGTTCAAAACTTCACGGGCATGCCCATACCGCTCTCGATAGACAAGATTCTCAGCATCATGCAGTGCCGCCGAAGCCGCCTCATAATCGCTCGCGGCCAAAACCTTGGCCCCGCGAGCGTAAGCCTTAGCGACCTCGCTACGCACAAGCTCAAGCTCAACTTGCGGCCGACTAGCACAGCCGGCGACAAGCAGAAACCCAAGTATCAGAAGAGCCTGTCTCAGAAACATCAAATCCTGTTTCAAAAAGTTCCGCCGGATTATGGCTTAACCGGCTTACGCAAACGAATGCCCAGTTCTTGCAACTGCTTCTCACTGACGTCACCAGGGGCTTCGGAGAGTAGACAGGCTGCTTTCTGGGTTTTCGGAAAAGCGATGACGTCCCGAATTGAATCGGTCCCCGCCAAAATCATGACCAGACGATCCAGACCAAAAGCGATGCCACCATGCGGCGGGGCACCAAAGCTGAGAGCATCGAGCAAAAAGCCAAATTTCTCACGAGCCTCTTCTTCACCGATCCCCAGCAGACCGAACATCGCCTGCTGCACCGCTTGGTCGTGGATACGGATCGAACCACCACCGATTTCAGAGCCATTCAAAACCAGATCGTAAGCCTTGGCGCGAGCCTTACCGGGTTCGGTAGCGAGCAAAGGGACATCCTCATCGAGCGGCGCAGTAAAGGGATGGTGAACGGCAAAATGACGCTGTTCCTCTTCATCCCACTCGAAGAGCGGAAAGTCGGTGACCCAGACAAAGCTGAAATCGTCCTTCTTTGCCAAGCCAAGTTTTTGCCCGAGATGTTGGCGCAAGCGTCCGAGAGATTCATTCGTTATCTTGAAAGAATCGGCAATAAACAACAACAGGTCACCCTCCTCTGCCGCCATCGCCTCTTCTATCGATTTAAGTTCTACCGGAGTAAAAAATTTGGCGATCGGCGACTGCCAACCTTCGGCATTCAGCTTGACCCACGCCATCCCTTTGGCCCCATAGATCCCGGCAAACGCGGTCAAATCGTCGAGCTCCTTACGTGAGAAAGTCGAGGCCCCCTTAACATTAATTGCCTTGACTATCCCCCCGGTGCTTGCGACTTCAGCAAAAACCTTAAAGCCGCAACCTTTGACGATCTCAGTCAAGTCGACCAACTCAAGCCCAAAACGCAGATCTGGGTTATCAACACCATACTTGTCGAGCGCGTCAGCATAGGTGAGACGCGGCAAAACATCAGGGATCTTGACCCCGATCCCCTCACTAAACACGCGCGAGATCATCCCTTCCATGATGGTCATAATATCATCACGATCAACAAAGCTCATCTCGCAATCAATCTGAGTAAACTCAGGCTGACGATCAGCACGCAGATCTTCATCACGGAAACATTTAACAATCTGAGCGTAGCGGTCGAAACCGGCAACCATCAACAGCTGTTTAAAGAGTTGGGGAGACTGCGGAAGAGCATAGAATTGTCCGTTATTCACGCGGCTCGGCACCAGATAGTCACGCGCACCCTCTGGGGTACTTTTGGTCAATACCGGGGTCTCAATGTCGAGAAAACCCTGCTCATCCAGATAGCTGCGCACCGTCCGCACGACACGATGGCGCAACATCAGGTTGTTCTGAACAGAGGTACGCCGCAGGTCGAGATAACGATACTTGAGCCGTATATTTTCGGCAATATCGGTAAATTCATCCAGCATAAATGGCGGTGTTTCTGATCGATTGAGAATCTTAAGTTCACTGACCTCAATCTCAACTTCGCCGGTCTTCATTTTAGGGTTTACGGTCCCCTCTGGACGCGGGGAAACCTTGCCCTTGACCGCCACAACAAACTCGTTGCGCACTTGCTCGGCTTTCTTATGTGAGTCGGGATCGCGTTCGGGATCGAGAGCCAACTGCAAAACCCCTTCACGATCACGCAGATCGATAAAAATCAGCCCACCGTGATCGCGGCGACGCTGTACCCAACCCATCACACAGACCTCCTGCCCCAACTGCTCTGCAGTCACAGTTCCACACAGCTGAGTCCGCTTCCAATTTCCTAGTGTATCGTTCAACGTTGACCTCCGTGAATCAGTTTTTTAAATGTGCAATAAACCACACAATTTTTATTTAAGTGGTAATTAAACGGCCAATTATAAAGATAGCAATCTTTCCAGGTCAAGCAGTAGGGCAAAGTTGCGCCATGAGATCAATCAACGCATCAAGTGCAACTTTCTGTTGAGAACTCTGATCCATATCCTTCAGATCGGCCTCTCCAGTGGCCAGTTCCTGTTCTCCAAGGACAATCGCATAACGAGCCGCCAGCTTGTTGGCCCGACGCATCTGCGCCTTAAGGCTCTTCCCCATATAATCCATCTCGGCGCGAATGCCGGCACGCTGCAACTGCGACATCAGGAGAAAGGCTTTTTCTGCCGCCTCATCCCCTATTGCAGCAAAAAAGATATCGGGCCTTTGCGCAGAAACCTTCGCGACACCCTTCATCAAAACCAGACGCTCAATTCCGATCGCAAATCCGATTCCGGGCAAAGCAGGCCCATCCAGACTTTCGACCAAGCCATCGTAACGCCCACCCGCAGCAACTGCATTTTGGGAACCGAGCTGATCGGTCACCAGTTCAAAAGTCGTTCGTACGTAATAATCAAGCCCTCTGACCATCCGGGGATTGATCACAAACGGGATATCCAATGCATTGAGATGCTTCTTGACCGCAGCAAAATGCTCTTCGCAGCCCTGGCACAGATGGTCAAGGACCGACGGCGCTTCGGTCGTTGCCTCTTTGCAACCAGGAACCTTGCAGTCAAGAACACGCAGCGGATTGGCTTGATAGCGACGTTGACAATCACCACATAGGTTTTCGAGCCTGGCCTCAAGATAATTGATCAATTTCAACCGATACTCAGGGCGACATTCTGGGCAGCCGAGAGAATTGACCTGCAATTGCACGGCCTCTATGCCTATTTCACAAAAATAGTGCTGAAGCATCGCGAGTAACTGCACGTCAACCATCGGGTTTTCTACCCCGATCACCTCAGCACCAATTTGGTAAAACTGACGGTAGCGTCCCTTTTGCGGGCGCTCATAACGGAACATCGGGCCCATATAATAGAGTTTATTGACCGGATCCTGGGTATGCAGCCGATTCTGGATAAACGCGCGCATGACCGGGGCTGTCCCTTCCGGACGCAGCGTCAAACTGTTCTCACTTTTGTCGCTAAAGGTATACATCTCCTTCTCGACAATATCGGTGGTTTCCCCTATCGAACGGCAAAAAAGTTCGGTTTTTTCGATCACAGGGGTGCGTATTTCACTGAAACCATAGGCACCGAAAACCTCTCGAACCTTCTGCTCAAGAAACTGCCAAGTCTCGATGTCACCCGGCAGGATATCGTTCATCCCTTTTATCGCACTGATTGCCAATATATCTATCCTTTCAAACACGCTTTTATTTAAATGCCCATTTTCACCGCAGCAACTTCTCCGTCATCCATTCGACAAGAGAACGTATTATCACCTAAAAACTGTTGTGGGCTAGTTTCGGAATCCTCAAAGTAAAGGGGCAACTAAAGAGGGGGTAGCCTTACAGGGGAGTCCAGATCCGAGCGGCAGGACCATAACACAATACGACAACAACGAGTTCATTCCTGATTGAGCTCCTGCACACCACGAATGACATTACGTACAAGCTTGCCATTATACATAGCGCGATCGGCAAGATCGAGTAATTCGGTGCAATCAAGGGCATCGGAAGGGAAAGTAGAATAGCCGGCGGTCGCAGTCAGGTGGCAGGATTGCTCACGACCCTGCAAGAAAAGATGATCAGCAACACTTTTTCTGATCCGCTCAGCAACCACCCGCGCAGCGAATGAATCCGTTTCAACCAGCATGACAGCAAATTCATCACCACCAAAGCGAAAGAGTGTATCGACTTCGCGCACACAGCCTCGCAACAAAGTTGCAACTTCCTTTAAAGCCGCACTTCCGGCCAGATGACCATGACGGTCGTTGATGCCTTTAAAACAATCGAGATCAATAAAAATCAGTGAAAACTTGAGCCCGTAACGCTGCGAACGTCGTGATTCCCGGTTCAAGACGATCTGCATGTATCGATAGTTATAGAGTCCCGTCAAATCGTCGGTATACATCAGCTCCTGGGCGTTCTGATATCGGCAGGAATTCTCGAACCCGAGCAATACTTGTTCGGACAAATAGTGGAGGCTCTCCTGGGACAAGGCCTGATCCCTCATCGTCAGAGATCCATTAGCAAAAACAAGCCCCCCCTTGAGTTCACCGTCATTGCGGAGCGGGAGCACACAGAGCGAATCAAATTCATTGACGACTGAAATCGTTTCCAATTCTTCGGCCATCAAGCGTTTCAGACCGGTTGTTTTCCCCAGCAAAGGCAACACCAGAGGCAGAATACGCTCAGCTGCGGCTGAATCGATCCCCACCGCTCCGTGCAGAACAGGGTTCCCCTCGGCGTTCAAGAGAAAACCGACACCGTAGCCACCGTCAAATTCACGCTGAAAGACCTCAATAGCTCGCGGCAGCAGGCGATCAAGTTCAATCAGGGACGAGAGGGTTTGCCCGGTTTGAAACAAATTGATTTGCTGACGCAACTGCTCATTCTCATTCAACAGGCGCCGCTGATCGAGACAGGTTTTAACTAAATGTTTAAGCTCTTCAGAATTGAACGGCTTAACCAGGTAGTCGCGCGCACCATTCTTGAGTGCTTGAATTGCTGTTTCTAAACTGGCATGTCCAGTCACCAGGATGACTTCAGGGGGATCGACCAGACTGCGGGCCGCCTGCAAAACCTCAAGGCCAGACCTGCCGGGCATAACCATATCGGTCAAAACAAGATCTATGTCACCAACGGCCATGCGCGAGATGGCATCATCGCCGTTACTATAGACTTCAACTTCATGCCCACTCTCAATGAGAAGATCGCGGTAAAGCTGGCGAAAGAAGAGCTCATCATCAACAACTAGTATCGTGGCCTGATCCATGAATTTAAACTCCCGTATTATCAGAGAATTTCTATCAGGCTCAGTGAAAACTGTCAACGGAAAAGCCCCTTCACCCAATGATCGACCTGCCAATCTTGGCCATCGACACGCAGCCGAACGGAGCCGTCAAGATCAGTCCGCCAGATCTGAGCATTCTGTCGTTTGGCTTGATCGAGCAGTTCTTGAGAGGGAAAGTGATAAGAATTTTGATATCCAGCCGAGACCATGACGATTTCAGGTTGTAACTCAGCCAGAATCCTTTCAGGACTCGAGTGACGGCTGCCATGATGAGGTGCTTTGAGTAAACTGACCATACCGGGCAGAACGCTTTCCAGCAGGGAGTCAACTCCGGTCGCTTCTAAATCGCCAGTTAACAGTATGCCACCTGCGTCCGTAGGCAAGTAGGTACAGAGCGAGTGGTTATTTTTCCCTTGCGCAGCAACAGATGCCGTAAACAGCGAAAGTGACTCCAGCCCTCCCGGGGCACACCTCTTCCAGCCGGCAAAGTCATATTGGTGAATTGCAACCCCGTTTTTCAGCAGTGCCTGGCTTAACTCTGGACGCAGTGCGACAACCGCAGCCGTACTCCAAAACTCGCGCACCTTGAAATGCTTAATGATATAATCCAGTCCACCACTATGGTCAGGATGATCGTGGGTTAAGATGATCGCATCAAGGGATTTAATTCCCAGCCTGCCCAGAGCAGGGGCCAATAGTCGCTCACCAACATCGAAACTGTCACTCCGCAGACCGCCACCGTCGATCAGGAGCGTTTTGCCGGCCGCACGCAAAAGCATCGACTCTCCTTGCCCGACACTAAAAAGAATCAACTCTGTTGATTGACCCACCGGCGGAGCGAGGGCAAGCAAGCAGACAGCTGAAAATGTCAGGAGCAGAGCCTTCTTTCGCTGTGCGGCGATCAGAAGTGACAGACAAACCATCAGGATTAACAAGGTTTCCGGCAGCGTGAGAAAAATCGACCTCGAGTTGAGTCCCGGAAGTGAGGATGTCCACCCGGCCAGATCGATAACCCAGTGCAGGGTCAAGGCTGCCGCCTTAAGCAACATCTCTCCCAAGGCGGGGAAAACAGGGCTCATCAGTAGCCCGGCAAGTCCGAGGGGCAGCGCGGCAAAACTCACCAGGGGGACAGCGAATAAGTTACAAATTAACCCGGCAGGAGCGAGTAAGTGAAAGATGAAAACAACAGCGGGCAGCGTCGCAATAAATGCGGCCAAACTGATACCAAATAGCTGTAGCAGGTATCGCAGCAGCCACGGGCAGGCGGGCAGCAATCGGCCTAAGGGCTTTTGCCACAGGAGTATCCCGAAAACCCCACTGAAAGAGAGGAGGAATGAAGGTTGCCAAAGTGCCAGTGGTTCAAAAAGAAGGAACAGAAAAGCCAAGGTACAAAGAAGATGAATCGGCTCTATGCGTCGGCGCATCAGACAAAGCGAAGTTGCAACCAGCAGTGCGTAGAAGGCGCGACGGGTCGCCAGCGCATCACCGGTCACAAGTAGATAAAAAAAGAGTGCCGGTAGAATCACAAACCACAACACACGACCTGGTGGTTGCCACAGCAGAAATTTCGACGATCGGCTGTAAAGAAAGCGTAACAGCCCATACAGAAAAAAAGCCAACAGTCCCAGGTGCATCCCTGAGATTGCAAACAGATGCGAGATGCCGCCGGCAGCCAGTTGCTGACGTAAGCCCGCGGGCATTGCGCCTTTTTCACCGAGCAACAACCCTTTCAGCAGCATAGCATCGTCTTTGGCCAGGCAGTTATTAAGCCGCCTGAGTCCGGCCTGTCTCAATAAATCAATTTGCGCCTTGAACCCAATTGGAGGATCAGCAAAGCTTGCCAAACCACGGGCGTCTGACAGGTAAGCCGTATGCCAGATCCGGCGATAGGCGAGATGACGAACATAATCGAATTCTCCAGGGATTCCAAAATTGCGCGTCCGCCTGACCTGACTACGAAAAGCCAGACGACTTCCGACCGACGGCGCTCTGTCTGCGTTACCGATGTATAAGCGCAACCGCTCATCCGTCGGAAATGCTGTCGGCTTTGACTCAACGCTCAACACCAACATATCAACCACCAGGCCGTTGTCCTGTCGCTCCTGAGTGGCCAACACCCGTCCTTCAAGACGCACGACTCCACGCTCCGGGAGGAGATCAAGTTCGCCTGCGGCAGGGGGTGAAATTTGGGCGGGATAACGCAAGAGACTGGTGAGTAAACAGAAGAGGAATAAACCATAAAGGATGAGGCGGGGGCTGTGGTTTAGCAGCAGGAGAATCAGCAGCAGGCTGTAACACAATAAAACGGGGAAAGTTAGAGAATCAGGGAAATCAAAATATTGGGCGAGAACCAGCCCGCAAACATAACCGCCAAGGCAGAGAGCAACTCGATTCAAAACCCCCCTCTCCTCCCTGTTTTCACGATGCAACGGCCAGCTGAAAGGCCTAACAGACTGTCCGAATATAGCACACCTACTGCAAACGGCCAGCCTCCCTCCAGCATCATTGAAGCAACAAAGGCCTCACAAAAAAAACGCCTCAAGAGTCCGCGTCAGGCCTCAAGTGTGCGGATCAACTCCTCGACCTTGGCGACATCAGATTTACTCCCGATAAAGACCGGTTCTTGATGGTCGATCCTTTCAGGCTGGATATCGAGAATCCTTTGTCGCCCGTTAGATGCAGCCCCGCCTGCCTGTTCGACCAGAAATGCCATCGGGTTCAGTTCATAAAGCAGGCGCAGCTTTCCCCGGGGAAGATCTTTGAGGTGCGGGTAGAGAAAAACCCCGTGCCCCTTGATCAACAGCTGGTTGATATCCGGGACGAAGCCACCGCTGTAGCGTAGTTTGCTCCCGCGATCCTCCATGTGGCAGACAAAGGCTTCAACAGCAGGCGTATATTTGTTGCGCGTGCCACCCGGAGCATAGAGATTCCCTCGTTCCGCAACCTTGATATCTTCCTGAACCAGGGTGTATTCCATCAGTGCGTTCATGGCAAACTCGTGGGTGCCGTAGCCGGTAGTATAGACCAGGGTACAGCGTGGCCCGTAAAGAACATAGAGAGCCGCAACCATTTCGCGCCCGGGGCTGAGCACATCGGCCCCTTTATAGATGCCGACTATGGTACCGACCGCTAAATTGACATCGACCAGCGATGAACCATCCAACGGATCATAGGCGATCGAATATTTTCCGTTCGGATCAACCACCTGAACTTTATCATCTTCCTCTGAGGCGATACACGCGATGACCCCGGTATGCATCATCCGCTTGCGGATAATCCGGTCGGCCAGCACATCCAGCTTTAGCTGAGATTCGCCATAGAGGTTTGAGGTACCGGCCACACCAAGCTCACCGGTGCGGATTGAATGGATGATATAACGACTGGCCGTAGCGAGCTCGCTGATCACCCGAGTGAGATCGCGATCCTCCTCACGCTCACGCAGATGTCGCCGAAGTTCGACCTGAAAGGGCGTTGAACCGGGTTCGTTTATCAAAATAGCCTCCTTATAAAGAATCAGAATGGATCATCGTAGATGCGCAGAAGTCTAGTCTATGGGGCAGGTTCGAGCAAGAAGAAATCCGGAAAAAATCATGGGCGGCAACAGGAAGCAGAACACGTTTTTCATTCCTTATCCGCGTGGGGGAAATCACACCAGAGAAGAGTCGCGCCACTGACGGCTAAGGGAATACAAAAAAACTGGAGCAGTGGAATTGCCAGCAAACAAAACACCGCGCAACCGAAGCCCGCCATCAACAGGGGATGGCCGAAGACGTAGCGGCGCTGTTGCCCGAAACGAACCTGTTTCCGCATCAAGACAAAACTAAGGTATTCAATCACCAGAAAAAAAAGCGTAAATATCGGCGCCAAAACCGCATAGGCCATGGCCCCAAACCCTGGTAAAAGGTTCATCAGTAATAGAAGAATCATACCGACGATGAAGAAAAGCTGTTTCTTCAGTTCTGTCAGCATCGCCCGACCAGAGTCAGCAGCAAAGCCGGTCAAGGTAAAAGGGCTAGCCTCACCTACGCCCTTGACCAGAATCTCTATCCGTTCGGAGAGCAGTTCATTAAACGGCGAGGCCAACAAATTTCCGACCACGGTAAAACCAAAAAAGACCACAACGGTGGTCAGCAGTCCAGCGACAACCCAGGCCAGATAGTAGAGCACCACCAGGTACCAGGTATCGCCCTGCTGCAAATACTGTTCAAGCAAGTGATTGAATAGATCAAGACCGAAATAAACCGCCAGGGAGAAGACCACCAGATTGATTGCAAAAGGGATGGCCACAAACCGGAGTAACCCTGGATGTTTCAGCAAAAACCGGGGCGCCTGAAAAACATAGGCAAAACCACGGCCGAAACTGGCAATCGGTTGAACTGCCGAGCTGAGGGGACTCATAGTTGCAACTCCTGCTTGCAGGCGGCAAGTCCGGCCGCCAGATTCTGAAATCGCAGTTGGATCCCCAGCTTTTTCAGCATCAGTCGATTATCCATCCGCCGCGACTCATCAACATAGCTGAGCATCAACGGGTTCATCACCTGGGTCGCCTCGGCCCGGCTAATCTGCGGCGGTCGTG
>JBDNGT010000225.1:0-16386 GCA_041689145.1 Geopsychrobacter sp. | reverse complement strand
TAGGTTGAATATGCCGTCACAGGTCATCTCGGTTTCACGTCTGGTTGAACTTTTTAAAGATCTGCTCGAAGAGAACTTTGTCGAAGTTCTGGTTGAAGGGGAAATCTCCAATTTCTCGCAGCCGAGTTCCGGACACAGTTACTTCACCCTCAAAGATGACCGTGGTCAATTGCGTTGCGCGATGTTTCGCAGTCATGCGCGGCTACTCCGTTTTACTCCCGAAAATGGCATCAAGGTCATCTGTCGTGGGCGGGCATCGGTCTATACTCAGCGGGGTGAATTGCAATTGATTGTCGAAGGAATCGAACCTGCCGGTATCGGCGGAATGCAACTCGCCTTCGAACAGTTGAAACAAAAACTGGCCGCTGAAGGCCTTTTCGCCGTAGAGCGTAAGCAGGCTCTCCCTGGATTTCCGCAGACCATCGGCGTTGTGACCTCCGCGACGGGGGCCGCCATCCACGATATTCTGAATGTTCTGCGCCGCCGTGGTGCCGGTCTCAAGGTATTGCTGCGTCCGGTTCGGGTGCAGGGAGAGGGTGCCGCGCAGGCGATCGCTGAGGCGATCGCCGATCTGAATCGTGAAGGGAGTTCTGAGGTCCTGATCGTTGGCCGAGGAGGTGGTTCTCTCGAAGATCTCTGGGCGTTCAACAAGGAGATCGTCGCGCGGGCGATTGCGGCATCGAAATTACCGGTGGTCTCTGCGGTCGGCCATGAAATTGATTTTAGTATTGCCGATCTGGTTGCGGACCTGCGTGCACCGACCCCGACCGCCGCCGCCGAATTGGTCGTCAAAAATCGTGAAGAGGTTGAACGCCACTGCGATCAACTCCTCATACGTCTTGGGCGTGTCCTGCAAGGCCGCCTTGAGTTTCTGCGGGTCCGTTTTGCGAACTTGCAGCGCCGTTTGATCTCGCCGCTGGAAACCCTGCAACAGCGCCGACAGCAGTTATTAGATCTGGAGCAGCGGCTACAGCGTGGCATTGTTTGGAAGCAAACGGCGGTCAAAAATCGTTTGCAGCAACTGGCCGAACGGCTAAATGCCCTGTCGCCTCTGCAGGTTTTGGCGCGCGGTTATGCCTTAGCCCGCCTTATGCCGGCAGGCACCCCGCTGCATGATGTCCAACAAATCAAAGTCGGAGATCTTATCTCGGTGCAGTTGGGCCAGGGACATCTTGAGGCTTGCGTGACCGGGATCGATTCAGAAAAAAATGTGAAAGAGACTTGACCCGAGGTTCACCCGCTGGTGTAATCGAATCTTTGATGACTTCTGCAGTGAGAGATGAAAATAATGGCAAAAAAGAAGGGATTTGAGCTTTCCCTGAAGGATCTTGAAGAAGCGGTGTCCCGTCTTGAGGAGGGGGACCTTGAACTTGAGGAATCCCTGAAGATTTTCGAGCAGGGGGTCAAGTCAGCGGCGGAATGTCGCAAGGCCCTTGAACAGGTGGAGTTGCAGGTCGAGACTCTGCTGAAGCAAAAGGATGGTCGTTTGAGCCGGGAGGCTTTCGATGGGTGATGCCGTCTGGTCGCTTGATAGCTACCTGCAGGTCCGTATGCAATTGGTCGAGGCTGCGCTTGAAGCTTATCTACCGAAAGCGGCAACCCTACCGGGCAGCCTGCATGATGCGATGCGATATTCGGTCTTTGCCGGTGGCAAGAGAATTCGCCCCGTGTTGATGGCCGCAGCCTGTGAAGCGGTCGGGGGGCAGACTGAAGAGATTATGCCCGCCGCCGCCGCGCTTGAGATGATTCACAGTTATTCGCTGATCCACGATGATCTGCCGGCGATGGATGATGATGATTTGCGGCGCGGCAAACCGACAAATCATAAGGTCTATGGTGAAGCGATCGCTATCCTGGCTGGCGACGGCCTGCTGACCGAGGCCTTTATCCTGCTGTCCAATCCTCAGGTGTTACGCACCGTTTCCGCAGTTGACCGTCTTGAGATCATCCACCAGCTCGCGAAGGCTTCCGGCAGCCTCGGCATGGTCGGTGGTCAGGTGGTCGATATGGAATCAGAAGGGGAACAGATTGATCTGCCGACGCTGGAATATATCCATACCCACAAGACAGGTGCGCTGATCCTTGCCGCGATCGAAATCGGGGCGATCATCGGCGGGGCCGATGAAAAGCAGCGACGGGCCCTGCATCGCTATGGCGAAGCCGCTGGGCTGGCTTTTCAGGTCGCCGATGATATCCTCGATATTGTTGCGGATCAGGCACTGCTCGGTAAGGATGTCGGCAGTGATGCCGAGCGGGGTAAGGCGACCTATCCGGCGCTGCTCGGCCTTGAGGGGGCCAGGCAGCGCGCGCGCGATCTGCGGGATATGGCTTTTGCCGCGCTTGAACCCTTTGGTGAGGAGGGACGTCCACTGCGCGACATTGCATCCTATATTATTGACCGTTCTTTTTAGCAGGCTTTTTTGCCTGATAGAGGTACTACAAAGATGAGTGAACTGCTTACCAATCTAATCTCCCCGGCCGATCTTAAGACGCTGGATCTTGCACAACTCAAACAATTGGCCGCTGAACTGCGCGAGACAATTATTTCGACAGTTGCCGAAACCGGTGGCCATCTTGGAAGCTCATTGGGAGTGGTCGAGCTGACTATCGCTATTCACAGGGTTTTCAATTCTCCGCAGGATCGCATCATCTGGGACGTTGGCCATCAAGCCTATGGCCACAAGCTGTTGACGGGACGTCTTGCTGATTTTAAGACGCTGCGTCAACTGGATGGCCTCAGTGGCTTTCCCAAGCGTAAAGAGAGTGAACACGACGCCTTTGATGTCGGTCACTCGAGCACCTCGATTTCAGCCGCACTCGGCATGAGCGCGGGGATCGATCTCCTGGAGGGGAACGAGCGGGTCATTGCGGTGATCGGCGATGGTTCTCTGACCGGCGGGATGGCCCTTGAGGCCTTGAATCATGCCGGGCATTTGAAGAAAAAACTGATTGTCATTCTGAATGATAACGAGATGTCGATCTCACCCAATGTCGGAGCGCTCTCCTCTTTTTTGAGCCGTAAGATGTCGAGTGAACTCTTTCTGCGTTTTAAAAAGGAGGCCGAAAACATTCTGAATTATGTCCCCGGTTTCGGTAAGGATCTGATCAGTCTGGCCAGGCGCGCCGAGGATTCACTCAAGGGATTTATTACTCCGGGGATGCTGTTTGAGGCTTTCGGTTTTGACTATTTCGGTTTGCTCGACGGCCACAATTTGCTTGAAATGATCGATACCCTGAAGAACGTGCGGAATATTAACGGACCGGTCTTGCTGCATGTCTCCACGCGCAAAGGGAAGGGCTATCTTCCGGCTGAAGAGAATCCGGCCCTATTTCATGGCG
Source organism: Geopsychrobacter sp. (assembly GCA_041689145.1). GTDB lineage: Bacteria > Desulfobacterota > Desulfuromonadia > Desulfuromonadales > Geopsychrobacteraceae > Geopsychrobacter. The sequence continues at coordinate 13,047 of JBDNGT010000225.1, read as the reverse complement.
TGGGGCCTTTCGATCGGGAAACCGGCAAGGTTCCCGCGGGCAAGCCGGGGGCAGTCAGCTACACCAGCGTTTTTGGACAAACCTTAGTAGAGATGGCGAGAGCGGATGAGCGGATCGTGGCGATTACGGCAGCCATGCCGGCCGGCACCGGGCTCTGTGACTTTGCTGAAGAGTTTCCCAAACGTTTCTTTGATGTCGGCATCGCCGAACAACACGCGGTGACCTTTGCTGCCGGACTGTCTTGTCGCGGTCTGCGACCGGTTGTGGCACTCTATTCGACCTTTTTGCAACGAGCGTATGACAATGTCCTGCACGATGTCTGTCTGCAAAATTTGCCGGTCAGTTTCGCCCTCGATCGCAGTGGACTGGTCGGGGCCGATGGACCAACCCACCATGGGGTTTTTGACCTATCCTTCCTGCGCCATATCCCCAATCTGGTGCTGATGGCGCCGCGCAACGAGTTTGAGTTGAAGCGGGCGATGAAAACGGCAGTGGAATTCGATGGTCCCTTTGCCTACCGCTATCCACGAGGCAACGGTGATGGATTACCGTTGGTTCAGCCGGTAGAATCCCTGCCGATCGGCAAGGGGGAGATTCTACGTGAAGGGAAGGACGCTGCGATCATCGCGGTGGGGACGATGGTTGATGAGGCGCTGAAGGCTGCGAACATTTTGGCTGAACAAGGGATTGAGCTGCTGGTGGCTGACGCACGCTTCATCAAACCCCTCGACGGTGAACTGATCCTTGAGATTGCCGGGCGGGTCCCGCTGTTGGTGACTGGCGAAGAGAACGCCTTGCAGGGTGGTTTTGGGTCGGCAGTCCTGGAGCTGTTGGCCGATAACGGTGTCAGCCTGCCGGTGATCCGTATCGGGATTTCCGATCATTTTGTCGAGCAGGGCACCCAGGCGGAACTTCGTGAGCGGATTGAGATCGATGCCGCGGCGATTGTCAGAAGAGTTCGCGCCGCACTCGATCAGAAAGCACAGTCCCAAGGGCGAAACACTCGCAAGAAGCTCTAACTAGCTAACTTTGCTTGGGAGACTATATGGATTTAAAAGGTAAAACACTCTTTGTCACCGGTGGCAGTCGCGGTATAGGATTAGAAATTGCCTTAGCAGCAGCGCGCGAAGGTGCCAACATTGTCATCGCTGCGCGGAGTAATAAACCGCAACCGAAACTGCCCGGCACTATTCATACTGCGGCTGAAGCGATTGTGGCGGTTGGCGGTAAATGCCTGCCGCTTGTGATGGATGTCCGCGATGAAACTCGGGTTGCGGAATGTGTCGCTGAGGCTGCAGCCTATTTCGGTGGCATTGATATCTTGGTCAATAATGCTAGTGCCATTTATTTGGCCGGGTCACTCGATGTCCCAGCCAAGCGCTTTGACCTGATGCAACAAGTCAATATGCGTGGAACTTTTTTTGCGAGTCAAGCCTGTATCCCCTTTCTACTGAAGGCTGAAAACCCACACATTCTGACGCTCTCTCCACCCCTCAATTTTGATCCAAAATGGTTTGCTCATCATACTGCTTATACCATTTCAAAATATGGCATGAGTATGTGCGTGTTAGGTCTCGCTGCAGAATTTGGACCCCAAGGGATTGGCGTGAATGCTCTCTGGCCGAAAACGGTCATAGAGACAGCCGCTCTTGCGATGCTGAAGGGCTTGGTTGATCCAAATAACTGTCGTCATCCGTCTATCGTTGCCGATGCCGCGATTGCTCTATTCAAACGGGATGCTAGAAGTTGCAATGGCAACTTTTTCATAGATGAAGACGTGCTGTGTGAGGATGGTTTGACCGATTTCTCTGCCTATGCGGTTAAAGAAGGAGAGCCTTTGATTCCAGATCTGTTTCTTAATTGATGAAAATTTGACTCTCTGCTAGACGTAACAATTTGGCATGCTTTAATGCTAAAGGATTAGTTGCCAATGAAAAAGGAGAGGCGCCATTAGCCTCTCTTTTTTTGTGCAGAAAATTCGGGTATGTTAGCCTGAATCTAAATAGCGGGGTATGTATAGTTGATTAAAGAACGTCTGGATAAATTGCTTGTCGACCAGGGACTGGTTCAGTCGCGTGAAAGGGCAAGAGCCCTGATCCTCGCCGGACAGGTGATGGTTGACGATCATCGAGTCGATAAAGCAGGAACACGTTTTGCGCTCGACGTTGAATTGCGTATCAAGGGAGGAGAGATCCCTTATGTTTCACGCGGTGGGCTCAAACTTGAGAAGGCACTGGACTGCTTTCCAGTAAATCCCAAAGGCCTTATCGCTTTAGACGTCGGTGCAAGCACAGGTGGTTTTACTGATTGCCTTCTGCAACGCGGAGCGGCAAAGGTCTACGCGGTGGATGTCGGTTATGGGCAGCTTGCTTGGAAACTGCGTGAAGATCCTAGGGTGGTGAATTTTGAACGCTGCAATATTCGCGATCTAAAAGCGGAACAATTAGACCAGTTGCCGTCAATGGCGGTGATTGATGCCAGTTTTATCTCTCTGGGCAAGGTGCTTCCACCGACTCTCGATCTGCTGACGGCCGAAGCCTGGATTATTGCTTTAATTAAACCTCAATTCGAGGTTGGGCGTGGCCAAGTTGGAAAGGGGGGGGTCGTGCGGGATCAAACATTACATTTGCAGGTTGTCGAAGATATTCGCAGACTTGCCCTGACACTGAACTGCCGAATTATCGGGGTCGATGAATCGCCGATTCTTGGCCCCAAAGGGAATCGTGAGTTTTTAATCTGTCTGCAAAAAGAGGCATTGCATGAATAAGGTCTATTTTATCGGAGCAGGTCCGGGTGACCCGCAATTGTTGACTCTGCAAGGGGCTGCAGCGCTTAAACGTGCCGCTCTGGTCTTTGCTCTTGAACCTTATGAGCAGACCTTTGCGGAGTGGCTTGTAGGAAAGGTTGTTGTCAATCCTTTCGATTTTGACTTCACCGAGCTGGTAACGAGAATCTCAGACCAACTTGCCACCGCAGATGTTGCTCTTTTAATCCCTGGAGATCTGACCTTTTATGCGCCATTTCAGGCGCTGATCAATTATTTTTCCGAGGCTTCAGAGGTTTTGGCCGGCGTCGGAATTGCGAATGCAGCGTCTGCACGACTGAAGCGGACGCTTGATCTGCCTGGCATCTGCAACCGGGCGATCATTGTTTCGCCCAAAACCCTGGGGAATGAAGTGGGGATGCCGCGCCTTGATGAGTTGGCCGGCAAGGGTGCCTCCTTGCTGCTCTACATGAATAATCTGCCGCTGGATGAACTTTGTGCCACCTTGCGACGTGGTTATCGGGCAGACGTTCCCATTGCGTTATTGCATCGACTCGGCCTGCCGGGCGAAGAGATCATCGTCGCTAGCCTCGATACGCTTGTCGAGAAAACGAGGGGGCGAGATTACTTTAACCTGGATGATCGAACCGGAAAATCAGCGTTGACCCTGGTGGTTGTCGGGGAAACCCTGACCGCAGAGGTAGATGGTAGCTGGTGGGATTATCGACGCGATCACATGTGGAAAAAACGGCGGCAGGAGCACTGAGGAGGATTGTTGCTCCGGTTGATCATGCAGTGCACCCTTGCTGGGGCCCAGTTCGAAAACCACGCCTGATCTATGCCGCGTTGTTGATAGATCCCGCTTTTTCGGCCTATCGCAAAGCCGCAATCGCTTCCCCTCAGTGAATTTTCGGAGTATCCTGCTATTAGAATGTCTGCTGTTATTCTGAATTTTTTGAAGAGACCTGATCGTTATATCCTTTAACCATAGGTGAAATTTGATGCCGACTGATTGTCTTTTTTGTAAGATTGCCCAAGGGGAGATTCCTGCAAAGCTTATCTATGAAGATGCGCAGGTTGTCGCTTTTAATGATATTAATCCTCAGGCTCCTCAGCATGTTCTGCTTATCCCGCGTAAGCATATCCCTACGACCCTGGATCTGACGGAAGAGGACATGGGACTTATCGGTCATATCTATCGGGTTGCCGGTAATATTGCAGTTCAACTCGGCGTTGCTGAAGAGGGTTTCCGGTTGGTCAATAATTGTAATGAAGCCGGAGGACAGGTTGTCTGGCATCTACATTTTCATCTATTAGGCGGTCGTCAGATGGGCTGGCCCCCCGGTTGAATCTCTATGAAATATCATAATTTTAATTATTTTTTCGCTATGAATCAAGCCAGCTTATGAAGCGTAATCTTATGGTGACCTACGACGAAAAAACCGTCCAGCGTATGACTACCGATATTCTTGAGTTGCTTGCGACCCACTATGGCGGCGGCATGTCGGAAGAGCTGTTCGAGGAGGGCTTGGATGCGGTTCAGAGCGCCCTGAGTGATGCACGTAAGTGGCATAAGGGGCAGGTCCGTAAGTCCGGCGAGCCCTATCTCTTCCATCCACTACGCGTGTCGCATCTTGCCGCACGTCACTGGATGGACTTTCCTTCGGTAATTGCCGCACTCCTGCACGATGCCGTTGAAGACACACCGATGTCTATCGAAGATGTGCGCGCTGATTATGGAGATGAGATCGCACTGTTGGTCGATGGTCTGACGAAGGTTCAATCGACTGAACTCAGTCGTGAAGCGACCAAGATGGAGACCTACCGCAAGCAGGTTCTGGCGGCCATCGAGGATGTGCGGGTTTTGTGCCTCAAGTTTTGGGACCGTATCGACAACCTGCATACAATAGGTGCCTTGGCGCCAGAGAAGCAGAAGAGGATTGCCGAGGAAACTCGCGAAATTTACGTGCCGCTGGCTAACCATCTGGGCATGGGCTATGTGGCGTCGACTCTCGATTCACTCTCTCTGCATGTGCTCTATCCACGGCGCGGTATTGATTATAAACAGCGCGTAGCAAGTGTCAGAGAAGGGACCACAAGCTTTTTACGCAAGGAAAAAGCTCGAATCACCAATGCCTGCGAACATGAGAAATTGGGGATTTTACTCAAGGACCGCTGGCGGCCTTTTTCCATCGCCGCGATTCAACAATCCAAGCGAGGGTTCCCAACACTTTATACCCTCGAAGCACAGGTCGATAGAGTTATGGATGCTTATCTGTTTGTGGGCGTTTTACACAGTCTCTATCCACCGATCCCCGGAAAACTGCGTGACCATTTGATCGTGCCTTCTCATCATGGTTACCAGGCCCTTAAAACGACAGTACAGGCCGGTGAGCAACGGATGCGTGTTGAAGTGACGACACGCAAGCTGGCGCGTTTCAATGAATCGGGAGTTTTGGCGCCAGGTTTCGAATTTCGACGAGAAAACTTCCGTGATCTGATGAAATCTTTAACTGAAGGGGAGTCGGCCTTCGACACTCAATCTTTAATGCTGGCATCAAAAACAATCCAGATTTATTCACCCAAGGGTGAAAGTTTTGTACTTCCCGAGGGGAGCAGCGCGCTTGATTTCGCCTTCAGTATTCACGAAAAACTAGGGATACATGCCTATCGCTCGCGGATTAACGGTCAGACACGCTTGCTTAAAACACGCCTGTTAGATGGTGATCAGATCGAAATAGAGACCTCTACGCATGCTGGGGTGCTACCTAAGTGGCTTGAATGGGCGGTTACCCCTAAGGCTCGCAATACGATCCGCCGCTATCTGCGGAAGAAGGTTAAAACCTCTGGCAATAGCGAAGGTTAAGAATGCTGCAGCCCTTCATTTCTTTACTTCTCCTGATTTTCCTCGGGGCCACTCAGGCGAATGCCGGTATCAATGTTTTCATTTATCACCGTTTCGATGAAACCCGCTACCCCTCGACCAATATCTCTACCGAAGTTTTTGCTGCGCAACTCGATTATCTTAAGGCTGAAGGCTATCATGTTTTGCCATTATCCCATATTGCGAGAATGGTGCGTGAGGGAGTGGTTCTTCCTGATAAAACTGTTGGCCTGTGTGTTGACGACGCATTTACCTCCTTCGCTCAGCAAGCTCTTCCCTTGCTGCAGAAGTATGCTTTTCCTGCCACCCTGTTCGTGAATACAGATGCGGTCGGTACTGCTGGTTATCTCGATTGGGCTCAATTGCAAGATGTTATGGCAAAAGGGGTTGAGATTGGCAATCATACGGCCAGTCACGCCTATCTTGTCGAGATGGAGGATGGAGAAACTCAGGTTCAATGGGAAAAGCGCATATCCGCTGATATCGAAGCCTCAAAAGTGGCACTGAAAACACACCTTGGCATTGAACCCGATATTTTCGCTTATACCTATGGCGAGTACTCACCCGTGGTCATTGATTTGATTAGGAATTCAGGTTTTAAGGCCGCTTTTGCACAACAGTCAGGAGTCATTTACCGCGGTTCAGACATTTGGACTCTGCCCCGGTTCCCGATGGGGGGCACCTATGCCACTATTGATGGTTTTCTATCCAAATTAAAAATGACTGCGCTTGAAATAGCCGACAGCGAACCGGTTGATCCAGTTATCCGTGATCAGAATCCCCCAAAATTAAAATTGAGGCTTGCAGATGCGAGCCTTGCACAAGGGGTGATCAACTGTTTTGTGCAAGGTGAGAATAGCTGCCGGGTTGAGAAAAATCCTAGCGACAAGGGCGAGCTTTTGATTTCGGCAGAGAAGCCATTGGTTGGACGCCGAAACAAATATACATTAACGGTTCTGGGACGCGACGGTCAATGGCATTGGTTCAGCCAGCTCTGGATAAACGCCAAACGACCCGTACCCAGCGGGTATTCTCAGCCCTGACGCAAGCTTAGCTGGGTAAAGCGCTGCAGGTTGTTCTGCCGGATCAGTCTTTGGAGGTCAAGAACATAGGCCTCACGGCGTGTCGAATAATTGGTTAAACCTTCAGCCAGGGCAATGCCGCTAAGCGCTTCACCACGTTCTCGGGCCTCAGTACGGATTTGTCTGAATTCAGCGTAGGCTGAATGGGAGTTGAGATTCCGCAGGTATGATCGGATTGAATCATACAGGGTGTTGAAGCGTCGAACCTCGTAGGTGGCCCCTTCTGGGCGTCCCTCCGGGATAATTCCGGTTCCTGGGGTAAAGGTCCATTCCCCGAATAAGTTATTCCCAAGTTGGGAGAAGCGCGACGTCCCCCAGGCCGATTCATTCGCTGCCTGGGCTAGGGCAAGTCCTGCCGGCACCTGATCAATTCTGCGTTGGAGTTTTGCAAGGGTTTGTGCGGCGGTCGGCTCACCCGAAACCGAATAACGTGCTTGCAGAGTTGACAGTCGGTGAATCTGTTCTTCTTTAAGGATTTGATTGTTCGAAATCAGGCTTGCGAGGTTGAGTAGATCTGCGCGTTCCTCGGCAATTTCTTGATTCGCAAGTAAGACCATGGGGAGTAAGATTTGGAAAAATATCGATTTTTTGCGCGAAGAAGAAAGTTCTCTGGATAATTCGGCCGGAAGAGATTCGACAATCAGAGGCGGAACTCCGGCGTGTAATTGACTAATATCGTAACCAGAACGATAAAACTCGATTTCAAGATCAACAACGGTTTTGGGTTCAACTAGCCGCACCGATGTCTCGTGGTAAATTGGTGCCACACTTTCAGTGCAACTACCAAGTAAGAGCGCTGCAGCACTAAAAAGTAGAAATATTTTGCCTGTTTTGTGCGATAAGTTTGCCATGAAGCCCTTTTCTTTTATCTGACGGATTAAATTTGCAACCTAAACGTATATAACTGTACGAATGCCATTGTCAACTCATTAGGGCCTGATTGGATTGATCCTGGTCGACAGTTATTCTTTAAATGCTCGATATCTTAAAGTTATATGTATTGATGGAGTAGGGGTTCAAGATGAAGTCCTGTCGTAACTTTGGTTTGATACCCCGAATCGTTGTAGGTCTAGAAATATTACACCACAAATTTAAGATTGCCTGCATTAAAGCAAAGTTATAGAGGGTTTGTTTCCGGTCAAATCGTGGTGGCGGTCACAGAAGGTGTACTCAATTTTGGACCTTGGGAGCAGAATTCATATGGTGAATTTGATGGGCGGCGGCCAAAGCGAGTTCTGGTTAAGATCATCGGTGAATAGACGATGCTTCTGTGGCTGATCGGCCCAACTGCAGGCGCAAAACCTATGGTGTATAATTGCGAAACGGAAATAAATCATGAATGAAATGATTAAGACTGCAAGTTTTGAATACCTGATTAGCCTCGCTAAGGAGAATTTTGCAGGAGGGTATACCTTCATCCTGGACGGGGAGAGCTACCAGATTAATGACGTGCTCGAAATTTCAGCGCTCGCCAATAAGAAAGGCTATAGCGTCATCTACTAAGGGAGGTGTTTATGTCTGAAGGTGCTTGTTATACCTTTGAAGCGGCCATTGAAAAAGCGATAGAGATGGAAGAGAACGGGTTCCGTTCCTATCTGCGCGCAATTTCGATTCTTAAAAACAAACATGCGCGTGCCGTTTTACGTGATGCGGCGTTAGATGAAATGCGTCACAAGCAGGAACTTGAAAAAGCGCTTTTAAAGGGAGCGATGGAGGGGAATGCTGGGATGCGGACTGGCGTCCAGACAATGAATTTGAGTTATACCCTCGGGTCGCAAGAATTGAAACCTGAGGCCGATGTTCGCCAGGCTCTGGCCTATGCCATCCATCTAGAAAAAGAGGCGATCGATTTTTACCAAAGGATGATAAAGGGTTGTGAAGGAGCTCCTATGGTTCCGGTTTTTCAGCAACTTTTTTACGATGAAACGCGGCATTTGCTTCAACTTGAAGACATGTACGAAGAACATTTTTTAACTGAAAATTGATGGCTTTGCAACGCCTGCCAACTGGAAATTTAAAGCGGTTTCTTTTCGTCATTGACATCATGAAAACTTGGCAGTATATGATCTAAAAGCGTTTTAAAACGGCAGGTTGCTGATTCGCTATGCTGCTGTTATATCCTATCGGGGTTGTTCAGTGAGGAGGTCAACCTGGAAACTGATCTGGTCAAATCCCTCTTTGCCCTCTATGTTGTGACAATCTCTTTGTTGCGGCTTATGTCCGATCACGAATTCTTCCGACTAACGTCCATGAAGAAAGTTTGGGGTCACACCCATGGTTTGTTGATTCATTTCATTGTCAATGTTATATTCCCTCTTATATTGGCTATCTACTACCTTTGCCGGAGTATCGCGGGCCCCCTGACTTTTTAATGATTTTGATTACAACCCACCTGTTTCCATCCTTTCTTTATCCCATATTCACCCTTTTTTCTTTAATGTCTTAAATGGTCTTTTACATTCACCGGTTGACAAAGTGACGTGAAATCCTTAACTTAACTTTCCATAATTTATTCTAGAATCAATGCTTTTTAGGAGAACGTCGATGTCTGCAAAATCTAAAACCAAAATAGAAACAGGTGAGATCTCGATCCATACTGAGAACATTTTTCCGATTATTAAAAAATGGCTCTACAGTGAAAAGGAAATATTCATGCGTGAACTCGTTTCCAATGCTGTTGATGCGATCAATAAACTGAAGAACATCGCACTGGTCGAAGGCCTGAAACTGAGCGATGAGTATGTTGTCGATATCAAGATCGACGAAGTGAAGAAAACCCTGAGTGTCAGCGACAACGGACTGGGGATGACCTCGGATGAGGTCCGCAAGTACATCAATCAGGTTGCCTTCAGTTCGGCTGAAGATTTTATCGAAAAATTTAAGGGACTCGATGACAAGAATGAAATCATCGGGCATTTTGGTCTAGGTTTCTATTCCTCGTTCATGGTTTCTGATCATGTCGAGATCAAAACCCTCTCCTATCAGGAGGGGGCTGAGCCGGCGGACTGGTCCTGCGACGGCACGACGAAATACAGCCTGGGTGTCGGTAAGCGTAAGAAACGCGGGACAGAAGTTTCGTTGCATCTGGCTGAGGACGAGAAGGAATTTTTAAACAAGGATCGTGTGCGCGACGTTCTGGTCAAGTTCTGCAACTTTCTGCCGGTGACCATCCGACTTGACGGTGAACAGATCAACGATAGTAATCCCCTCTGGATGCAGACCGCGACAGAACTGAAAGATGAGGATTACCGCGAGTTCTACCGCAAGCTTTACCCGATGTCGGGCGAGCCGCTCTTCTGGATTCATCTGAATATCGATTATCCCTTTAACCTGAAGGGGATTCTTTATTTCCCCCGATTGAACAATGAGTTCGATATTACAAAGAGTCACATCAAGCTGTTCTGCAATCAGGTTTTTGTCTCGGATAACTGTCCTGAACTGATTCCCGAATTTTTGACACCGTTACAGGGGTGCCTCGATGCTCCGGATCTGCCGCTCAATGTGTCACGCAGCTATCTGCAGAATGATCCTCAGGTGCGTAAAATCCGTGAGGTTATCAGTTCGCGGGTCGCTGCCAAGGTCGTCGAATTGGCCAAAAAAGGGAGTGAGGAATTTGCTTCGATCTGGAATGACATCCATACCTTTGTCAAGTACGGCATGATGCGTGAGGATAAGTTCTATACCAAGGTCAAGGACCACGTCATCTATCGCAGCACTGGCGAACAGAAGTACACGACCCTGCCTGATTATCTTGAGCGTGCAAAGGATAAGCACGAGGGCAAGGTCTACTATGCTAATGACGAAGGGACCCAGGCGACTTACCTGAAGTTATTTGAATCTCAGAAAATGGAGGTGTTGATTCTCGATGCGATGATCGATAATCACTTTATCCAGTTTCTCGAGTCGAAGGTCGAAGAGACAAAATTCGAACGGGTTGACTCCGATATCACCGAAAACCTGATCGAGCAGGATAAGATCCCGCAGATTGTCGATGGCGACAACAAAACGCGCAGTGAAAAGATCGAAGAAATCTTTAAGTCCGGGCTCGATATCAAGGGGTTGTCGATTCGGATCGAAACCCTCAAGGACGATTCAGTGCCTGGGATGATCCTGCTCAACGAACAATCCCGCCGTTTCAAAGAGATGATGCGTAATATGGGGCAGGGCGGCGATACCCCTGAGCTTGACATGTTCGCCGAGCACACGCTGATGATCAATACGGCAAGTCCAGTGGTCGAGAAACTGCTGGACTTGAAGGAAGCGGGTGACGAAGAGCGCGTCGGACTGCTGATCGAGCAGGTATATGATCTGGCAATGCTTTCACATCTGGCACTGACCAAAGAGCGTATGGCTGCGTTCCTGGAACGCAGCAGCAAATTGCTCGGACTTATTTAAATATAGTGAGGAGTGAGGTGTCAGGGGTGAGGAGTTTGAGCTTTTCACCCCTCACTTCTCACCCTTTACCCTTCACGCCTCACCGATTCTCTAATTGTCCTGTCTGCCGCAGACCCTCATAAAGAATAATTGATGTTGAGTTCGCCAGATTCAAACTGCGTACGGCGGTAGAGAAGATCGGAATCCGCAACGCCATCTCGCCTGCACGATCAAGGAGGTCATCCGGCAGACCCTTGGTCTCTTTACCGAAAACCAGAAAGTCGCCGGCAGTATAGGCCACTTGAGTGTAGTTTTTCGCGGCCTTCTTTGACATATACCAGAACCGCCCTTCAGGGAAACTCTTCTGTAGTTCTTCCAGCGAATCCCAGCGCTGCAGATTGACTTCGGGCCAGTAATCCAGCCCGGCGCGTTTCAAGTGTTTGTCATCCAGTGAGAATCCGAGCTTGCCGACCAGATGTAGAACGGTTCCGGTCGCGGCGCAGAGTCGGCCGATATTGCCGGTATTCGGCGGAATCTCTGGTTCGATTAAAACGATATGGAAAGGTGTCTTTTTCATGGGGAGCGACTATACACAAAAAAACGGGCGGCGGGAAGACTGACTGACTGTTTCCCGTCGCCCCGTCTTCCCATCGCCCGTTGGCGTTAATCACGTGGGTATGAATCAGTCGGCTTTCAGCGCCTGATCCAGGTCGGCGATAATATCTTTAACATCCTCGATCCCGACTGAGATCCTAATATAGTCAGCTGTGACTCCTGCGGCCAGTTGTTCCTCGGCAGTCAGTTGCTGGTGGGTGGTTGACGCTGGATGGATCACCAGGGTCTTGGCGTCACCGATGTTGGCCAGATGACTGGCCAGCTTAACGCTGTCGATGAACTTGGTGCCGGCATCAGCCCCCCCTTTGATCCCGAAGCCGATAATTGCGCCCTGTCCCTTGGGCAGATAGCGTTGGGCATTCTGGTAATCTTTGTGGCTTTCCAGTCCCGGGTAGTTGACCCAGGAAACCTGCGGGTGACTCTCGAGAAACTGTGCCACTTTAAGGGCATTTTCACAGTGGCGCGGCATCCGCACGTGCAGAGTTTCGAGCCCCTGCAGAAAGTAGAAGGCGTTGGTCGGTGACAGGCAGGGGCCCAGATCGCGCAGCAGGGTGAGGCGCATCTTGAGAATGTAGGCCAGATTACCAAGGGCCTCATGGTAAACCAACCCATGGTAGCTTGGGTCGGGGGTGGTGTATTCAGCGAAACGGCCGCTTGCCCAGTCAAAATTGCCACTGTCAACGACTGCGCCGCCGATACTGGTGCCGTGGCCGCCGATAAATTTGGTCAGCGAGTAACAGACGATATCGGCGCCGTGTTCGATCGGTTTGAAGAGCAGGGGGGTCGCAACCGTATTGTCGACGATGAAGGGCAGATCATGATCGTGGGCAACCTTGGCCAAGGCTTCAAAATCGTCAACGTTGTTTTTCGGATTGCCGATGGTCTCGGTGAAGACCGCCTTGGTATTGTCATCGATGGCGGCGGCAACCTTGGCCGGATCAGAAGAATCGACAAATTTAACGCTGATCCCCATCCGCTTGAAGGTGTGGTGAAATAGATTGTAAGTCCCGCCGTAGAGGTTATTGCCGGCCACGATATTGTCGCCGCACTGGGTGATGTTCAGAATCGCCAGAGTGATCGCCGCAGAGCCAGAGGCTAAGGCCAACGCCCCGACTCCACCATCGAGTTCAGCCAGGCGTTTCTCTAGAACATCGGTCGTCGGGTTCATCAGGCGGGTGTAGATATTCCCCATCTCCTTCAGGGAGAAAAGGTTCGCGGCATGTTCGGCCGAGTTGAACGTATAGGAGCTGGTCTGGTAAATCGGCACTGCGCGGGAATTGGTCGTCGGGTCGGGAACCTGCCCCGCATGCAGAGCGATGGTTCCATCC
>JBDNGT010000224.1:0-3675 GCA_041689145.1 Geopsychrobacter sp. | reverse complement strand
CTACCACCAGCTGATGGAGATCTACGCCGAGGAAGCCGGACTGCGCAAACGCTGGATCCTACCGTTGCCGTTTCTGACTCCGCGCTTGAGCTCCTACTGGATCCATCTGTTGACCCCGATTCCGGCCGCGCTGGCTCGCCCCTTGACCGAGGGGCTGAAAAATCCGGTTATCTGCCATGACGACCGGATTGCCGAACTGCTGCCCCAGGATTTGTTCAACTGCCGCAAGGCGATCCACCTGGCGCTGGAGAAGATGAAAGATCATCATATCGAAAGCTCCTGGACCGATTCGGGCCCGGTTCACCCCGCGGAATGGAGCGTACGCGGCGATCCCGCCTGGGCTGGCGGCAAGATCTTCACCGATTCACGCCGGGTGATTATCGATGCAACCCCGGCCGATATCTGGCCGGCACTGGCCTCGATCGGCGGCGAGGTCGGCTGGTATTACGCCAACTGGCTCTGGAAACTCCGCGGCATGATCGATCGGGTTATTGGTGGTGTGGGCCTCAGCCGCGGGCGGCGTGACCTGGACGAGATTTGTCCCGGCGACGCACTCGACCTTTGGCGGGTGATCGATGTTGAACAGCCGAAACGCCTGATGCTGAATGCCGAGATGAAACTGCCGGGCGAGGCGGTGCTCTTCTTCGAACTGCAACCGCTGGCTGACGGTCGCACCGAGCTGCGGCAGATCGCGCGCTTTCTGCCACGCGGCCTGCTCGGGCTTGCCTACTGGTACGCCATCACCCCGCTCCACAACTTTGTTTTTGATGGCATGTTGCGCGGCATCGCCAAGGCAGGGGAAACCAGGATCATAACGGGCCCCGAGCGCTTTCGCGAAGAGGGTGACAGTTAATCGCTAAATTCGGCCCCGGGGACGCGCTTCCGGGGCAGGTCTGCGGTTTTGATCGTTCGGCAAAACGGCGGCACCAAGCGGACCACTAACCTGGCACATAACACCACTTACGCGCATTCGACATTGCTCCGGGCACCCTATGCCACTATGCTGAGCTAGACGACCCGACGCCGATTGCGTTTAAGCGCAGAACGGGTTGTTCGGTTACCCTCAGCCGGAGACCAGTATGTCACTTGTCTACAACCTGTTACAGCAAATGGCGATCATTCTGGTTATCGCCTACCTGTTCAGTAAATCCCCGGTAATTAATTATCTTTCCGGCGAAAAACTCCGTCGCAAAGATAAGCTGGTCCTCTATTTTGTCTTCTCTCTGCTGGCCATAATCGGCACCTACGTCGGCCTGCCGGTGCAGGGGGCAATCGCCAACATCCGGGCGATCGGTGCGGTCCTCGCCGGGCTGATCGGCGGCCCGCTGCTCGGGGTAGCGGTCGGCCTGACCGCAGGGATTCACCGCTACATGCTCGGCGGATTTACCGCCTTCTCTTGCGGGATTTCGACCACATTTGAGGGGCTGCTCGGCGGACTGATCTATCTTTACTTTGTCAGGCGCGGGCAGCCGGGCAAGGTCTTTCTGCCGAGCGTTGCACTGGTCACCACGTTGGTTGCCGAGGTCGGTCAGATGCTGATTATTCTAGCGCTCGCGCAGCCCTATCATAAAGCGCTCGCCCTGGTGCAGGTTATCGCCGTGCCGATGATCAGCGCTAACTCGGTTGGAGCCGCGTTATTCCTGAGCATGATTCGTGACCAGCGCCAGGTGCGCGACAATGCCGGGGCACGCTTTTCAGCCAAGGCCTTCAGTGTCGCCGACCTGACCCTCGGCTGTCTCAGCCGGGGATTCACCACCGAAGCGGCCAAAGAGATGGTCGATATCATCCGCAGTGAAACAGGTGTCGGCGCGGTCGCGATCACCGACCATGAAAAGATTCTGGCCTTTTCCGGCAGCGGCGCCGATCACCACCTCCCGGGCAACCCGATTGCGACCAGCGAGACCAAACAGGCGATCCGCGAAAAAATCGTAGTCTTCGCTGACGGGTTTTCGAACAAGTTTCAGTGCCCGCAGGTCAGCTCCTGCCTCCTCGGCTCGGCGCTGGTTGTCCCCCTGCAGGTCGACCAGCAGGTCATCGGCACCATTAGCCTTTACGAACCAAAGACCAAACACTTTCTCAACATTACCCGTTCCTTCGGTGAAGGGCTGGCGTCCCTCTATTCACACCAGCTTCTGCGGGCGCGGTATGAGGAGCAAAAATCGCTGCTGGTCCGTTCGGAACTGAAGCTGATTCAGGCGCAGGTCAACCCCCACTTCCTCTTCAATGCGCTCAACACCATCATCGCGGTCAGCCGCAAGGATGCCGTTCAGGCGCGAAATCTGCTGCTACAGCTGTCATTTTTTTTTCGCTCCAATCTCAAGCGCAGCAGTGACATGACCACTCTCGAAGAGGAGTTGGCCCATGTCAGCGCCTATTTGAAGATCGAAGAAGCCCGTTTTGGCGATCGACTCCAGGTCTTCATCGACGTCCCGAAAGAGCTGCTCACCCTGCGGCTACCGGTCTTCACCCTGCAACCCCTGATCGAAAATGCCATCAAGCACGGTGTTGCCAACCTGCTCGAAAACGGCCAGGTACACATCCGGGCGCGGCGCGCCGGAACACTGGCCGTGATTGAAATCACCGATAATGCAGGCAGGTACCACGAACCGTTGGATTCACAGGGGCTCGGCATGAAGTTGGTCGACAAGCGGATCAAGAACAGCCTCGGCACCAATTTCGGCCTGGAGGTCGACTGCACCCCCGACCAGACGACCTGCGTTCGGGTGAATATTCCTTTTACCGCAGAGGAGAACAATGATTCGCACCCTGATCATTGATGATGAACAGTTGGCGCGCGATGAGCTGGCTCTGCTTCTCGCAGAGACCGATAAATTCGAACTGGTCGGGAGCTGTGCCAACGCCTTCGAGGCCCTCAAGCTGATCCGTCAGGAACGCCCTGAACTCATTTTTCTTGACATTGAGATGCCGGTTCTGGATGGTTTTGAAATGCTCGGCATGATCGAGACCGAGCTGATGCCACACGTGGTCTTTGTCACCGCGTATAACCAGCACGCCCTGCGGGCCTTCGAGGAAAAAACCCTCGACTATCTGCTAAAACCGGTCGACCCGGAGCGCTTGCAGAAAACCATCCATAAAATATCCGCCAATATCACCAAAGGAATCACCCCCAGCTATCCGGTCTCGCCACTCAAACGGATCCCCTGCCAGGTATGCAACCGAGTAAAGTTAATCTCGCCCAGCGCCGTGCAGTACGTCTTCTCCGATCTAAGTGGAGTGCACCTCGTTGCTGATGGGGGCAACTTCTTTACCGAACTGACGCTCAAGGTCATGGAACAGCGCACCCCACTGATCCGCTGCCAGAAGCAGTATCTGGTCAACCCCGAAGTGATTGATGAAATCATCCTGCTCGACAACGGACAGGCCGAAATAAAACTGTGCCAGGGCAATAAAATTCCGGTCAGTCGACGCTATCTACGCCTTCTGAAAGATCAGCTTCACCTCTAGATTTCAGTCTTGAAACCGCTTGAGGTCCAAATAGAACCGGTCAGCAAGAAGCGCATGGCACTCTCACAGATAGCGACCTAATGTATTTCTAACATATTAAATTCAGCGCGCCGTCCATTGACATGGACTAAATTTATTGCACACTTACTTGGTGATATTTTTGCGAATCGGAGCTATCCGATTCTTTTGTGCTCTCTTGGAGCCACTTTT
>JBDNGT010000223.1:0-5164 GCA_041689145.1 Geopsychrobacter sp. | reverse complement strand
GCCATCAGCCGCTCGCGCGACAAGCTGCGCAGCATGCAATTGCTGGCGCGTAAAGGGATCGGCATGCCGGTGACCGGGTTTGCGCACTCGACCAAATACACCAACGACCTGATCGATATGGTTGGTGGGGCACCCTTGGTCATCAAGCTGCTTGAAGGCACCCAGGGGATCGGGGTGGTGCTGGCCGAAACCAGCAAAGCCGCTCTCTTTCACGCCTAAAAGGGACCCTGCTGGCGATTCCGGTGGTGAATCCCTTCGGCTTCATCCAGCGCACCAAGTACCTGCCGGACCGGCGCGACCTAAACCGTTCCTTCCCTGGCTCTGCGACCGGCTCTCTGGCCAGCCGCCTGGCTCACCTGTTCATGGAGCAGATCCGCTCCTACAAAACCTACTGGGTCCGTGCCACCATGAGCGGTATTTTTGAAAAACGCGTCTCCCTGGGCAGCCTGGTGCACAAAAGCGATCTACTCGGCATCCAGAGTGATCCGTTGGGCGATGACACGGCCAAACTCTTCTCTCCCCTGACCGGGGTGGTAATCGGCCAACTCAACCTGCTACTGACCTACGAGGGGGATGCCCTGATGAATATTGCCCGGGTCAAGGATACCGATGAAGCAGAAGAGACACTTGACGGTTATACTTCGGGTTTGACCGAGGCGGATTACAGCGCGGAGCGTTAGGGCGTTTTCCACCCTCAGCACACATGGAGCACAGAAGGAGATGGCATGAAATTGTTTGCTGAAGCCAAACCGATCGGGCTCTCACCAGGAACGCTGGTGCATGTCGGTCGGAAGAAAACCGAAAAATCGAAGCTGTCTTACATCGATTACAATCCAACCGATCACGCAACCGCCACCGATATCACTCCCGAACAGTGCCGGGAGCTAAAGGACTCCGACTCGGTCAGCTGGATCAATTTCTGCGGACTGCACGATATCGAACAGGTCAACGCCCTGGGGCAGATATTCAACCTGCACCCCCTGGCGCTGGAAGATATTCTCAACACCGGGCATCAACCCAAGTGCGAGGAGTTTGACAACTACATCCTGATGATCTTCAAACTGATCCATCTTAACGAAGAAACGGGGAAACTCGATCAGGAACAGATCAGCATGGTCGTCGGCCCGAACTGGCTCCTGACCTTTCAGGAAACCCCGGAAGATATCTTTGATCGCCTGCATGAGCGGATCAGCCGGGCCAGCGGTAAGATCCGCCATCGCGGCACCGATTATCTCGCCTACGCCATTCTCGACTCGGTGGTCGACAGTTATTTTCATGTCCTCTCCAGCGTCGGCGAACAACTCGAGACCCTCGAAGAATCGCTACTGATCAACCCCGACCAGGAGGCGCTGCAGGATATCCATTACAGCAAACAACAGCTGATGCTGCTGCGGCGTGCACTCTGGCCGCTACAGATTGCGATTACCGAGTTCCGCCAATTAGAACCGCCCCTGCTGACCGAAGACACCGCTATTTTTCTACGTGATCTGCAGGATCATATCTCCCATGCGGTCGAATCGCTGGAGATGATGCGCGATTCAAGTGCCAACCTGCTCGACCTCTATCTATCCCTCTCAAGCCAGAAGATGAACGAGACCATGAAAGTACTCACCATCATGGCCTCGCTCTTTATCCCGCTGACCTTCATCGCCGGAATTTACGGGATGAACTTTGAAAATATGCCCGAGCTGAAGTGGGCCTGGGGCTACCCCGTGATCTGGGGGGTTATCATCGTCTGTGCCAGCGGTATGCTCTGGTACTTCAAGAGGAAAAAATGGTTTTGAACCGATATCACATCATCTGGGCCAGCCTGCTGATTCTGCTGACCCTGTCGACCATGCTATTCGCACCGCTCTCCCGGGCAGCCACGGAAACCAGCACACCGGTTGAGACCCCTGCGGCGGCTCCCGCCTTCCCCGGACTCAGTGAACTTGGCCCGCGCACCAGCGTGTTGAACGATTTTGTGGAAAAATCGGAAAACAGCCTCAAACGGCTTGCCGATCTGCAAGCCACTGAGAACGATCTGGCCACTTTCACCAGTCAACTCCAGGAGATGAGCGCCAAGGTAACCGCGCTCGGTGACCCGCACGAGTGGTATATTGATCGTTTGACTCAGTTCAACAATCAATTTCTGCAATTGAAAAAATATCTGGATGAGCTACAGGGCCAGATGACCGAACGTCAGAAAAGTATCGAACTAATTGCCGCCAGAAGAGGGCAGGAGCAGGACTTCTGGCAACAATGGAACAAAAAACTTAAGGCCCAAAAAATCGCTGTCCCGATCGAAACCGTCAGCCAGGTTAAGACCCTGCTGACGCGGCTCGAGAAGGCGGGCAATAATACGGCTGGTGCCATTCTCAAGATCCAGGAGCAGATCAGCAATCTGCAACAGAAACTCAACACGGAACTGGACCAGTTTGCCGGAGCCCTGAGCGCCCTGCGTAAGGCTACCTTTCGCAAAAATGCCCACTCCTTTTTCGCCCCGGAATTTCGCGCCCAATTCACCGCGCAACTTCTGCATGATGCCGTTGTCGGCTGGCAAGCCGCCAAAACTCTCGATTGGGACTATCTGCAACGCTACGCCTGGTTATTCGGACTCCTGATTCCGGGCATTGCCTTAAGCTTCGCCATTCGAAAATATTCGCATCCACTGCAGGAGAATCTGGAGTGGAATTTTGTCATTTCGCACCCTTACGCGGCTGGATTTTTCGTCTCTTTCATTCTGATGGCCAATCGTTTCCCGGCCCCCCCGACACAACTGCGCTATGCCCTGATGGTCAGTGCCGTCATCGCCGGCTCGATTCTGGCGGGCGAGTTGGTAGAAAACCGGCGGCAGACCCGGATGCTCTATCTGGCGGGTCTGGTTCTGATGCTGACCAGTGGGTTTCGCCTGATAAATCTGCCCCAACCGCTCTACCGGATGCATATCGCGCTCCTCGCACTGATTACCATTCCGATCCTGATCAGCCAGATCAGAGTTTCACTTCGGACGCGCGGCGACGACGCTGGCCATTTTTTCCGCTCGCTCCTGCGCTTTGCGATTGGCGTATTGCTGATTTCACTAATCGCTCAAATCACTGGCTATATGAATTTTTCATCCTGGTTGCTGCAGGCGACCTTTGAGACCGGAATGGTCTTTCTCTTCGCGCATATGATCCTGCGGCTTGGCAACGGCGGAATCAGCTTTCTGATCAACCAGACTCGACTCGCCAACGGCAAGTTTACCCAGCGCTTCGGTCAGGAATTGGCCCAGCGCCTCACCCGGGCGCTCCAGGGGCTGGTCATCATCTACAGCGTTTTCTATCTGCTCCCGCTCTGGCGCCTGTTTGCCAACAGTCTAGAAGCCTGGGACTTCTTCAGCGGGTTCTCCATTTCGCTCGGAGAAACCAGGATCAGCGTTGAAATGGTGACGCTGGCGCTGATCGCATTTTACCTGGCCATGCAGCTCTCCTGGCTATTTCAGGGACTGCTTGAAACCCGGTTCTTTTATCGTAAATCGGTCGATCGCGGGGTGCGTGACGCGATCAAAAAGTTGATGCATTACGGCATGGTGACCTTCGGTTTCTTAACGGTGCTCAGTATTCTCGGCATGGGTCTGCAAAACTTCGTCGTGGTCCTCGGGGCTTTCGGGGTGGGGATCGGCTTCGGGCTGCAGGATATCGTCAACAACTTCCTTTCGGGCCTGATCCTGCTCTTTGAACGACCGGTCAAGGTCGGCGACTTTATCGTTGTCAATGAAGAGTGGGGGCATATTTCAAAAATCGGCCTGCGCTCAACCGTGGTCAAGACCATCAACCACTCAGAAATCATCGTCCCCAACTCGCAGTTGGTTTCCGAAAAAGTCACAAATTGGACCTTTTCCTCAAAGGTGGCCCGCCTTGTTGTGCCGGTTGGTGTCGCTTATGGCAGTGATGTCTCCTTGGTCATGAATATTCTCAGCGAAATCGCCAAGAGTCATCCTGATGCCGTAACGGACCCAGCACCGAGCATCCTCTTTATGGAATTTGGTGACAGTTCACTCAATTTTGAAATTCGGGTCTTTATTAAAGATATCGGATCAAATTTCCGCATCCGCAGCGAGATGCTGCAACAGATCGACAGTAGCTTCCGTGGGGCCGGCGTCGAGATCCCCTTCCCGCAACGCGACCTGCATCTACGCAGTATTGACAGCAGGGTCATGGAGCGAATACGGGAAGAAATTCCCGCCGAACAGGAGTGAGTTCAGTTACGAAAGATGAAATAGACGGCGCCGAGCAGGCAGAGCGCCGCCCAGAGGTAATCGAGCTTGAGTGGTTGCCCCATGTAGAAAAAAGCGAAAGGCACAAAGACACTTAAGGTCACGACCTCCTATAGTACTTTGAGCTGTGGCAGGCTCATGGTCGTGTAGCCGAGCCGATTAGCCGGCACCTGCACCAGATACTCGAACAGGGCAACTCCCCAACTGGAGCAGCGCCGCAATGTCCCAGGCCCGATGGTTGAGGGTCTTTAAGTGCCCATACCAGGCGAAGGGCATAAACAGGTTGGAAACCACCAGCATCAGGGTGGTCTGAATGAAGGTCGACATCGTTTTGCCTCTTTCGCACTAAAACACTGCTAAGTACCGGACATTACAGGGTACCGTCGAAATTTATCAAGCACCGATATTTCTCATCTCGTGCACACCCTGCGTGCTAAAAGGAGTCACCTTGCGACTGTAGTCTGTGCAGAAAGATCTAACATCGTCTCTTTCCGTCAGTAAACTGCAGATTAAAAGTAACTATTCAGTAAAAAAACCTTGACACGGGTTTTTGATAAATTCTGTCGGACAACATCTCCAAGGCTGAGCCTGCCAGAAGGGCCTATCAAGGGAGTAACCTCGGCGGCAGATGCCGACGAATTGGTCGTGTAAAGCCGGGGCTTCTGGCGAAATTTCATTAGCGTAAACGGGCTTTACGGGACAAAAATACGTTCCTAAAAACTCATGTTACTATCGGTCATCATCACTTGTCGAAAGAGAGGCGTTAGTGCGTCCGAGGCTTTGCGCCTTTTGTTTGAGGGTAAGCTGCCCCAGTTTATAAAGCTTACAGAGCCGTCGGTTGTCCTGTGCCAAAAGGACTGACCACGACTTTTATTGAATAATATTATTTATTATTTCTTAAGATATAAAAATTCATCCCTAATCTAT
>JBDNGT010000222.1:0-2875 GCA_041689145.1 Geopsychrobacter sp. | reverse complement strand
TGCAGGGGTTCAAAAAGCGGGACTGAAAGTCCCTTGAAAAGCAAAATCAAAAGCCAAAACCTTTCAAGCCAAAAAGATGAGTAGCAACTGAAAGTCTTGGACTAAAGTCCATAGTTTTCACTAGCGTGGTGGAACAATAAAGGAAACAAATGCGAAGGGAGAAACATTGATAGCAGAGGATATTGCAAAGATGGTTGGCGTTTGCCTCTTTCCATGCTAGAGAGGGAACACAGGACCGCCCCGGATAAAAGCTCTGGGGCGGTCCTGAAAACTCTCTTTACCTGCTTAAAGAGCCTTGCAGGCTCGCGCTGCGCGGTTAAAAACCCATCTCTGAACCCGTCGGTCGAACCACCTCAACCCCGGCGGGGCGGATGAACTCAAAAAACCCGAGCGAAAGTCCGCGATTGATGCTGACATTCGAAAACTCAATCGTCGTGCTGTTATTGGCCGGGTCAAGCATGGTTGTTGCCAGAATCGGGAAGTAATTTCCGACCTTATTGTTCTCGACAAAATCGACGACGGCCCGTCGGTCGACAACAATCTGGAGAGACTGAATCAGACTCGAGACGCGGCGTGGCTTCAGTTCCAGCACGTAATTACCGTCCTGATCATGCTCTGGGATCGCCCAACGTACCGAAAAATCACGCGACAAATTTCCGAGACCGGTCAAAAATGTCATGGGGTTATCAGAGCGCTGCTGGGCCACTTGCTGAATATCACTCTGAATCACCTGCCTGTTTTCAGGCAAATAGACCCACATGGTTTGCGAATTTGACACCACTTCCTGTCGGTTCGGCTCCTGGTATTCCCAGCGGAACATCGCCAGCGGCACAGCCTCCCCCGCGCGATAATCAAAGTGGAAACTAACATAGCCGCGAGCCCGTTGAACTCGTTCAATCGCGGCAATCTGTGATTGCTGAAAAAAATCTCCTTGAAAATCAGTAATGTTTGTGCCGCGTTCCCGAACTACCTCAGCCTTAAACGGGTTTTGTAAGGCGTCTGAGACATCGTTCAAACTGATATTTTCGGCGCTACAAACCCCCGGCAAGAGGGAAAAAAATAACAGCAAATAGTACCTTTTCATCACAAGCTCCTTCACTGCAGATTCGTTTTAATTTCTGGTCTCCTGAGTTTAACAGGGTTCCTGTTCTTACAGCCTGCAAAAATATTTCCTGCAGCAAACTGCGCACCTAACTCGACAACAGTAACTCAAGGGCCGCGCGATCTAAACCGACCACGACTTCACCCCGCTGCTGACTTTTATTCCAACAAAATTCCGCCGAGAAAATTCCCGCAAAAGGCGGGATATCCAGCGGGACAAGACTCATCTCGGGTGGTATGGGGAGGGTGCGCAACCTAGGGTACGGATCGAAATAACCAACAAAAACCGAGGCCAGTATATTCCCCAGCTCCATTAATGCCGATCGCGCCACCTCATCCAGCAGGGATAGATTCCGACCGGTCGTCAGCGTTTTAACGATTTCTACCGCCATCTCCTCGGGCAGGTCGATAAACATTTCCCCCTCCAGAGCTCCTATCAGACCAAGGCGCACGCAAACGCCGGGGGGCCGTAAAGACGCTGGGGAGATTCTTATATTAATTTCGCCCCCGAGCATTATTTTAAGCGTCACGGCAGAACAATCCAGCGCGGCCTGTATCGTTTTATTCAAACAAAATTTCTGCTGTCGATTAAGATTTTCAGATGTCAACAACCTCTCCCCGAATCAACGTTTCCGTTCCAACAACCCTTGAATATCGAGGATGAAAATAATCCGACCATCACCAAGAATCGTACCGCCACCCAGACCACGTAAGCGATCGATCGGGCTCGGTAAACCCTGAACAAAGACCTCGCTCTGTCCGGCAAAACCATCAACGACCAGGCCAATTTTGCGGCCCAGCACCTCGGTAACTACTACGGCTAGCCGTTCTGCGGGCTGCGGCATCGGCAAAGCCAAAATCTTGCGCAGTGAGATCAATGGCAGCAGTTCTTCATTAAATGAAAAAACC
Organism: Geopsychrobacter sp.; assembly: GCA_041689145.1. Classification (GTDB taxonomy): domain Bacteria; phylum Desulfobacterota; class Desulfuromonadia; order Desulfuromonadales; family Geopsychrobacteraceae; genus Geopsychrobacter. The sequence goes on along the minus strand of JBDNGT010000222.1, from coordinate 865 downwards.
CGTTGCTTGCCGCTGGTTTGAATCTGACTACGCTCAATCTCGATGGTCTGGAGGACCCGTGTAATCGGGAGCGCCACCTGCTTATTATCAATATTGAGGCGCAACACCTTGATGATTGCGACCGACAGTGGCAACTTCAGGGTAAATCGGGTTCCACTGTCGGGGGCTGTATCGATATGTAGAATACCTCCCAGCTTTTCAACCGCAGCCTTAACAACATCCATACCGACGCCGCGTCCCGAGGTGGTCGTAACCTGACTGGCGGTCGAAAACCCGGGCAGACAGACCAACTGCAGCGCATCGTAATCGCGCATCACTTCGGCCTGGGCCGGGCTGATCATGCCTTTTTCAATGGCCTTTTTCCGCAGTAACGCAGGGTCCATTCCGCGCCCGTTGTCAGCGACCTGGAGCAGAACCTGATCGCGCTGCCGCCAGGCACGCAGGGTAATGGCTCCCCGATCCTCGATGCCATGATCAATCGCGTTGCGGATCATGTGGATCAAGGGGTCTGCCAACTCTTCAAGAATGGCCCGGTCCAATTCGAGGGCGGTCCCCTCGAGTTCAAAACTAATATCCTTGTTCGATTTGCGTGCCAGATCGCGTACCAATCGCGGAAGCCGGCCGGTTACACTGTCGATAGGCATCATTCGAACCTGAAGCACCTGGTGATGCAGGTCTTTGACCAGACGCCCTAATCTGCCCAGCCCCTCTTTCAGCGAATCCCAGTTTTTATCGCCTGCCGCACTCTGTAACATATAACGATTGGTGATGAGCTCCCCAGTGATACTGATAAATCGATCCAGCAAATCGGTACCGACCCTCACCGTTGTTCCGCCCGACACCGTTGTTCCGCCCGACACCGTTG
>JBDNGT010000221.1:0-19058 GCA_041689145.1 Geopsychrobacter sp. | reverse complement strand
CCTTCAGCAGATCGCGAATATATTCTATGCTTGGTGGACTCGAGAGCGTTCGTTTAATCTGATTTTGTCTATACATTCTTGAATCATGCGCTGATCAAAGATTTATGTCCAGTAAAATATTATGGGTAATGGGCAGTCCTAACCGGGGATTTTCTGACTGACTTTCCATGATACGTGGGACTTCCGCCTCAGTCAACCGCATCGGGCTGAACCGAAGCCTCCCGGCGGGACACCTAGGGGAAGAACAGTAACTTTAAGGCGAAAACCGCCACGGTGACCGTAACCACCTTCTTAATCCAGTTATGTCCTTTTTCAACAGCGAGTCTCGGGCCGAGCATCCCGCCGATCGAATTGCCCGCGGCCAGCGCAAAGCCGAGGGTGTAATTGACCTGATCGTAATAGATGAAGACCCCGAGCGCGATAAAGGTGTAGGCAAAGATCACGAAGACCTTGATCGCGTTGATCCGCACCAGATCCAGGCCATGAACCAAGAGCGCGGTAATCACCAGAAAACCGACGCCGGCCTGGACAAATCCTCCGTAAACTCCGACACCGAAGAAGCTGACGACCAGAATCAGCTTACGCCAAGGACCGAAGTCCACCTCCTGCTGACGGAAACGCTTCATCGGGTCGAGAGCGGTAAAGATCAGCACCCCAAGCATGATCAGCGCCAGGATGCGCTTGAACATCAGATCATCGAGAGTGATCGCCAAATTCGCGCCGAGCCAGCTGCCGAGCAGCGCCGGTGGGGTACAAAGCAGGGCCAGTTGGAGCGGCAGGACACCGCGATTGCGAAAACCGCGGATAGCGAAGATATTCTGACAGAAGATGGCGATCCGGTTGGTCCCATTGGCCACCGCCGACGGCAGGCCCATAAAGATCAAGAGCGGCAGGGTCAACAACGAACCGCCGCCGGCCAGCACGTTGAGGACGCCAGCCAGAATGCCGACCACAAAGAGCAGCGGAATTTGCCAGTAGTAGGGATCTATCATGTTAATCAATCTCACTCAATTTGCGAATCACCTCGCCGGCCATGGTCAGGCCGAAGATCGGTGGGATATACGAAGAGCTGCCGAGGATCACCCGGCGATCCGCGCAACTCCAGCGTTGCTCCTCCTGGTTGGGGCAAACGCAATTTTCTGCGCAGACCGCGGTCTCAGAACTTAAGGGGCGAAACTCCTCGGTCGAAAAGACCACCTGCACCCCCTTAGCGATGCCCCGCTTACGCAACTCCTTACGGATGACCCGCGCCAGTCGACATTTTTCGGTTTTGCTGATGTCGGCCACCGCGATCAGCCCCGGATTGACCTTATTGGCCGCGCCCATCGAACTGATAATCGGCAGTCTTCGCTGGACGCAACTTTCGAGCAGGTGCAGCTTGGCGGTAATGTGATCGATGCAGTCGAGCACATAATCGAACCCCGGTGCGAGCAGCTCCTCACTCGCCTCGGCAGCGTAGAAACGATGGACAGGCACAACCTCGGCCTGCGGATTGATCTGCCGGCAGCGTTGCGCCATCGCCTCAACCTTCTTCTGACCCAGCGTGCTGCTTAAGGCATGGATCTGACGGTTAACGTTGGTCACGCAGATCTCGTCAAAATCGACCAGCGTCAGATGCCCCACCCCGGCCCGCGCCAGCGCCTCGGCGGCGTAGCTACCGACCCCACCGATACCGAAAATCGCGACCCGTGCCGACGCCAATTTATCCATCCCCGCGCCGCCGACCAACAGGCGCATGCGGCTGAATCTGTGTTCACTCACTGGTTCAAATCCCTCATAGTTTCAGCAGACGCCGGGCATTCGCCGTGGTTATTTCTGCCGTTGCAGCCAGCGTCCAGCCGCGCAGCTCAGCCAGCTTACCGGCCACCGCCAGCAACGCCGCCGGACCGCTCGCCATGTCCGGCGCGTCGGTCTCCAGCACCAGCGCTGCGGCAGGGAGCGCCTTGACCACTGCGGGCAGCTTGCGCGCATTTTCACGTAACAGCACCGGACCAACCCCGATCAACAGGCCGAGATCAAGCGCCCGGCGCGCCGTTTCCAGGCTGCCCGAAAACCCGTGCAGGATGCCGCCGACCCGATCAATCCCAGCCTGCTGCAATATATCCAGCACCTGGCCCGTTTTTTTACGACAGTGGATCAGCACCGGCAAGTCGGCATCAAGTGCGATTTCGACCTGAGCGCGAAACACCTGTTCCTGCAGTTGCAGCTCAACATTAAGCAGTCCGTCAAGACCGATCTCGCCAAGCGCCACCACCTGATCCAGGTCGCACAGTTCACGCAGCCGTGCGGCGCTGGATTCACTCCAGTCGCCGGCGCACATCGGGTGCAACCCCGGTGCAGCGTAGACCGCCGCATGCCGCTGTGCCAGCGCAATAAGTTGATCCCAGTCGCCGGCACGCATCCCCGGCTGCAGCAACAGCTCGATGCCGCAGTCTGCCGCCTGCTCAAGCCACCGCTCTGCCGGTTCGGGCCACTCCGGTGCCGACAGATGGATATGTGTATCACAGAAAATCATGCGCGCATCCTAACAGATCCGCCTGCAGCTGAAAAAAGAAAACGGCCGGGAAGAACCCGACCGTTTCCAGAGTCCACCAAGACAGGGTGACGGACCGACAGGACGAAGCTTACTGCAGATTGACCAGGGCGCGCCGTTTCAAGCCGCCTTGCAGCATTCCTTGAATCTTCGTCTCCAGCCCCTCGAGTCCGACCTCATCGACCATCGCCTCAAGCCTGTCGAGTTTCCACTCTGTCGCCAGTCGCTGCCAGACCGCCGTCCGATGGCCCATAGTGCATTCTCCCGAATCGATCCCGATCAGCCGTACCCCGCGCAAAATAAAGGGGAAAACGTTCAGCGGCAGGTCGATGGAACCGACCAGCCCGCAACATGTCACCACCCCGCCGTGCTGGGTCGATTTGACCGCCGCCGCCAACATCTCACCGCCGACGCAATCGACCACCCCGGCCCAGCGGGTCTTCATCATCGGGCGTTCACTCCCCTCGGTGACTGCGCCACGCTCGATCACCTCGCTGGCGCCGATCGACTTCAAGTAATCCGCCTCCGAGCCCTTCCCGGTTGCGGCCGTCACCTGATAGCCGGCCTTGGTCAGAATCGCCACGGCCAGGCTGCCGACCCCGCCGGTCGCGCCGGTCACCAAAATCGGACCATCTGCGGGTTTTACCCCACCCTGCTCCAGCTCATAGACCGAAAGCGCCGCCGTCAGACCGGCAGTGCCGAGCATCATGCTCTCCTTGAGGCTGAGTCCGGCCGGCAGCTTCAAGGCCCAGGAGCTCGGCACCCGGATCAGCTGACCGAAGCCGCCGTCGGTCTCCATCCCCAGATCATAACTGGTGACGATGACCTGCTCACCCGGTGCAAAGCTGCCATCGCTGCAGCTGATCACTTCGCCAGCGGCATCGATCCCAGGGGTATGCGGATAGTTGCGTGTGACCCCGGGGTTGCCGGTCGCCGAGAGGGCATCTTTAAAATTCAATGAGGAATAGTGAACCCGTACCAGCAGTTCGCCGGCGGGCAGCTCATCGCTCCGCCGCTCGACAACCTTGCGCGTATAAACCTTCTTCTCGGGCTGCTCGACCAACAGGGCCTTGAATGTCTCGGACATGATTCCCTCCCTCAGCAAATAAATTGATTGATCCGCTGAACCTAGACGACTACTATATAAAACTCAAGTACCAACTTAAAAGTCATGTAGTATCCAAAAAGATACTATAGTGTAATTACAAAGGAATATTCATGTCAGAGCCTAATTATCGTTGTGGAGTCGAAGTCACCTTAGCGGTGCTCGGCGGCAAATGGAAAGGCCTGATCCTCTGGCATCTGCGGCTCAAGACCCTGCGCTTCAGCCAGTTGCAGCGCCGCTTACTGACGGTAACCCAGAAGATGCTGACCCAGCAGCTGCGCGAGCTCGAAAGCGACGGTCTGGTCTATCGACAGGTCTATGCCGAAGTCCCGCCGCGGGTCGAATACTCCCTCAGCGAAACGGGACGAACAGTGGTCCCCATGCTGGAAGCGATGTGCCGGTGGGGGCAGGGCTACCTGCAGGAGAGCGCAGGGATCGATCTGCGTTACGCAGAGGAGTCGAGGGTGTAACTGAGCACCACCGCCGCACGCACCTCAACCCCACCGGCGCTGAGCGGGATATTGATCGCGGCAGACCTTGCCGAACTTGCCTCAGCCATCATCAACATCGGTTGTCCTGCCGAATCGGTCTCCTCAACCCGCGCCTCAAGCAACCGACCTAGTTTCACCCCAGCGGCCTGCGCCAGGGTCAGGGCACGTTGGTGAGCCCTTGCCGTGGCCGCCGCAATCGCCTGACGACTGGCCCTTTCCGGATCGGTCAGCGAGAACCTGAGATTACCGGCCTTATTAACCCCTGCCTGCTGTGCCAGAGCCAAGAGCCGTCCGGCAAGCTCTATCTTTGCCGTCGTGACCAGCAGGCTATTGCTGACCCGATAGCCGACGATTCCAGGTGACCAATTCGCCGGCGCCGGCCGGGGCGGTCGGCTCCATTGGGGTTGAACACTGAACTGTCCAGTCCGGTACTCCTCAGGGTTTAACCCTTCCTTGTCCAAGAGCTGACGCAACTGAAGAACGGCAGCACTGTTGACCGACAGGGCTTCATCGGCGCCGGCAGCCGAGGTGACCGCCTCAAGCGCCATCTCAACCTGATCGGGCATGACATTGATCGTCACCTCGCCGCGAACACTGAGCTGCGCAGGCTCTTTTCGCATAGCAAGAGGGTGCGGTGGGGCACAGGCAGAAAAGAACAGGGTGAAAATCAAAAATATGTAGGGCATATGAGCCTTTCATCAGGTTATACATTCAATCTTTCCGCTCAAAAACAAAACAAGTGTAGCACCCTTTCTGTAGCCTCCTCGGCGGCGAGCCCTTATTTTTGGCCCATCCCGGGTACTTTGAATCTCATGACCACCTCCCCTGTTTCCGGGTTGACCTCGACCTTACCCTTTTCGCCCAGCAGCGCCTGCCCCGTGGTCATCTGCATCAGCCCGGACAAGAAGGCCAGTCCCTGATTCATTACCTGGGCCAATTGCTCAGCAGAAGCCGGTCGCGCGGGCGCGGTTGCAACCGCAGCGGGAAGCGTGCCGCTCGCAACGAAGGCTGCTTTTGCCTCTTTCTCCAGAGTCGCTTCGACCGGCTCGGCCAGCGGGTCCGTTATCCCAGTCTCCTGCGTTGCACTGACCGGCTCCTCCGCCTCCAGTGCTGTCGGCAGGCTGAGCTCTTCAATCGTTTCTTCCAGTTGCTGCAGAAATTGCGACCGACCCTGAGTGGAAAAATCAACGCAGTCAAGATGGCTTCCCGGGCTCAACACCCCCTCAAATAGATCCTGCTTGAGCAACAGGCCGTCGGCGATACGGCTTTCGATCGAATTTTTGGTGATCAGGTTGATGACGGTCAGCTGCGCACTTTTCTGCCCGAGTCGATCGATGCGACCGATACGCTGGTTTTTCTTGGCCGGATTCCACGGCAGTTCAAAGTTGATCACCATATCGGCGACCTGGAGATTCAACCCCGCGCCGCCAGCCTCGGTAGAAAGAAACACCTGGGCATTGTCATTCTGCTCAAACTCTTTGATCAAGGCGGCACGTTTGGCCACCGGCACCTTGCCGTTGAGTTCGACAAAGCCGATATCATTTTCACGCAATAATCGCCCGATCAGGCGGTTCATCCGCACCCATTCGGAGAAGATCACGATCTTGCGCCGGCCACTCTTGATGGCGAGTTTTTCAAGCAGGATGTGACGGAGTTCGTCCAGTTTGGGAGAATAATGAATGTCCTGTTCTGGATCGACCAGCGAGGTCGAGTCACAGACCATACGCATTTTCACCAGCAGCAGTTGCAATTTTCGCAGATCGAAGGGGCTCATGAACCGCTTGCGCAGGATTTGAGCAACCCCCTGGGCGTAACCGGCATGATAATCGGCCTGACGCGGATGCATTTCGATCGGAATGTCGAGCTGACTGACCTGGGGGAGTTGCTTGAGCACTTCGTTTTTCTCGCGCCGCAGCAGGAGCGGCCGCAGGCGTTCTTTAAGACCCTGCAGATTGTAGTAGCCGGTGATTTTGTTCTTCTGCCTGGCATCGAAACAGCAATGCTGATACGAGAACTCCCAGAGCGGTGAGAGCATGTGTGGGTCGAGAAAATCGACGATCGAATAGAGGTCGACCAAGCGGTTTTCGATCGGAGTCCCGGTAATCACCAGACCATGCTTTTTGGGGATCTGCTTGATACACGCAGCCGTTCGGGTCGCATAATTCTTGATCCGCTGGGCCTCGTCCAGAATAATAAAATCGGGTGAAAACTCGCGCAACAGATCAAGATCACGCCAGGTCGCTTCGTAGTTGCAGATCAGAAAATAGGCGCCAGCCTCCCGATAGAGGGCGGCGCGTTCTTCGGCGCACCCCTGGATCACCACCGCCGTTTCGGTGGAGAAACGCTCGATCTCAGCCTTCCATTGATCCTTCAGCGACGCGGGGCAGACCACCAGGGTGCGTTCAAAACCGAACAACCTTTTCTTCTGGATGGCGGCACCGATCGCCTGCAGCGTTTTGCCGAGGCCCATCTCGTCGGCCAGGATGGCCCCTTTACGGAAGGCCGCGAATTCGATTCCTTCTTTTTGATAGGGAAAGAGTTCGGCCTTGATTCCAGTGTAATCAAGCCGACTGTCCGCCTGAATCTCGGTAAGCAACTGCTGCTCGAAGAAATCCTCGATATGTTCCATGACCTCAGGTCGGATGAAGACCTCTTTCCACTGCTGCGCCTCCTCGCTGAAGCGTAGAAACTCACTTTTCTTCTCCGGCCGCAGGCTCTGTTCCACAGAAAAGAATTCCGCGAAGAGGGGCGCCAACGCCGCAGTCAGTTGCCGGGGGTAAAACCACGAAATTCGATCATCGTTCAGTGGATCGAGATAAATTTCGACAAAGGGATAGTCCTGCAGCGGAGGTTCGCTCTGATGTGATGCTCTGAATTGGGCAAAGGCGTAGAGCAGATGTTTGCAGGTGCCGAGCTTGTTAGTCCGATAATCGGGGCAGGAACAGTAGCCCTGCTCCTTTTTAAGCTCCCGAAAGGTCAGCTTGTAGTGCAGACCGCGTTCATTAACGAGTTCATGCTCGCCGTAAAGATTATCGGCAAATTCTATCTGATATTCTGCCAGGTCAGCCTTCTCGCGCCTTTCGTCGAGCACGCGCTTGATCATCCCTTCGCGGGTGTAGGTCTGGCCGGAGTCGTTGGCGGGAGCTTCGTCCCGCTGCAGATAATCGGACAGCTCCAGCAGCCCGGCCAGGCTATGATGGCAGAGCGTCTGGCTGGATTTGCAGCTGCAGCGGGTCTCGATCCGCTCCCGATAAAAATCGATCTGCAGATCGAAATCTTTGAACGCGTCATCGATACTGAGGTGAAAACTGTCCCGGGCGCAGGTCAGCAGCTGGCACTGACCGTTGACATACAGGGCATGGGCCTGACGCATGGTCAGACCGCTGTGGTTTCCATCCGCTTTGATGGCACTGAGTTTCGCTTTGATCTGATCGAACACGATTTTCTCCTTTGAATGAACATCTCTCTGATAAATATCCCCTGCGCCCCTTCAGTGACTCTCCCCTGCGGCGAGGGCTTCAAAAACCTCGTCGAGGTCATTTTTCACCTCGGAGGCCCATTCGCACACCGACTCCGGGACATCGTCCAACGCCACGAGATTGTTGACCAACAGCAAGGTCTTACGCATCTGTTTCAGGTCGCGCACGCTCTCCCAGCTCATCCCTTCGTCGATGTGTAAAAGCAGTCTTTGCCACTCGGGGAAGGGCTGGTGTTCAACCACTACATCACGCAGATTCTGCCAGGCCCCCTGCAGATCGGAGAGGGACGTTTTGTAATAGCCGGTGGGCTCAGTGAAGAATGCCATGGACCAAGACCTCCATAGAACTGTTGAATGAGACAACTTATCACGACTTGCCATAGGCCGCGCAACAGTTTAACCTATCTATTAAACCATAGACGCAGGAGAACTCAGATGCCGATGACCAGCAAAGACATTGTTCCACTCAAGGAGACGCGTGCCCGCCTGACCGAACTGGCCGAGGAGGCCTGTCAGGGGCACGAGAAAATCATCACGCGCAACGGCAAGGCCTATGTCGCATTGATTGATGCTCGACGGCTCGACTATTATCACCGTCTCGAACGCGAAAACATCCACTTGGGCCTGCTCGAAGAAGCCGCCCACGGCTGGGACGATGTCGAAACCGGTCAGGTTATGACGGTCGCCGAGCTAAAATCCCGCTACGGCCGCAAGGCCTGAGCCGCATGCAGGTTCAAATCTCCCGGAATTTCGCCTGCAACCTTGATGAGATTGCAGGTTTTCTCCGCAAAGCCGACGCTGAAGAGGCGTTCGAAGCCCTGCTTGATGATCTGTTCGAGCAGGTCATTCCGACCCTGGAGCGCCAGCCCGATATCGGTCATCAGTTCCTGCGGCGTCAGGCCACGACCGAAGAGAGCGTCGCCTTGACAGTCCAGCTTCAACAACGACTGGGGGCTGAAGGATGTCTGCGTGAACTGATCCGTGGAAACTATATTCTGCTTTATGCCCGCCAGCCAAACGCACTTTTCCTGCTGGCGATCAAACATCACCGTCAGCTTTCTTTTGACTTTTTCGGCCGCTGGAACGTCTGAAGCAACACAGGCCGCAGCTCTCCTCAATGCGACCCAGGCGTGGCCCTACCCGTTTTTTCCAACCAATCTCGCAGCCGAGAGAAAGCGATGCGTTCCTGTTCCAGACGCACATTCTCGCCCAACGAGTTACGGCGTAACTCATGGTAGAGCGCCTGCTCCCGAGCGTCGAGATGGGGTAGAGCGGCCAGGCAGCGCTTGGACTGTTCCTCAGCGACCCAAAGATGCTGAAATGCGAGCAGCGTCTGCCAATCCATCAACATCGATTCGGTTTGCGGGAAATAGCCGCGCAGTTGCGAGAGAATGGCAAAGCCGTGGGTATCGATATCCCCCCAGTAATCGATCGGCAGCGTGCGTAACCAGTCGATCTCCTTAAGGGTCTGTATGCCGTAGCCGAGCCCGAAGATCACCCAGGCGCCTGGGACCGGTGGAAAACTGAGGCCGTTGATCTTGTTCTCGGTGATAAAAATGCGCCGACAGTCGGGCTGGAGTTGGCCAAACTGGCTCAGGGGCAGGCTCAGGTCGCTCGCCCCGAAGGGCGCAGCAAGCTGCGGGTCGAGAATGCGCAGGCGGATCAACGGCTCATCGAATCGCAGGCCGAAACGGCGCTCGAAGCCGCTGCCACTTAGACCAGTGATCTCGCGGTTGATACTGCCTGCAGGCAGTATTTGTTCGAGCAGTTCAGCAAGGATGCCCTTGTGCCGCTCGATAAATTTACTGTCGACGCCGGCAATCTCAAGTTCACGCAAATAGCGGGCGGGCTGTGGCAACTGGCAGAAATGGTCACAGACTAAAATTAGCTGCGGCCAGACCTGCTGATAGTTGAAGACCATTAAGGGATTTTTGCTCAGCCAGCCTTCAAGGGCCGATTGTTGCTGCAGTGTCGCCGCGACCAGCGTACAAACGCGTTCGAACTCAGCCTGTTTGCCGAGGCTGCGCAGTAGATCTTCCCGGCTGTCAAAACGGATATTTCTGGGGAGTTGCTGTTGGCCCAATTGCCGGTGGTTGACGCTGGTAAACTCCAGGCTGTAGCCGTAACCGAGCTGCTCCTTACTTTTGGCACGCAGTTGCGTGACCTGGGGACGCAGCTCAGAGAACCGTTCCAGCACCTCTTTGGCGCTCGGTTTGCGAAACGGGATCTCAAGCGGGAACAGATTTTCTCCCCGCAGGTACGCGCTCAGCAGGCGGCCACTCTGCCAGTGTTTCATGCCCTTTTGCCAAATCTGCTGCGGGCTGATCATCCTTCTGCCAGCCGTTGAAACTGCGCTTTTTCAGCCCGATATTCTTCGAGGCTCAGGTTGCGCAGCATTGAATTGGCACCGCCCTCATTATGGACAAAATGGACCGAGCGGATGTAGTCCTCAATGACATGAATCTTCTGCAGCGGAGTAACGATCAATAGCTGCAGGTGGAGTTTTTTGAACAACTCCAACCCGTAGCGGGTACTCTCGTCCGAACCCTTGGCGAAGGCCTCGTCGATCACCACAAAACGAAAAGAACGCGACTGTACCGCGCCCCATTCGAGACCGAACTGGTAGGCCAACGCCGAGGCGAGGATAGTGTAAGCGAGTTTCTCCTTCTGGCCACCCGACTTGCCGGAGGCGTCGGAGTAGAATTCGCGCTCGCTGCCGTCCTCCTGCCAGCGTTCGCTGGCCGAAAAACTGAACCAGTTACGGACGTCACTGACCTTGAGCGTCCACTTGCGGTCGCTGTCGATCAGCCCTTCGCGCCCGTTGAAACGCTCGATCAGCGACTTGACCTGCAGAAACTTGGCTTCGTTGTAGAGTTCCGAGGTCTCCATTGTATGAGAAAGACACTGCTTGAGATCCTGTTGAAACTCGCGCACTTCGGGGTCTTGAGTCTTGTCGATCACCAGCTCGATGAAGGTGCCGGGGTTGTACTCGATCTCGCCGAGGGAGCCGTTGATGGTGGCGATCTTGTTATTAATCTGCTGGCGTTCCTTGTCGAGCTGGTTCTGGAACAGGGCGACGCTGTTGATGGTTCCTTCGTTCAGCAGCTGCTTGAAACGCGCCTCATGCCGCGGTAGATCCTGCCCCTTTAACGCCTTGAGCATCGCCTCGAATTCAGCCAGCGCCTCCAGGCTGGCATCGACCTCGGCGGTCTCGGCCGGGTAGTCGGCCTTGTAGGCCTGCATCGCCCCGATCAACTTTTCGGTCAGGCGCTTGACCTTGCGTTCGTCGCCATCGAGCTGCCGCTGGATCGCTTCGCGCACCTCGCGCTGGGCCTTTTCGATATTCTGCAGGTTCAGGCTCTGGTGACAGAAGGGCTCGATTTTTGGAAACCAGGTCGCACGCTCCTCAGCCGTGAGCAGCTCGATCAGGTCGCGCGTCTCGTCCAGTTCGTGGCGACGGCCTTCGAGTCGATTCTCCTGGCGCCCGGCCTCTTTCGCCAGTTCTGCCTGTCGGTTCTCCTGCTGCGTCAACCCCTCACGGGTCAACTGCAGCTGCTCGCGCAGGGTCTGCAGACGGTCGGAGCTGGCTTCGATTGCGCTCTTCTCCTCTTGGCACGACTGAATCTGCGCAGCGGTCGGCGCCCAGTCGATTTCAGCGTAATCGCTAAACTTCAACAGATCGCGCACCGCATCACGCCGTTCGCCTTCGCTCTGCTGCTCTCTGGACAGCCTTGACAGTTCGGTCTGCAAGTGCTCGGCAGCGCTCCCCAGCTCCTGCACTCGACCCTCCAGCGCCTTGATCTTCTCCTGGTTGCTCCAGCCGAGTACGTAGCGGCTTGGATCGTGAATCGAGCTGCGATCATCCTTTTCGTGACGCTGTCCGCCCGACTTGATCTGACCGTTCGCGGTAATCGCCTTGGGCAGACGTCGGAAGCGTTCCAGATCGGCGCAACAGACATAATCGAAGCGCACCTGCAGTTGGGTCTCCAGCCAGGCATAGCAGTCGCTGTCGGGTTTGATCCGCAACTTGCTGTTCAGCGCATCGGCCTCCGCTGTTTTGCCCGTAGACCGGGCATCGGCGGCGCGCAGGCGAAAATAGACCAGTCGACCGCGCAGCTGGGTCTGATCGACATAGCGGCTGACCGCCGCGTAGTGGTTCTCCGGCACCAGCAGGCTGAGACCGAAGTTGTGCAGCAGGCGTTCGATCGCGCCCTGCCATGCGGCCGCACCCGCATCGACCTGTAACAGCTCGCCGACAAAGGGCAGCTCGGCCTCATCGAGATCGAGGACCTGCGCCATGGTCTGTCTAAGTTCCAAATTTTTGCGTGGGATGTTGCTCTTGCGCCGCCGCAGCGAGTCGAGCTCGTCCTCCAGCTGCCGCTGCTCCTGAAGCAGAGCCTGCCGCTTGACGCTCTGTTCGATCTCCTGCTTTTTCAGCGCCTCGATCTGCGTCTCAATCGCGCCCGGCAGGGTTTGCGCCTTATGCAGGGTGGCGTAGAAATCGTCTTCGCTCTGCACCTGCGGTAGCTCCAGTTTTTCGCTGTGTGCCCGATATTCCTGCTGCCTGAACTGCTGTCTGGCGCGCAGCTTCGTAAGCTCGGCAATCTCCCGTTCCAGAGTCTGCAGCCGCCGTCCGCCGCTCTCGTCGATGGCACTTTTGAGCTCATCCTCTTTCCGCCGCAGCTGTCCGAGCTCCTCCTTCAGGCGCTCGAGTTGTTGGGTAATCTTCTGCACCTCGCTCTCGAGCTTTTCGATCTGGACCTGCAATAGGGTATTTTTGTGCTGCGCAAAATAGGCGACCAGCGCCTCGCGGCAGCGTCGCAGTTCGTCGATCGACCCACTTAAAACCCGATAATCCCGCCCATCTTTGATCAACGGATTGAGCAGCGCAATCTGTTCCTTGGCCTTGAGCACCGCCACATGGGCGCGGTTGAGGTTGTCGAAATTGCGCTGCAGATCCTCTATGCGGTTCTCGACCTCGCCCTTTTCAAGCATATGGTGACGCACAAAATCGGTCAGGTTACCGACCGATTTCATAGACACGGTCTGATAGAAAAGTTCGAGAGCCTGTTCGTTCTGGATGCCGAACAGATGGCGGAAACGGCTGCTGTACTCCTTGAAGTTATCAAGCAGCTCAACCCGCGGGGTGCACCGCAAGCGCTTTTTCAATTCGAGGATATCACTGCCGAACTCGCTAAAATCGGCGGTGATACTCAAGGGGGTCTCGGAGACGACGAAGAAGCGCTCGGGGTTGCGCTTCTGATCCTTGAGCCAGAAGACCTGGGCAAGGGTGACTGACTGATTAAAGCCTTGATTGTAGAACTGGCCGAGCAGCACCGTATAGCTGTTGTCATCACGCAGCGCCACTGCCCTGGCAGCCTGAGTCAGGTCATCTTTGGTGCTCTTATACTCACCGCGAATGTACGAATAGAGCGAACGTTCCTTGCCCTCGGCTCCGGCCGCCTTGTTGTAGATGATGCGCTGGTGCGGCACCAGCAGGGTGGTAATGGCGTCGACCAGGGTCGACTTGCCCGAGCCGATGTCACCGGTCAGCAGGCCGTTATGACCCTGAGGAGCGATGCTCCAGACGTGCCGGTCGAAGGTCCCCCAGTTGAGCACCTCCAGGCGCTGCAGACGGAAACCGGTGACGCTGTCGTCAGCGGCAAAATCAAGCGAGAGAGTCGGCATGGCTGCGATAGGCCTCCAGTTTTTTGTTCAAGTCTCCGAGCCAGTCGGCATCGACCAGCGCCTTGATGATGCGCCGCACCTCGTAACGTTCGTCATCCCCCTTGAGACGACGCAGAAAACCGTAGTCGATGATCTTGCGGATATGACCCTCGATCTGCTCGACGGTCTTGGCTTCGTTGCTGCTCTCGGGCAGAAAGACCCGCAGCATATCGACAATCTGCGCCCGGCTCAGAATGACCCGGGTCTCGCCGCCGGCGGCATCCTGTTCGATCAGCTTCTTGCGCAGCAGCACACAGAGCAGGCTGAGCGGATAGCTGAGCTGGCGCCGCTGGACCAGATGCGGCAGCGGGGCTGAATCTGTTTCGACGTCTGCCTGCTCTGCTGAGTGTTGCTGCAAAAAGGCATAACCCTCGGACTCATCAATCCGCACCCGCAGACCGAGCACCGTAAAATAATCATGCACACTTGCCTGATAGGTCTGCAGATTCCGCCACAGTTCGGGGCTTTTATCCGCATAGAGCACCCCCTTGCAGAGCTGAATCAGCACCAGCGAGACCTGATGGGGGAGATTAGAAAATGCATTCATAATGGTTCCCTAATGGTAACTTCTGAGTAACTTAACCAAAGCCTTTAGTTTTCATGCTGACACCAAGTCAAAAGGACACCAGGAAGTGCATTTCAACGGAGAGGCGCAGAGTAGGGAGAGGCCGCTGAGAAAAGCTAAAAACAGTTTTTTTTTGAAAACCGACTGAGCTACTCTTCTCACCGCCTCCGCTCCTCTCCGTCTCTGCGTTAAAGCAAGATTGTTTGGTGGCCTTGGTGGCCTTGGTGGCATCTGCTTTTATCAACGGGTAAAGATCACCTGCGGCAGCTCGATTCTGCGATTCTGCCCGCTCTCCCCGGTCAGGGTCAACACCTCGGTCGCGGTTTCAGCCACCAGCGCCTTGGGGTCTTTGTCGGCCAGGCTCAGGTAGGTTACCACCTCGGCCAGCCCTTTCTGCAGGGGAAATTCGGCGACCAGCTGCGCCAGTGAAATCTGCGAGCGGGTCTGCAACGCCTTGCGAATGTTGGCCAACAGCAACGCCTCATCGACATAGCTCTGCCGATAAAGGGCCTGGGTATCGATATCGGCCGCACCGGCGCGGATTTCACGCTCCTTGATCTGCGGATTGTGCGGCGGGGTGAAGAGGCTGCGTGCCATCACCAGATCGAACCCCGGTTTCAAGTCGGCCAGCTCGGCAAAAACCCGCTCCTGCGGCGGCTCATCCTTGATTGACACCGCCTGTTTTTCGATGCCGCGCATCAGATCCATGATGCGGCGATTCTCCAAATAGGCCTGATCATCGAGATATTTGCGCAGCTGCTCGACCAAGAGGTTGTTGGTCTTGTAGACCTTCTCCCCGGCATCGAGCAGTGAAAACTTGATCCCGGCCAGAAAAGAATCCGGCGTCAGGGACTGAATCTCCTCTAGGGCATAAACCGCTTCGAGCATTTCGGCCAGTTCGGCCTGCCGCGGCGCGGACATCAAAAACTCCCAGAAGGCACGAAAGCTCTTGCCCTGATCTGAGTCCCAGATCACATCCTGTTCGCGAAAGATTTCATCGAGTAGCGATCCCTTGGTCTTGTCGCTGACGGCGATACGCTCGCGGGTCTGGCGATCGAGGCCGCGAAAGTTATACTCCACCTGGCGAAAATCGGATAAGAGGCGCCGGGCGGTCTCCTCGACCTGAAAGAAACGCTCCTTGATGCGGGTCGGATCGTAGGGCTCAACCACCCCGTCACGAATCTTCGCGATCTCCGCCTCGATTTCGCGTCGCTGTTGCTCCAGCTCGGCGATACGCGCGGCCGGATCCTGCCGGGTCTTGCGCACGATCTCGCGCAGCAGCTCAAAGACGGTCAGCAGACGCGACTCGGTGCCGACGAACTGACGTTCCTCCAGACTCTGCAGCCATTCGACCGCCTTCTCGGTCGCCGGAGTCAGGTCGAATTCGGGCTCATCGCCGTTATCGGTGTAGTATTTGCGCAGAAATGGGGTTTTGCCCCCCGCCCAGTCCTCAAGGTACTGACGGGCTGTTTTAGGGTAGCGCTCCTCGCCATGGATGTCGTGCAGAAAAAACAGATAGTCGTCCAGCGCGGTGATCAGGTCGATCTGGGAAATCGACCGCCGGTTGGGCTGAATAAAGATGCGGAACAGAAAGCTGATAATCAGCGCAACATTGTCGGCCGCCAGTAACCGCAGGGTCGGGTGGGTCTGTTTAAGCTTTTGAAGGTAATCGTAATCCATCGGCCGTCAACGTCATGTGCGTGTTTCGCTAGAGAAATACGTATGAACTATGAAAGTGGCAAAACAAACCTGCCACCACAGTAAAAGAACTTTTCAACATTATTGCCGCTAGGGGCGATGTCGCGCATCGCCCCTAGCCATGCCCTTTACCCATAAAATACAACTGAACTTTTAAGCCACATTGCAATACTAATTGTCCGCATGTTAATACAAAATCAAATTAAGCGCACACTACCACAACCAGAATCTATTGAGCGTATTCGTGAACTGCTCAATAGTACCCCTGAAATAACCAGAAACGAATTAGCCGATAACCTTTGTGAGCAATTCAACTTCTTTGATCCGAGTGGGGGAAAACAGCGAGCAGGCAGCAAACTGGCGGAAAATCGGCAAAACAAAAGGACGAGGCAGGCAAGATCGTTTTTCCCAATCCGCGTTGAGCGTCAAAGCGATTTATATCTACCCCCTCGAGAAGTCTTAATTTACATTCCACTTTTGCAGTTGCGCTTAACGGCCTTCCCTTGGGCGTGTTGAAGGCGCAGCGCACCCTCCTTCTTGCCCGGTGAGGTGGTGAAGACCAGGACACGGGCACCGAAAGCACGGGCGAGCTTAACCCCCATGTGCCCCAGACCGCCGAGGCCGACCACGGTCACTTTGCCGACGATCTCATGCCCCGGCACACAGGGATAGGTCGTCGGCATGACGCTGCGCCACTCGTTACGTACCGTGTGCAGGTCGGAGTGACAGACACCGCAGAAAAGGATCTCGATCTGCACGTCGCGTTCGGTGGTGGCGCGGCGTTGAATCTGAGTGGAAGCCAGCGGCGAGGTCGCGCTGGCGGCGGAATAGGCTTTGGCTTTGTACATGATTTAATCTCCTTATGGTTTCAGTTTGATGATGAATCAGCGCCCGGTCATGGCCAGTGCGGCCTCAGGCGCACGCGTCGCTGCGGTCGAGGAAGAACTTCGTCGTGTTACGCGCCAACTGGCCGTTGGCGCCGAGGATGAGAACCTTGGTCGTCGCGGTCTCCATTTACCTGTCAAGTCTACTTTGTTAATAGCTATACGCTACCCTCCAAAGGTCAAAAATGTAGGCAAAGGGACGTCCTTTACCTTTCCCCATTCTCGGCCTGAGGTGGGGTCGCCTATAAAAAGGGGGTAATTGGAGTCTACCAGCGGAATTAGCAGATGGCGGGGCACCTCGAGAAGCTTTTGGGCCAGCAGAACCTGTCCATTTTCACCCAACTGACCGGTCTGTTCGTTTTGGCTATCGCCGCCAGATCTTCTTCACTGGACTCAAAAACTTTCTTAGAACTTGAGCCTACCTCATCGTGACGAACTCTTCCGCGCCGGTGGGGTGGATCGCAATAACCCGGTCGAAGTCGGCCTTGGTCGCGCCCATCTTCAGCGCGACGGCGAACCCCTGGATCATCTCGTCCACCGCGTAGCCGATGCCGTGCAGGCCGACGATCTTCTCGTCTGCTCCGGCGCAGACCAGCTTCATCCGGCAGGGCTGCGGATGGCTGGTGATACCGCTGATCATGGGCGTGAAGCTGGCCGTATAGATCTTGACCTGCTTAAGGCCGTACTCGGCCAAGGCTTCGGGTTCGGTCAGGCCGATGGTGCCGATCGGGGGGTGGCTGAACATCACTGTGGGGACCAGCTCGAAGTCCATCCTGGCGTCCGCCAGATCGGGGTTGAACAGGCGCTCTGCCAGCAACCGACCACTTTTAACGGCGACCGGGGTGAGCTCAATGCCGCCGTCGACGATGTCACCGACAGCGTAGATGTTTTTCGCCGTGCAGTTCAGGAATGCGTCGACCTTGATATAGCCCTTGGCGGTGCGTTCGACGCCAACGGCATCCAGGTTCAGGTCATCGGTCGCGGGCTCGCGGCCAACGGCCCAGATCAGCTGCTCAAAGTTATGCTGCTCCCCGTTTTCGAGATGCAGGGTGCGGCTGCCATCAGGCTCTTTGGTGACCGCCTGCGGAACCGCGTGGGTGTGCAGGGTCGGGCCGTCCTGTGCCATCTGGGCGGTCAGTGTCTCGACCAGCATGGGGTCAAAGTTGCGCAGCGGCGCGTGTTTGCGAACAAACAAGTCGGTTTTACTGCCCAGGCTGTGGAGCATACCGGCCAGCTCGACGGCGATGTAGCCGGCGCCGATGACCGCAACGGATTTGGGTTGTTGCCTGAAGGCGAAGAAGCCGTCCGAGTCGGTGCCGTGTTCGGCGCCGGGGATGTCGGGGAAGATGGAGCGTCCGCCCACAGAAATAAGAATATGCTCGGCGGTGTAATGGTCACCGTTGACCTCGAGGGTCTTGGGAGCGACAAACCTGGCGAACCCCGGGATGACCCTGACCCCGTTGCCGGCCAGGGACTTTTCGTAGGCCTGGTGAATGCGTGCAATGTAGGCCGAACGGCTGTCGACCAGTTTCGACCAGTTCAAGCCTTTGAATTCAAACTCCAGGCCATAGTCGGGCGCGAATCGGGTCAGGGTTTCGGCCAACTGTGCGGCATGCCACATCACCTTTTTGGGGACGCAGCCGCGGTTGACACAGGTTCCCCCTAATTGCTGAGCCTCGATCAGTGCGACCTTGGCGCCGCGCATGGCGGTGCGATTGGCCGCTGCGATGCCGCCGCTGCCACCGCCGATGGCGATGAAATCAAAATGTCGGATCATTTTCCCTCCATTGGGTCTGCATCCGGTTCATAAAAGTATACATCGCCAGCACAAATATTGCCCTCTATCTACACCCAGTTGGCTTGCCCCAGGCCGTGCGGTGGGACCTTGTTGCTGTCGTACTTTGGTTCGGCCTTCGGGTCAGCCCTTGCCTCAGTCCAAAGCTGACCTTTTTTGCCTGCTTAGCGGCCTGTCAGTGCTTCGAGTTTTTCCGGGTAACGTGCCCCTTCGACCTTGATTCGGACGGCGGAACTGTCGATCTTTTCCAGATCATCTGACGTGAGTTCGAACTTCACCGAAAGTCCATCACATGGAAGAATTTCCTGGACCGGGGTTGTTAAGGGGGATGAGGTAAATGTGAAATTCGTATAAACCAAAGAAAGATGGTACTGGGACATTCGCAGAGGGTATTGGTTCAAGGGTAAATTGAAGAAGTGATATTGTATATTTCCAGCATATTCCACACGCTTGCCATTGCAACCGCAAAAAAGCTGGCGACGTTCATTGTGAGGATTTTGTTGGTTCTCGGTAGTCTCGGGGAGCCATAGATATGAGGGAATTAGTGCAAGGCGAGTTCCCTTCTCATTTTGCAGTAGAGGTCATTAGGGAAAGGAGGAAGCTGGTCCGAGTTAGTGAGGTTTTCCCACCGCAACCGAAACATTGTAAGACGATAAATAGGAAACACCTCCATTTGACCTCAACCAATGACAGGGTATAATTGCCGAAGCTTTATCTATGCCGGTATCTAAGGATTACAGACAGGAGAAGATGAGATATGAACTCAAGTCCTCCCTATAGAT